>NZ_QTVL01000004.1:0-272679 GCF_003460565.1 Blautia sp. AF32-4BH | reverse complement strand
CTGGGAGAGCATCTGCCTTACAAGCAGAGGGTCACAGGTTCGAGCCCTGTAGGTCCCATTCTTTTATGGGTGGTTTCCCGAGTGGCCAAAGGGGACAGACTGTAAATCTGCTGCAAATTGCTTCGGTGGTTCGAATCCACCACCACCCACTTGCCAATCAGGCAATCGGCCGATGTGGCTCAATTGGCAGAGCAGCTGATTTGTAATCAGCAGGTTATCGGTTCGAGTCCGATCATCGGCTTTACTTGAGAAATCAAGTACAAAAATAGGATATCGCGGGATGGAGCAGTCTGGAAGCTCGTCGGGCTCATAACCCGAAGGTCGTAGGTTCAAATCCTACTCCCGCAATTTTATGCCTAGTTAGCTCAGTTGGTAGAGCAGAGGACTGAAAATCCTCGTGTCTCTGGTTCGATTCCGGAACTAGGCATATTTTACGGAGCATTAGCTCAGTCGGTAGAGCACTTGACTTTTAATCAAGTTGTCCGGGGTTCGAATCCCCGATGCTTCATCAAATGGAAACGGCTGAAAACCTTGATTTTACTGGGTTTTCAGCCGTTTTTCTGTTACAAAAATGAAATTGTAAAAAATGGTCGTACGACAAAGTAGAACAAAGTAATACAAAGTAAATGTGTCACTTCCGTGTCACATATACAGCGCTGCTTCTACGGCCCCTGCGGTGTCCTCGCGCTCCAACATAATGTGATTATACACGCGCAGCACCATGGCCTCGCTGTCGCCCAGGAGCGCCGCAATATTCTTGATCGACACGCGCGGGATCTGGTAGCACATCGCCGTACAGTAATTGTGCCGGAAAATGTGCGCTGTGAGCCCGGATATGGGCTGTTCTGCGACTTCATTCATGGCCTTGATAATTCTATCCCACTTGCGGCGATAAGAGGATTTAGACACCAATTTGCCGCCGCGCATGGAAAAGAGCTGAGTTCCTCTCATGCAGAAACGAACGTAGGTCTCGAGAGAGGAGAAGAGCTGCGGCGGGATCGGTACCTGCCGGTATCCGTTATGAGACTTTGGGCACTTGATACTCGGATGACCGGCATCGTCAAATTCGATTGATTTATTGACGTTGATTGTTTTCTCCACAAAATCAATGTCGAATCGAGTGAGGGCAAGAACTTCTCCACAACGTAATCCGGTGGCATACAAGATATCCACAAAAATCCGATCAGATGGGGATAACTCAGCATCTTTCATTGCTTTCTTCTCGTTTTCGGTCAGCGGACGCTTCTCATCCGCCTTGTAGTCGACCGGTTTCATGATGTCCTTCAGATCCTCGTAGAGATTCGCGGCGTAAAGGCGATCATGCACTGCGGTCCGCATAATTTGCGAAAAGCAGAGGAGCAGCTGCTGCTGAGTGCGCTTCTTGCCGGCGGCATCGTTGAGGAGCATCTGGTAGTGGATCGGGAGGACGTCACAGAGCCGCACACCCGCCATCTGGCTCATGTGTTTCTCAATGATGTTGAGATACATTCGTTTTGTATTGTTGGCCGCTTCGGCCTTATAGACGGTAAGCCACTTGTGAGCGTAATCCAGAAACAGGATGTGTTTATCGCGGACTGCCTCCATATTTTTGATTTTGTTGTTGTACTGAGCAACCTTTTCTTCCAGATCTTTGCTGCTCTTCTTTGATCGGATCGTGATATAGTGTTTCTGGGTCCCCTGATAGGTGCCGTCCCATACGCGGGCCTGGAAATATCCGTTTTTTTGACGTGTATATTTTGCTTTTGCCATGTTCTATACCTCCATTTTCTGAAAAAGGGTGCAAAAATAACAGGCATCGGGAAACGAATGTTCGTTTTGACACCTGTTCCAGAAAATGGTAATATACAGATGGTACCTGTGTCCATTATCTGGATGCAACCCCGCCTTGGTGTTGGCGCACCGGGGCGGATTTTTTTATTTACTTTTTAATGGCATTTCTTGCAAGGCGTGTATCCTTGCGCCTGCGCATCGGATAACGAGATCTGATGCGGATTTGACATATTGCTGCAGCTTGATTTGGAATGATATTTCTTTCCGGAATCAGAAACCCATACCATAGTTTCCTGCTGATCGGACGATGCCGGAGCCTGTGTAGCGGCGGGAGCAGCGGTTGGCTGTGTATCGGAAAGATAATCACTTGCCACGTAAGCCTCTGTCCCATTGTAGTCGATCTTAGACCAACCGTTTTCAGAACTGATAACGGTAACAGAGTCGCCAGCCGAGAACGTGCCGAGCTTTTCGGCATCCGCGCTTGCAGCGGCTCGAATGTTGAGCGATGACTGGGAGTACATTACTTTCGTTTCCACGGGCGCTTCTGTGGGAGTCGGCGTTGAGGTCTCAGACACAGCAGAAACGGTGGAAGATGAAGCTGCGGAAGAGGATGAAGCCGCGGCTTCGGCTGCTTTCTTCCGCCCGCTACTGAACCCGCTTGAGAAGACACCGACGATCAGGAAAAACAGAATGAAGCCGAGCAGGATAGTGCCACATCCGACGGTTCCACTTTGCGCTTTTTTAGAGGATTTCCTTTTACGAGATCCTCCACCGGAAGTTTTAACGTAGCTCAGTCCGGTACCAGGCGCGCTTACAGTGGTTGTCTTTCGACCGCTGCTACTCACAGAATGATGAACACCTTTCCCGCCAACAGAAACACCAACGCTCTTATTGGAGACGTTCAGTTTGACGCCTGGAGCAATTTTCTTACTCTTTTTGAATCGCATACCCATAACGATTCCCCCTTTCTGGAAGTATAATTTCCCGAATATCGGGAACTATAATGTCATGAAAATATTAATTCAAGACATCATATACAAAAGAAATTTGACGCTCCGCCAGGCGGCCTTACTGACTGGAATCCCAAAATCTACGCTGGAAGATATCTGCAGCGGAAGAATGCCGAGAATCGACACGATGGAATCCATAGCCAAAGGCCTGAAAGTGCGGATTACAGACTTATTCGACAGTCCGTACAAATAAGTGTCCGGGAACCCGGACAAATGTCAAAAAATACTAATTTTCGCCCGAAGATCTCGTATTATTAGCAAAGGGACGTTCGAAAAAAGATATTGAAATCGAACGAACGTTCGTATATAATAAGGATAGAGATCGGAGGGCGTACATATGGACTACAAAAAAATTATAATTGAGATGCTCGATCATGCAAATCAAAAACAATTGAGAATGATTTACATTCATATTCGAGCACTCTTGGGGCTGAGATAACTCAGCCCTTTTTTATTTGGATGGAATCAAGGAAATTTTCTAAAACGCTCCATCCGTTTTCATCCAGTGCAGCCAAACCAGAAATCAGGCGGCGTTTGAAAGAATCTTCTTCATTAGAAAGCAAATCTCCGATAAATTCTTCAATTTGTTCGTCCTTAGATAATTCGGCAAACATTTCGCCATCTCCTGTGCGGAGCCATTCAGGATTAAGATTGAATGTCGCACAAATCAAATCTAAAAAAGGTTCATCGGGATTGGTCCGACCGAGTTCAATATTTTCAATTTTCCCTCTGCTTTTTAAACCTAATTTATTGGCGAATTCCTCTCGGGATAATCCGAGAGCTTTTCTTAACTCCTTTATGCGTTCGTTCAATGTTTTCTCACCTCCGTTTCTAAAAATATTATAACACCTGCAAAATACGTTGTCAACGTAAATTAAAAGAAAAAATGCGAAAAATACGTTGACAATGCGTTGATAATGCGTTATAATACGTTCACAAAGCAAAATAAGACAGAAAAGGAGTGGCGAATATGTCAGAAAGAGAAAAAGAAATTCTTGAAAAGCTTACAGAAAAACTTCCGCACATGTCCGAAAGAGAGCGCGGCTATTTGGAAGGCACGATCAACACCGCGGCGGCGATGAGCGAGAGACAGAAAGAAAAATCGCAGAAGCTGGAAAAATAAGAAGAAAGGGGAAATCTGAATGGAAAAGATAACCACAGATGAAGCAGCAAAGATGCTGGAGCACCTGACAGGAAAGAGATACGTAATCAGTGCCAGCAAGAAGAAAGAGCCTATGCGCGTCGAGTATCCGGCGCGCTACATGAGAAAAGCGGAGCTGCTGAGAATGGAGAATCCGCTGATCGGAAGAGAAGTCCTGAACCGGGCGATCATGTACGCACCGGAGGGCGTAGCACGGAAAGTTGATCCGCGGAAGAAAAACAGTCCGGTCATTTTTGACACAGAAAAATTTGAAGAATGGAGGCAGAAACATTGAAAGTACAGAACGTAATTGCTGTTATGGCAGGAGTAGCAGGAACATGGACTTATTTTGCAGGAGTAGAGCAGTGGAAACCGTCCCAGATGGCCGCCGGTCTCGGAATCGCCGCCGCTGGATGGGCGGTCAAGCGGATCTGGGAAACGATCGCAGAACGGAAAGAGGAAGAAGAGGAGCGGCTCGCACGCCATAAGGACGAGGTGTTTTCGATTTGGATGAACTGCGGAGCAAGTATGTTGTTTAGAGGTGATAAAAAATGGCAAAAGAAAGATTGACAGTAAAAAATCCAGACGGAACGTACCGGATCTGGATGGATCACGCCGGAACATTCCGGCTGGAAAGCCAGATGAATTCTGTATTTGCTTACGGAGACTTGGTAGACAAGCTGGGAAGATATGAAGATCTTGAAGAAAAGACAAAAAAGCGTCCTACATGCTGAGAAACATGTAGGACAGGGATTAGAAGTGTTTTTTCGATATTTATCTTATCACGATCGGCATCGAAAGTCAAAGAAAATATTGAAAAAATAAGGGGAGAAAGTCCCCTGTTAAACCTCGATTAAGAGA
Organism: Blautia sp. AF32-4BH; assembly: GCF_003460565.1. Classification (NCBI taxonomy): domain Bacteria; kingdom Bacillati; phylum Bacillota; class Clostridia; order Lachnospirales; family Lachnospiraceae; genus Blautia; species Blautia sp. AF32-4BH. The sequence goes on along the minus strand of NZ_QTVL01000004.1, from coordinate 267,897 downwards.
TTAAAGTTAGGACACATGAGATGGCGACGAAGAGGAAAGTATATAGGCTCCGAGGGGGAACTGTGCTGGATATTGATGAGTTCCACGACGGGAGATATGGAGGCCCAGGAGGCAAGAGAGAAAAGAAAAGGGAAACAACTCCGGAGCAGATGAAAGAAGCCAACAGAAGAACGAAGGTGAAAAGCTGTCAGAGGAGGATGCTGCAGTATTTTCGATCGGGAGACTGTTTCGCGACGTTGACGTATGCAGTACAAAACAGACCGGAAACGATGGAACAGGCGGTGACTGACTTCGGGAAAGCATGGAGAATGGTTCGCGCAGAATATAAAAAACGTGGAGAAGAACTTTTTTGGATGCGAAACATAGAACGAGGAACCAAAGGAGCGTGGCATATACACGTTATCATTAACGAGATCGGAGAAACAGCAGCGATCCTGCAGAAAGCCTGGAAAAAAGGTGGGATATACATCGAAACCATAAAACAAAATGAAAGACTATATGATCCGTCTTTTCGGAAGCTGGCTGAATATATGACAAAAGACGGAGACACAAAAGAGAAGAAGCAGGACGGAACGCTGGCAAAACCGAAACTGAGAGAAGCGTCATACAACCATTCCAGGAACATGCCATTGCCGGATCCGGAGAAAAAATATCTGAAAAGGTGGAAAGAAGAAGTAAAACCGCCGAAAGGGTACTATATAGCGGACTACTACGAGGGGATCAACCCGAAAACAGGCTATAAATACCGACGATACACGCTGATCAGCCTGGAAAGGAGGAGAGAGGACGATGGAGACCGGCATCTACATAGAGCTAAGCGCAAACGATCCACGAGAAAGAAGCCGTAGTTGGGGCTATGTGCTGGAAGCTCCCGGAGGAAAGACCAAACACGATACGGGAGAGTGTACCAGTACAATGCACGGAGCCACACTGCAGATATTGATCAAGGCGCTTGGCCGGTATCACAAGCCGAGTCAAATCACGATCCACGCCGCGGACGAATGGGTTCTGAACATGCTGGAGAATCAACTCCCGGCATGGGAGCAGAACGGTTTCCGGAATACGCGTGGGGAACCGATCAAGTATCAGCAGGAGTGGGAGCAGCTGGCAGAAAAAGTAAAAGACCACAAGATCACAATCGCGCCGGGCCGGCATGAATACAGCGCCTGGCTGCAGGATGAGATGAAAAGAGGAAGATGAGATGTTTGAACGATTTGGAGAGCTGGAATCAGCAAAAGAAATTAACGAGTTGGCAGTAAATCTGTTCAACGAGGGAGACGTGGAGAGTCTGCGCGTCATGGCGACAGAAAACGGAATTCCGGAGATTTTCGTGGATTTGTTCTGCGAGGGAGAAATTCCGGAACTGTGCGATCCAATGACGGCCGCACTGGGCAAAATTGAGGTTGAGTCTGCAGAGCTGCAACCGAAAGAGATCATGGAGGACTGGGTGGAGTATATAAAAAGCCAGTGTATGGAAAACGAGCTGATGGCCTACAGCGTCAGAAAAAAAGGAAAATCGCTGAAAGGCTGTATTGCCGCGCTGCTGAAATGGTCATTCGGGAACCAGATTCCCATCGAAAAGGAGATTCTGAAAGCCGCCGGCGTGACAGCGGGAAGAGTGACGCTGGGGATTCCGGGGATGGGAACTGCGAAGCGGATCATCCGGGAATATTATATGGGAAAGTAGGCGGAGCAGATGAGAAAAAAAGAAATTGAGAGAATCCCGTATCTCGGATTGAAGAAAATCAGCAGGAAAAAAGATGTGAAGTACATCGGAGTGACAGCGGTTAAGATCGTTGGAAACAAAAAGCACTTGTTTTTGGAGGTGTACAAAAACAAGAAAGAATCCAAAATGGTACCTGTGGTGCGAATCATCCTTACAGAAAAGGAGTTTTGGAATTATTTTCCCAAAACAGAGCAGTGGACACGGCAGAAAGTGGAGAAAGATGGTGGATACGGGAATTATATATGGGGAGAAAAAGCTGTTACATGGGAGCAGATAGAAAAAGAAAATGTCCTCCAGAGCACGGAGGATCTGGAAAGAATAAAGAAATTCTGCAAGATAAAAATACCTGTATACTACGAGGCGCGCTGGTGGCAGTACATCTACAAGCACGAGGATGATCTTGCGACCGCTGCCAGAATTGACAGAGAACATCGAAAATTCGTGCGCCGACAGGAAGCACTGAAAGACAGGATGTCGCATACCGCAAAACTTCCGGAAAAAAGAATTTTAGAATATGCGGACAGAATTTATTTTCAAAAGGAACATCATCTGTACTACAAAAAATATGGAAGTTGGACAAAAATCGCCTGCAGCAAGTGCGGCGGTGTAACGGATGCGCGGTGGAGAGATGGCATATCCTACGAGAGCCAATTTCAGAAGCATACCGAAGAACCGCGAGAAGGAAAAAGCGGAAAATGCCCGATGTGCGGCGCGGTTGGAACGTACAAGTGCCAGGGAAAAATAAAGGGTGAATACAGTAAGAAAATCCATCTGTTCCTGGGACAACGATACAAAGAAGATGGAGCAGTGCTGCGGTACGTGGAGATTGAGAAAGCATGGACACTGGGCTTCATCAAGGGGAACGATGGACCAGAGATGTACAATGCCGCAGAAGAACTTTCCGGCGTAGAGGTGGCAAGAGCCTACTTTGAGCCAGGGAAAAAGGTGCAGATCGACTATCATAAACATGACTTGTGCCGGAATGAAGACTTTTGGGACGACTGCAATCTATACGGACTTGCCAACATTGACATCAAAGCGGCGCCGATCATGCCGGAGACTTACGAAGAGTTGAAAAATACTATATTTCGTTACAGTGAATTAAAAGAATATGCCGCACAGGCGCAGGAAGTAAATCCGATCCGGTATCTGCAGAATTATCAGAAAACGACGCAGATTGAAATGCTGGTAAAATTGGGGCTGAGTGAGATTGTGAAAGGCATCAACGAAGGGCGCACAGGAATTATTGTGGATGCATCTGCGAAAAGGTTGGATGCGTTGCTGGGAATTCGAAGGGAACGTACAAAAAAGCTTATCGAAGAAAAGGGAGATGCGCGCCTTTTGAGAGTTCTGCAGATCGAAAAGAGCCTGGATCAGCATTGGACGGAGGAGCAGGTAAATCATCTGCGGGAAACGGGGTTGGATATTGCACACATCGCATTTGTGCTGAATTACATGACCATTCAAAAACTGCTGAATCGAATTGAAAAATATGCAGGATGTGCTTATGAAACAAACTGCGGAAGGGCAATGAACGAGATACAAAATACGGCCATCATGTATCTGGACTATTTGGCAATGCGAGAAAGACGGGGATATGACTTGAATAACTCTGTATACCAGCAGCCAAGAAATTTAGACGAAGCTCATACACAGATGACTGCGGAGACAAATCGGGAAGAAGTCGAGAAACGACTGAGGGAGACGGAAGAAAAATATCCGAACATCAAGAAGCAGTACAGGAACCTGCGAAAAGAATACTACTACGAAGATGCAATGTATGTCATCAGGCCGGCCCGATCAGCGGCGGAGATCGTGATGGAAGGAAGGATTCTCCATCATTGCGTGGGAGGAGATAACTATTTGAGCAAACACAACGAAGGGAAAAGCTATATTCTGATGATGAGATATCAAAAAGAACCGGAAACACCGTATATCACCATCGAAATCAACCCGGAGCAAAAAAGAATAGTGCAGTGGTATGGAGAAAGGGATACAAAGCCGGATAAAGAAAAAATTCAGAGCTGGCTGGATAATTATCTGGAAAAGCTGAAAAGCGGAACTCTGCAGGAAGAAACCAGTGAAGTGATGACAATGACAGCATAGGAGGTAGGTATGGAAGAATATACACAATTAACCCTGGATGACTGGCTTGCGATGAAAGAGAGCCTTAAGCGGGACTTGATCGGCGTGCAGGAGAGTTTTGTGCGGATCGGTTACACACTCCGGAAGATCGAGGAGCAGAAACTATATAAAAATGATGGCTATGAGACAGTGACAGAATTCGCTAAAGCAGAATACGGATTGAGCGCATCGACGATCTCGAGATTCATGAGCATCAACCGAAAATTCAGCATCGACGGTTATTCGGACCGCCTGCGGCCGGAATATGCGCAGATGGGGAGCAGCAAGCTCTCCGAGATGCTTTCCCTGCCGGATGCAGACATGGAAATGATCCGGCCGGAGATGCCAAAGGCAGATATTCGGGAGCTGAAACACTTCAACAAGGAGACGCCGAAACCGGAAGCCGCGGACTCACTGGAAAAGCTGGTGTGGAAATTCTTCGAAGCCAATGCGGCGATTGCAAAACAGTTGGAGCAGAGCGAGGCCTATGCGGACGGCGAGTCGGAGAAAATGGTTGAGATCGTCAATCCGGCGGGAGTCAAAACGTTCCGCGCGGGGCTGTACTACATGGCGATGTATGAGAACGATATCCAGATCAAGCAGTTCGGACAGCAGCCGCAGAAAATGAGCTGGGCGGAGTTTTTCGCAATCACGAAAAAAATCTTCGAGAGCGCGGAATGGCATCAGCGAACACAGGAAGAGGAGCATCCCAAAATAGAGCCGCAGGAAAAAGGTGAGACAAAACCAATTGCGCCGGCGCAAATTAAAAAGCCGGAAAGCCCTGTAAATACAGAAGCGGAGCCGGTTTTGGAGACACCGAAAAAGCCAGAAAAAGAGACGTCCCAAAATGCGGAGCAAAAGAAAAATGAGGCACCGCAATCAGAAGAACCGCGGAAACCAGAAGAAAAAGTGCAAAGTGAGACGGAAATTGCGGAAAACGGAGCGGAAAGCACGCAAAACGCAACGGAAACCGCACAAACCGAGACAGAGGAGCAGATGCCGGGGCAAATGAATCTTCCAGAGGATTACCCGGGAACGGAGAGCATTGATGTACTGGGAAAGACGATGCAGCGAAAAGAGTATCTGGATACGCTGACCGCGTGGGGCGTGGCGGACTACCTGCATAAAAATCTGACAGCAGAGATCCTGGGAAACAGAGAGGGTCTCTATGAATGGCTGAAAGGCAAGGTCGATGAGCGGGGATATGGAATGGAGGACGTGAATGTATTGTAGAAGAGAGGGTACGGCGATCAAGGAAGAAATATACCGATATATCGCCAGATACATTTCGAAACATGTATATCCGCCGAGCTACAAAGAGATAGCGGACGAACTGAGCATATCTGCAAAAACGGTGAAAAAACACATGGAAGAGCTCGTAGCCGATGGAATCCTTGAGACAGATGCGGAGCCGGGAGCGCAAAGAGCGTTCCGGATCAAAAATACAAAGGTAATAAAGAAAGGGGAAAAGAAATGAATAAAGTGATGCTGATGGGAAGATTAACCAGAGATCCGGACGTCCGCTGGACACAGGGACCGGAGCAGAGTGCGGTGGCGCGCTATACGCTGGCAGTGGATCGCCGATTTCAAAAAGAGGGAGGAGTGACTGCGGACTTCATCGGATGCGTAGCGTTTGGACGGCAGGCGGAATTTGCAGAGAAATATCTGCAGAAGGGAATCAAGATCGCCATCACCGGCCGGATTCAGACCGGAAGCTACACCAATCGTGAAGGGCAGAAGGTCTACGCGACAGATGTGGTTGTAGAGGAGCAGGAGTTCGTGGAGAGCAAGGGAGCAAGCGCGGCAAGACCACCAAAGAGAAAAACAGAACCGGAGACGGACGATGATGGATTCATGAATATTCCAGAGGGCGTTGAAGATGAAATCCCGTTCCGGTAACAGAGAGGAGAGAGAAAATGTTATTTCCGAAACCGCAGACGAAAAAGAAGAGAAAGAAGCACAGAGAGAGCCTGCTGCAGAACAAGGAGAGCCGGATCTGTTATCTCTGCGCCAGAGGGGGGGATTATGGTTGGAAACCGGTGTTAGAGGAACACCACATCTTCGGCGGACCGAATCGGCATCTGTCGGAGGAATATGGCCTGAAAGTCTATATCTGCCCGGAATGCCACAGGACATCAGCCAGAGCAGTGCATCAGGATCCGGCGGGAGAAGCGAACCGATATCTGCAGGCGGAAGGGCAGAAAGCATTCGAAGAGAATTTCCCGGAATTAAGTTTCCGGGAGATCTTTGGGAAAAATTATCTGTGAGGAAGAAAAAATGGAAGATTACGAAAAATGTAAGCACGTGCAGAGCATTGGAACATACGCGGTATATGTTGATCCGGGATGCCCAAAAGCGCACAAAATAAAAGGGACATTGGTAAGCTCGCGACGGAAGTGTGAACACTGCCGGGAAGAAGGAGAAGAGAATGAAAAAAATACCGGAAGAAATGGAAAAATTGATTCTGGAAATGCTGCAGAAAGGGGAAAAATATAAAGCAATCACGGCCAGAACCGGAGTGACAGAAGCTACAGTTGGAAGAGTAGCAAGAGATAACGGAATATGCAGAAGGAAAAGGAATGCTGAAAAGGGAAATAATTATCCGCCGGAACTGATGGAAGAATGGGATCGTGTAAGAATTGAAATTTTGAAGAAAGGATAAGGGGAAATGGAAACGATTATTGGAATTTTGGCGCTGTGCGCGGTTATGTTAGGCGGCACCGCGTGGCTACTGAACCGACCAGAACACACAAAGGATCCGCGGGAGGATGAAGAACAGATGGAATACTTAAGAGAATGGAGCGAGAAACATGGTAAGGCTAACAGAAAAGAGTAAAACAGGATTATGGCACCTGAGAGGTGTAAGTTGGGAGCAACTTCGGACTGGGCATAAAATCACAAAAACGGTAAGCGAAAAGATCTACGGTGCTCTGTGCAAATTGAAAGACTACGAGGATTCAGGCATGGATCCGGATCAGGCAGCAAAAGCAGCAGAAAAGAATACTCCGACAGAACCGAAGGAAATACAGGATTGGAACGGAATTACGGCTTACGAGTGCGAAAACTGCGGATGTGATGTATTTGAGACTCAGAACTACTGTCCGTACTGCGGTCAACGACTGAAGTGGGAGGAATAAGATGCGAGCAGTTGCAAAAACGCTTATGATAATTTTTGCGGTAGTAGAAGTGGGTTTGGGATTAAAAAGGACTGTGACGATTGCGGATCGTGACGGAAATAAGGAATACGTTCCGTCAAAAGAAGATCAGATCCTAGGAATGTTGGATTTTATTCTGGCAATGCAGATGATTCAAGCTGCGATGAGCATACAAAAATAGAAAGGAATATGGACTATGGGAATTTGGGAAGTGATTCAGAAAGAAATTGTAGATAAGCCGGAAATATCTGCGGAGTTGAGAACATCATGGAGGGAGCAGGAAAGCATGGTGTTGACGCTTGAAAATACGAAAACAAAACAGAAAACAGAAAGGGGATTTTGCACAGAAGAAGGTGGAACGGAAGAAAGAATGAAAGATATAGTTCGGGAAATGCTGCTGAGGCTGGATGACGTAGATGAATGGAGAAGAAAGCTGGCTATGTTGAAACTGATACAGGCGGCGCTGGATATTAAGCTTGATCAGAGACAGAAACAGTACGCATTATCAGAGATTCCTGCGTGGCTGGTCGAAGGGAGAAGAACGGGAAAAACACTGGCAAATGTAATCAAAATATTGATTAACGAAAAAGAAACAATAAGAATAACGAGAGATAGTGCGTGGCGGTACACGGATGATAACCGGTTCGGATATGCGTATGTATGGGAGCAGGCAAAAATATTAAAAATGATCAGTGACAAATTACGAGAAAAAGACGTGCCGGTTCCGGAAGTGAAGCTAATAGAATTGTGGTAAAAGCCGAATGGTAAGAGGAGGTGAGACCGATGGAGCAGAACAGAGATGAGAACGAAAAGAAAAAGGAATATCTCAAAAGATATCACAGTGCAGTGCTTGCGGAAAAGGCGATCCAGCAGGAGATTGATGAGCTGAGAATGGATAAGATGTACCCCATGCTGATTCAGGACGGGATGCCGCACGGGAGCAGTTGTGGAGATCTGTCGGAATATGCGGCGCAGTTGGACGGGCTGCTGGCGGATCTGAAAGAACAGATGGAGAAGCGGATCAGCATCCGGAGAGAGATCACGCAGAAAATCGAACAGATGCAGGATGAGACGGAAAAGACGGTGTTAAGATTACGATACATCCATTGGCTCCGGTGGGAGCAGATTGCCGAGCGGATGGGATATAGTCCGGAACATGTGCAGAGGATACATAAAAAGGCGTTGGGAAATTTTAAGATGTCATAGAATGTCATACTGCATATGTGATATAGTGTAAAAGAAGAGAAACGGGAAAAGGAAAACCGATTCTCCAGTTCAAAAATTGATCACACCTTGTCACAGAAAATCCCTGCAGAAATGTGGGGATTTTCTTATGGGGGAAACATGACAGATAAAGAAGCAAAGGAATTCTACAATTCCGAAAAGTGGAAACACAAACGCCTGGCCATTCTGCGAAGAGATCGGTACGAATGCCAGGACTGCAGAAAGAGACTGCAGGAAGCAAAAGAAAAAGATGTGAGGCTGCCGGCGATGGATGCAAAGATCCGGAGGGCAACACAGGTCCATCATATCATGGAGCTGAAAGAGCATCCGGAGCTGGCGCTGGATGATGAGAACCTGGTGAGCCTGTGCACACAGTGTCACAATGAGCGGCATGGCAGACATGTCGAACGGAAATTCATTCCGAAGCGCCGAGTGATCGCGCCGGAGCAGTGGTGACCATCCCCCCGGGGTAATTCTCGGCGATTTTTGGCCGGGGTAGAACGGGTAGGAAGGGGCATGACTGTTCAGATTTTTCAGATTCTCGCGTGAAAGGGGTGGGGGTAACCGGTTCGGGTGAAGTGGGAAAAAACAGAAGGGTGGTGAGCAGATGTCACAGAAAGATGTTAAGGAGTCGCTGCTGGAGCAGTTGAGATTACAGGGAAAAACAGCGGATTTTTACGGAGATCTGGTAGAAGATTATATGCATTACTGGAAGTTGAAAAAGGATCTGATCCAGGATATCAAAAAGCGTGGAATCCGTTATGAAGCCATGAACGGAAACGGAATTAAGGTGGAAAAAACGAATGAATCTGTGCAGAATCTGCAGAAAACCACGGCAATTATGTTAAAAATTTTGAGTGATCTTGGTCTGAGAGACCAGATCTCGAATGAGTCTGAGGCAGATGGTTACCTGTAAAGAAATTGACGACTATCTTGCCTACGCGAAAGCCCATCCGGAATGGATCAACAAAGAAAGACAGCTGCTGATCAAAAACATCGTACTCCCGACGTTAAGGCGAGACGATGTTTTTTTTGACGAAGAAACCTACAGAAAATGTCTGCAGTATTGCGAGAATAATTATTACCCGCTTTTTCCGTATCAGAAATTCATCTATGCGTTCGTGTTTATGTACGTGAACGATATGCCGCTATTTCAAAAATTCATTGTGATGATGGGAAGAGGAAACGGAAAGGATGGATTTATCGTACCGCTAGCGAATTTCTTTCAGACGCCATTGTACGGCGTTGAAAATTATCACATAGAAATCGTGGCAAATGCAGAAGATCAGGCGAATGAAACTTTCAAGGTTGCTTACAACGTATGCAAAAAAAAGAAGTTCAAGGGAAAATTCAGCGTCACAAAAGAGCTGATCACGAATCTCAAGACCGGATCGGAGTTGAAATACAACACGAGCAGGGCAGAGACAAAAGATGGAAAACGGCCTGGATGCCTGATTTTGAATGAGATACACGCCTACGAGAATTACGAGCAGATCAATGTATTCGAAAGCGCACTTGGAAAAGTAAAGCATCCGCGGGAATTTATCATTACCACAAACGGATATGTAAGAGATGGACCGCTGGATGAAATTCTGACGATGATAGAAGAGATTCTGAGGACGGGTGAAAATCCGCTCGGATATTTTCCGTTCGTCTGCAAGCTGGATGCGAAAGAAGAAAAAGATCTTCCGGAAGCCTGGCACAAGGCCAATCCGTCGCTGGAATATATGCCAATTTTGGAAACGCAGATCATGAAAGATTATCTGGAAGCACAGAAGCTTCCGAGCAAACTTCCGGAGTTGATGACCAAACGGTTCAATCTGCCGGCGCGGAATGAAGAAGAAACAGTAACATCATGGAACAACATTCTGCGGTGCTGTTATGACGATATCGAACGGAAAACACCGAGAAAAACAGCGGACACGAAAGGCAAACTTGCGATTCTGGCGTTGGACTATGCCGACATTCGAGACTTTGCATCGGCCGGAGTGCTGACGCAGGACGGAGAGGAGTTCATCTGGCGGCAGCACACATGGATCTGCAAAGATTCACCGTTTTTGGAGAAAATCAAATTTCCGCTGAACAATTTCGGACAGCCGGAATTTGAGGACTTTGAGGTGGTGGATGGTCCGACGATCCCGATTGACGCCATCATTCGATGGTGTGTTGAGAAGATGAATGAATATGTTGTGCAGAAGATCACAATGGACACCTACCGCTACCAGATGTTTAAAGCAAAATTCGAAGAAGCTGGAATAACGATCGAAAGCAAACAGAATCCGGCGGGACTGGTAAGACTGGTGCGAAGAATCGGATCGGCGTGTGCCATCATTGCTCCGGAGATTGAAAGGCTGTTTGCAGAAGGAAAAATAAATTATGGTCCGTCATCCATCATGCGATGGTACACAAACAATACGAAAGTGAGCACGGACAAATACGGAAACAAGATGTACGGAAAAATAGAACCGAAGTTAAGAAAAAACGATGGATTTATGGCTTTCGTGGCGGCGATGTTTTCGAAGGACGAGATAAAGGAGACGGTTATCTATGTTTGATTGGTTTTTCAAAAGAGCAGAAAAAGAAGAGTCTCTGCTCGAAATCATAACATCGACCACACAGCAGCTGCAGTTATATGAGTTCGCAAAAGAGAAAGCAATTGGTATGATTGCGGATGCGATTGCAAAATCGGAAATTGTAGTCCAGAGGAAAGACAAAAAAGGAACAAGACGGGCAAAAGATGACGTCTATTGGCGGCTGAACGTGCGGCCGAATGCAAATGAAACCGGAACGGATTTCTGGCGTGCGGCAATCCACAAACTGCTGACGAAAAAAGAAGCGTTAATCTGCAGAGTGGGTGAGCAATACTTTCTTGCGGATTCCTGGACACTGAATGACAGTGTAATCTTACCGCAGATCTACAGCGATATCACGATCAGCTGCAACGGAAGAACGATGACGCTGGACATGTACCTGACGGCGGATCAGGTGCTGCACTTGCGGCTGCGAAATGACCGGCTCAGTGCACACCTTGGGAATATTGCGAAAAAGTACAATAAGCTGGCGAACGCGGTCTGCACGATGCAGACGTATGTTAATACGCCGAAATTCAAGCTCCATTTTGACGCGACAAATTCCATCATTGCGACAAAAGATGAGAATGGAAACGTGAAAACGCTGACAAAAGATCAATACAAAGAGAAGCTGCAGGAGACGTTGCTGAGTGATGAACCGTCAACTATCATCACGAGTGCCGGAATTGATATCAACCAGATTGAAATTAAGGCCGGAGGGGCAAGTGAGGACGTTGTAAAGTTTGCGAAAGAAATTTTTAAGGACACCGCAATGGCATTTAACATCCCAATGGCGGTATTCCTGGGAGAAATCACAGAAAAAGCGGACAGCACAAACGAGTTCATCACCTACGCAGTTTCACCGATTGCCGAAATTCTGAACGATTCATTCAACGCAAAACTTGTCGGAAAAGAAAGTTATGAAAAAGACGAGAAAATTTGGGTGGATCTGTCAAGATTCAAGCACCGCGACCTGATCGAGTGCGCAACCGGCATGAGTACCCTGCGGAGCATCGGCTTCAACCTGGATGAGCTGCGGGAATCCATCGGCTGGGAAGCACTGAATACAGAATTCAGCCGAAGCCGAATGGTGACAAAGAACTATACCGCGGACGAAAGCGCGGTCACGGGAAACACAGAGTAAATCTCCCAGCTGATGGGTGAAACAGCAAATAACAAGGGAAGGAGAAAACCATGAAAAGAAAAGAGATGCATTACTGCCAGCAGGTGGATGGCAACGTGCACAAGATCTTTCTGTATGACGATATCTCGAAATATGGAGAGTGGAACTGGGAAACCTGGGACTATGACGAGTCGGAGACATCCGCGGCACATTTCCAGAAGCTCCTGGAAGCGGTGCCGGATGGGGAAGAAATTGAACTGCATATTAATTCCTACGGCGGATCGGTTTCGGAAGGAACGGCCATCTACAACCTGCTGCAGGAGAGCAAGGCACACAAAGTGGGAATCGTGGACGGCGTATGCCATTCAATCGCGTTTACAATTCTGCAGGGGTGCGATGAGCGAATCATGGGATACGGCACAAGCGCGATTATCCACAACATGTGGGCCAGCGTCACAGGAAATGCAAAACAGCTCCGGGAAGAGGCGGACAAGCTGGACGTGTGTATGGAATCCTGTGTGCAGCTGATGATGCGCCGTGCGACCATCGATGAGGCAGAACTGAGAGCCATGATGGATGCAGAGACCGTGCTCACGCCGCAGAAAGCCTTGGAGTGCGGACTGATTGATAAAATCGGCGTGGAGCAGAAGGAGGAGCCGCGGACAGAACAGCTTCTCGCAGAAAATGAACAGCTGATCAAACAGCTGAACAATCGCACATTCCTGGATGCGGAGGTTAAAAAGTTCATGCGGGCCGTTGCGCCGGCGCAAAAACAGAAAAGCGGATTTGACGCTTTCTTTCAGAAAGGAGAAAAAAATGAACATCGATAAAATCACAGAGGCAGAGCTGAAACAGAAAGTAATGAAGATGATGGAAGATGCAGACGATAAGGTAGAGGCGATCTATCAGGCTGCAGCTATGATCGTGGAGGAGAAAAACAAAGAACTCATCAATCAGCTGGTGGAGCAGAACGCCCGCGCGGCTCACGATGAGGAATACAGAAAACGCCTGAACCTTCACAATCTGTCAGACAAGGAAAAACAGTTCTACGAGGGGCTGAAAGATGTGAAACAGGCAATCACTGCAAAGCAGATCGACATTATTCCGGATGAAATCATCGACAGAACGCTGGATGATGTGAAAAAGGCAAGTAAAATTCTGAGCCTGGTAAAATTTGCCCCGGCAAATGTGAAAAAATGGCTGGTTGGTGAACATTCCGGGACTGCAGTATGGGGGGACTTGACAGATGCCATCAAAGGAGAGCTGAACGCAAGTTTTGAAACTCTTGACCTGGAAGTGAAAAAACTGACAGTATATCTTGTGATTCCGAAAGCAATTCGGGATCTTGCGCTGCCATTTGTGGACAAATATTTTACGGCAATTCTTGCGGAGGCAATGCAGGACGGTCTGGTAAAAGGATATCTGGATGGAAACGGAAAAACGGGTCCTGTAGGAATCATGAATAAGATCGCGAGCTTCAAAGCGGACGGAACCGCGCAGGCGAAAACGGTAATGAACACGGTAACCAAATTCAGCCCGAAAGGACTTGCTCCAGTAAGAAAGACACTGAGCAAAGACGGAAAGAGAGAAATCGGAACGCTGTATTTACTGTGTAATCCGAGCGATGAGGCGGAATATGTGGACCCGGCGCTGTATGGAGAAAGTCTCACGGGAGGATACAGAAACACCTCGTTTATGAGCCTCGAAAAGATTCCGGATGCGAATGTACCGAAAGGAAAAGGCATTTTTACCATGGCAGGTGTCTACACGATGGGAGCATCTGGCGTGGAGCTGAACACTTATGACCAGACAAAAGCAATGGATGATGCAGACGTTATCGTCGGAAAATGCTATGCGAACGGACGCGCGGTGGATGATGATTGCGCTGTAGTATTTGATGTAACGAAACTGGAAGAGTACGTGCTGCCGGTTCAGCAGGTAACGGTCCCACAGACAACCGCGCAGGCAGAAGAGCAAACAGGAGAATAAGGAGGTAAGGCGGAATGCTGGAAGAAATGATTGAGGAAGTGCGGCAGGAATTTCAGATTCCGCCGTATTTCCCGGATGAGTCCCTGCTTCGGTATCTGAAAGAGGGAAAACACCGTCTCGATACACTCAACCCAGGAAGAAACCTGGAAACGGATGATACGTTTCGGAGTCTGCTGAAAAATTATGTGTACTATGCATATAATCATAAAACGTACGAGTGGGAGCAGAACTATGCTGCAATTATCTTATCATGGCAGCTGGAAAGCGAGGTGCCGTCATGAGCCTGCCGGTGTACACAAGCGGCTGCTTTGAACTCTATAGAATCAAAACAGACGAAACCAAAGATTTTCCGGAAGACATTTTGGAAAATCAGCATATGACAATCTGGTATAACGAAATATCCGTGTATGATCATACTAGATACGCACTGAGTCAGAGCGGACGGGAAATTACGATGAAAATACGGATCCCGCAGTACAAGAAAATTGACAGTGACTGTGTGTGTGTCATCGAGGGAACGCAGCACCGAGTCTATAATGCAGCGCACATCATAAACAAGGACGGATTCCCGGAAACAGAGCTCACACTGGTGCGGCCAGATCGAACGATTGAGGTGATTGCATGAAAAAACAGGAATTAAGCGATTTGCTCCACTCGCTCCAGATCCCGGTCAATGAGGGAATCGCAAGCCAGGAAAATACAAACAAATACCCGCGTGTGGTCTATTGGGACTATATCTGGGAGGATATTCTGGCATCTGGAGAAGAGTACGAAAATGTGGAAACATACCAGATTAGCTTCTATTCTCGTACGCCGCGGAATGAAAAACTGATGGAACTGAGAGAAAAACTCAGAGAAGTCGGGTTCCATCCTACCATCTATCACGAGTACGTGCAGGAAGATAAGGTCTTTCATTCTTATTTTTCCGTTGAGGTAACAGTATGAATGAGGACGATTTCTATTCCGCCGGCATGAACGAATTTCAGAAGATCATTCAGGAATATCAGGAGAAATTCGAACAGAGCAGAATTGAAGCAGCCATGATGGATGGCGCGGAGCAGCTGGCCAGAGATGTGCGGGCGCTGCCAAAACCGAGATCACAGATTCGAAAGTCTGGATACGCCCATCTACTGGACACCGTTTCGGCCAGAAAAGGAAAAAACGGGGAAGTAGAGGTCGGATGGGGAAAATATTACGGTCCGATGGTAGAAGCCGGAACATTGAAAATGAATGCACAGCCGCACCTGCGCGGGCTGTTCAAGAAAGATTCGAATAAATATTATAACCTGATACTGCAGAGATTGTTCAGGTAGAAAGGAAAAAAATATGTCAATCAAAACGAGAAAACCACCGCTGAAAGAAACAGTGGGAGCACAGTATGTGTGTTTCAATACGCCGGACGAAAATGGACAGTGGACAGAAACGTTTGAGGAAAGCGTGGAGAAAACCGAAGTTGTAAAAAGCGTAAAAGTAACAGAGAACACAGGGACAACGGATGTATATGCTTCCGGGAAAATCTACGATACAGACACCCGCCAGCCATCAACGAACATCGAAGTCGAGGTAGTGGCGTTCCCGGCAGATACGCTTGCAAAAGCGAGAGGGGATGAGGTGACGAAAAACGGCCTCATTCTGTCCGGAGGAAAGAGCATTCGTCCGTTTTTTGCGTATGGAAAAGTGGTCAAAAACAAGGACGGCTCAGAGAGATATGATTGGTATCCGAAATGTAAGCTTACAGCAAACACAGATGATGCGGCAACAGGTGAGGAAACGTTTTCCGTGCAGACAGATACAGTAACGATCGTTGCGTACCCATTCGACGCAAAAGAAAATATTAAAGTATCGCTGGATTCCAGCATGAAAGCATTCCCGGAGGGGCTGACAGAAGAAAAGTTCTTCTCGAAACCAATCCTCAAGGATGACGATCTGACAACGGCAGTAGCCGGATAAGGAGAAACATGAAAGATTATATTGTAGATTTGACGGACGGCACCCGGCTGCCCGTCAATGTTAATTTTGGCACACTCTATTATCTGCAGAAAATGCCGAAATTTTACAAGCTGGCCAAAAAGAAGCAGGAAAAACTGACAGATCCGGAAAAAATGGATCTTGCGGCCGCGTCCGTGTACGCAATCCTGCGAAGCAACGGAAAAACGGTGACGTTTGACGAGGCACTGCAGCTGGTGCCGATGGACGATGAACAGATCCGCGTGCTGCTGGAGGGATTTTCGGCCAGATGTGACGAGTATGCTAAAAAAAAACGAGCACGCCAGCAGATGGCGAAGGGCTTGACGTAGACTGGGCGGAATACCGGATCTGCGCCGCGGAGATGGGGATGAGCGAGGAAGAATTTTTTAATTGCGACCCCATCTTTTTTAACGAAATGTATGAAAAATTTTGGGAGAGAAAGAAAGTAGGTGAGCTGTATGGCGGATGATATGAAGCGGGTCGGTTTATCGTTCAAAACGGACGGTACGGTAGATTTTCAGAAAAGCCTGAAACAGATTTCGGAAGCCGTACAGGGTAACCGGGAAGAGTTTAAACGTGCGAGAATCGCCTGGGATGACAGCACAACGGCCATGGAGAAACTGACCGACAGACAGAAATACCTGCAGAAACAGACCGAAACATATAACGAAAAAGTGGAGGTCCTGAGAAGAGAGCTTTCTGAACTGGAGGGAGCAGAGAACAAAAACGAGAAAGCGATCTCCCAGAAGAAAAAACAGCTTTCCCAGGCAGAGACAACACTTGCCCAGTACCAGAAAGGCCTGAAAGAAGTAAACCAGGAAATCAAGAGCGGCTCCGCGGTTTTGGAAGAGAACATGAAAAAACTGGATGACTCCATCAGCACGCTGGATGCGTCCGCAAAAAAGAATGAATCCTCATTCAAGCTGATGAAGAGCCAGTGGGACAAAAACACCTCATCTGCGAAAAAATTAAAAGATGAGCAGAAGTATCTGACGGAGCAGGGCGAGACGTACCAGAAAAAAGTCGGTCTCGTAAAAGAAGAACTGAAACTGTTGGAAAATGCCGAGGGCGACAACAAAAAGGCGATCGAGGAAAAGAAAGCCGCGCTGAATGAGGCGGAAGCGTCGCTAAATGAATACAAGAGCCGTCTGAAAGAAGTAAACGAGCAGCTGAAATTCGGAAAAGCATCAATTGAGGAATATACAGAAAAAGTCCAGAAAGCAGGGGAAAAGGTCAAGGACGCGGGAAGCGGAATGACGAAAAAGGTGACCGCTCCGATTCTTGCGGCCGGAGCGGCGTCTGCCAAAATGGCTATGGATTTTGAGGATTCGATGGCAAAAGTTTCGACGATTGCTGACGCAACGGAAGTCCCAATGGACGAAATGCAAAAGGCGATCTTGGATCTTTCCAATCAGACAGGAATCTCATCGGAAGAAATTGCACAGAATGTCTATGATTCTATTTCAGCAGGACAGAAAACAGGCGATGCAGTCAATTTCGTTTCGAATTCAACAAAATTGGCAAAAGCAGGCTTCGCGGATGCGGGAGCGGCGCTGGATGTGCTTACAACCATCATGAATGCGTATGGATTGAAAGCATCTGAAGTAACGAATGTTTCGGACATGCTGATCCAAACACAGAATTTGGGAAAAACGACGGTTGCTGATCTTGCATCATCAATGGGAAAAGTAATTCCGACAGCAAACGCCTACGGAGTAAGCCTGGACGAGCTGTGCGCGGGATATGCCATCATGACAGCGAACGGCGTTGCAACGGCAGAAAGCACAACCTATATGAACGGTATGCTGAATGAGCTCGGAAAATCAGGAACGACCGTATCGGAAACTCTGAAAGAAAAGACGGGAAAGACGTTTAAGGAATTGATGGACAGCGGCATGTCATTATCTGATGTCCTGAAAATAATCAGCGATGCGGCGACGGAAAACAACAAATCGTTTGGCGATATGTGGAGCAGTTCGGAGGCCGGAAAAGCAGGTATGATCCTGCTGGGAGACAGCGCTGAGAATTTTAATGGCGTTTTGGAACAGATGCAGAATAGTGCAGGTGCGACAAATACGGCATTTGAAAAACTGGACACAAACTCCACAAAGATTAAAAAGGCGACGAATGAGCTGAAAAACGATGCTATCGACCTTGGAACAACACTGATGGAGGAACTCGCACCGATTATCGAAAATATTGCGGAAAAGATTTCGCAATTTACAGAATGGTTTAACGGGTTGTCGGAATCGGAAAAACAGATGATTATACAGATTGGCCTGATCGTAGCTGCTATTGGTCCGTTGCTTATTGTGCTTGGAACAGTGGTGAGTAGCGGGGCAAAAATAATCGGAGGTATTCCGGTCATAGCAAAAGGCTTATCGGGTCTATTTGGCATCATCGCGGCGAATCCGGTCCTCGCAATTATAACGGCAATTGTGATTGCTGTTTTTACACTCTGGACAACCTGCGACGAATTCCGGGAAGGGGTACTCGAAGGGATTGATATTTTAAAAACGGTACTGACCGCCGGTTATGATTTCTGCGTGGAGCTGGGCGAAGAGAAGCTCGGCCGGATCCAGGATGCCTACGAAAAACACGGAGGCGGAATCACCGGAATCTTGGCCGCGAGCTGGCAGACATGGAAGGAAATATGGTCCACGGGATTTGATGTGATCGACAAGCTGACAGGCGGCAAGCTCACAGGAGTCAAAAATAAATTCTGGAGCAAATTTGAAGAAATCAAAAACGTGGTAAAAAATGCACTAGATGCAGTAAAACGTTTTTTTGCCGGCGAATGGCCGACACCAAAAATAAAAATGCCACATTTTCGGATATCACCGCCGGGATGGTCGATCGGCGATCTAGTAAAAGGAAGCATCCCGAGGTTAAGCGTCAATTGGCACGCGAAAGGCGCGATCCTGAACAGACCGACCGTTATTAATCAGTCTGGAAACACGATCGACGTAGCAGGCGAGGCAGGACCGGAAGCTGTAACACCAATTGAAACACTGAGAAAATACGTCCGCGAGGAAGTAAAAGAAAACAATGCGGATCTGATAAAGGCGCTTGCGGAAGTCCTGGGAAATCTCGGTCTGACAATGGAAAACGTGATCAATCTTGGAGATGAAAGAATCTACCAGAAAGTTGTAAAATTAACCATCAAAGAGCTGAACAGACAGCAGACAAGCAAGCCTGTCTGGAAAGGAGGCTTTGCGTGATTGATGATTATGAGGTTATTTTTGCGGGGGTCAGTTCAGCTGACCTCTGCATTTTTGTGGTCAACAGGCCGAACATCCCTGCAGCAGAACGGGACATCGAAACTCTGGAAGTGCCGGGAGTAGATGGGGCTTATCATATCGACAATGGCCGTTACAAGGAGATGACAATCTCGATCGAGATGAACTATATCGGCCCGGAATCGAAATGGCATGAAAAATGGCGGGAAATCAAACGATGGGCGCAGGAGAAAAATGCAGAACTGATCCTGAATGACGATCCAGTGTTTGTGTACCGCGCCTATTATGCAGTTTTAAGCGAAAACAGCAGAGAAAGCCTGCGGGTGGGAAAATTCACGATCACATTCTATTGCTCACCGTATCTGTACGTACGCGGAAGCGATGAATATGAAAAGCCATATCCAATGCCGGTATACTGGGGCCACAAAGTAGGCGGCGGAGGATACGTGCTGACAGAAAACGGCCAGAAAGTAGCCACAAAAAGAAAGTTTTTTACACTGACGAATGAGTATGACACCTCGTGCCCCAAAATCAAAATTGAGGGCCACGGAGAGTGTTGGGGACGAATCAACGGAAATGAGCTGCTTGCACAGGTCAACGGAACGTTGATTATCGATACGGAAAAAGAAATCACAGTGAATGGTCATGGACGAAATGCGAGCAATGCAATCAGAGGAAACTATGAAGATTTCTATCTGAACCCGGGTGAGAATGTGATTTTGTTTGATTCTGCATTTGAGATTTCGATTGCACCGCGTTGGAGGACAAGATGATACAGGTTTACAAGCCAGAAAACAAAAATTTTGAAAATAACGGCGACTGTGTACTGCATCCGAAGAAATGCGAGCTGACTATGCAGCTTAGCGGGGAATGGGATATGGAGATCGAGTGTGCGGCGGATGCGCTGTATATTGATTGCCTGAAAGCCGGATCCGTTATCACAGCACCGACCCCATACGGAGAAAACGAGCAGTTCCGGGTGTATGATGCAGAAAAGGAGATGGGTGGACTTGCCGCAAAGGCACGGCCCATCTTTTTTGATGCATCAAGAGAAACCCATCTGAAAGATGTGCGGCCAACACAGTGCACGGGCACGGAGGCGGCGGAGAAGATCAGCGCTGGGAAATATCGTGTTATTTCGGATATCACGGATATCAATACCGCGTACTACGTCAGGAAGAATTTGATTGAGGCGCTGCTGTCTGACGATGAAAACAGTTTCATCAACAGATGGGGTGGAGAACCTATTTTCCAGAATTACGTATGCCAGATGAGGAAAAGAGCCGGAGGAGATTACGGAGCAGAAGCACGGCTTGGATTTAACATGTCGTCCGTTAAGGCGAAAGTAAACATGGATAACGTGGTTACCAGAATTATTCCGGAGAGCTACAATGGGCACACACTGCCAGATGATAGTTACTATGTGGACAGCCCCAATATTGGGAAATATCCGATCGCCTACACAAAAGTGGTACAATACGAAGACGTAAAACTGCAGGAGGACTGCGGAAACGATGAAACAGGATATGCTACACTGGAAGATCTGCAGAAAGCATTACGGAAAAAGGCAAAAGCAGATTTTGAGGCAGGATGTGACCTGCCGGAAATCACGTATGAAGTGGATCTTATCAATATCGAAAACACAATTGAGTACGCAGATGTGGAGAAACTTGTGAAAATCGGCCTCGGAGATTACGTGAAAGTGGAGAACAAAGATCTGCAGATATCGACAAGAGAACGTGCTGTGAGCGTGGTGTGGGATTGCATCATGAAAAGAAATACAACAGTCACGCTCGGATCCGAGGAGAACGATTATCTGGATCGGATCAGTGCGGCGATGAAAACAGCAGAGCTGGCGCTGAACAAAGATGGAACCGTAAAAGGCGATCAGGTAACCGGAATGATTAACCTGATGAAAACAAGGCTGAAAGCAACTGCAGAAAATGCGGAAAAACAGGCGGCGAAAGCAATCCTTTTCGAAGAGTTGGACAAGAACAGCGATCTGTATGGAGCGATGGCACTTGGAACCACGGGATTTCTGATCGCATCCGAAAGAACGCCGGACGGCAGAGATTGGGATTGGAAAACGTTTGGAACGGGTCAGGGATTTCTGGCGGATTATCTCATCGCAGGCGTATTGATGTCACAAAATTACAAGGATGGGGAGCAGGGATTTAAACTGGACCTGAACAGTGGTAAGATTTTCGCGTCATTGTTGGAAATTGCCGGAAAAGAAAATGGAAAACATTATTCTGTAGCGCTGGAGAATGGAAAAGTAGTGCTGAAAGAATCCAGCGGAAAGGCAATTATCCAGATATCATTGCTCCAGAATATAGATATTGCAACCGGAAAAAGCACATGGTCAGGAATGATCGGGAGCGGAAACACCTTCGTGGAGGTCAACCCGCAAGACGATTATATCAGATTCAAGGCTGGATCAATCTACGAGGGATATTCCGGTTCCGCGGGATTGAGTGGAAAGCTCGTGTACTCGGATGAGAGCTATCTGGTTATCCGAAACGGCAGAATCACCGGAGGAAGGATCAAGAAATCAGATGGAACGTGGGAGGAGTTAAAAAATGGCACTAATTAGCTCAAATGCTTATCTGAGTATGGAAAATGCCACAGATAATGCGCAGTACATCTACAATTTCATGGTCCGAAATGGAGCGTCGCAGAATGCGGCGCTTGCCGTGCTGGGTAATATGTACGCAGAATCAACGTGCAATCCGGGAATCTGGCAGAACCTCGACAGCAGCAGAACAGACCTGGGGTTTGGGTTGGTGCAGTGGACACCATCCACGAAATATACGAGCTGGGCCGCGTCGAAAGGATATGAGAGCAAAAATATCAACGGGCAGCTACAACGAATCCTATACGAAAAAAATGTAGGGATCCAGTGGCAAAAAAGAACCACGTCGATGTCATTTGCGGAATTCTGGAACTCCGGAGAAAGCTTGGAAACGCTCGTAGAATTATTCGAGCTCAACTACGAGCAGCACGCCGGAGCAGTGCAGCCAAAAAGAAAAGAGTATGCGAATTATTGGAAAGCGCATCTGGCGTTGGATGATGATTCGATCGAAAAAATTGAAAAGGCGATTGCCTGGATGTTGAATATTGCGGCTGATAACTCACATGGATACGATCAGGGCTACAGATGGGGGCCGGATTATGACTGCTCCTCATTCTGCATCACAGCGTGGCAGGAGGCCGGCGTGCCGGTGAAAACGTATGGAGCATCCTACACTGGGGATATGCGGGCGGTCTTCCTGCGCTGTGGCTTTTCGGATGCGATCGGGAGTGTAGACGTCTATTCCGGATCAGGTCTGAAACGCGGCGATGTACTGCTGAGCGAGGGCTATCATGTAGCAACCTACATAGGCAATGGACAGGTTGTGCACGCTTCGCAAAACGAATTCGGTGGAGCGGTAGGAGGACAGACCGGGGATCAGACGGGAACCGAAATCTGTACAAGGGGTTACTATTCCCATACGCCGCCGTGGAATCATGTTTTGAGATATAAGCAGGGAGGCACGGAGGAGGTGCCAAAGCCGGAACAAACGGTAACAGTATATCCGGTGCGGTGGATACCGGCATAGAGAGGAGACAGAAAAAATGGACATGACAATGTTTGAGTGGCCAACGAAAGCCAAAGTCGAAAGCACGGATTATGTAGCAATTTGCGACGCAGACGGAAATGAGAAAAAAATTGCCGTGGACGATTTGAAAAATATCCAGAAAGCAGAAACCACAGGGGAAACTGTGGAGGAGTGGCTGAAAACAAAACTGAAAAGCTATGCAGGCTTTTCGGACGGATTCTACCCGGATCTGGGCGGATGGTCTGGAGGAACGGATGCATTCGGACTGATCACAAAAAAAGGAGTTAAGGTGCAGTACGTAGGATTTATGGCAGATGGAAAAATCCGTATGGGATCCTATGATACGAGCAGCGGTGCGTACAAAATCTATATGCACGGAGATGCTCTGGCGGATCATCCGGTTGGATCCGTGTGGATCACGGAAGAAAAAACTGCAGATCCGAATACAATTTTTGGCGGAACGTGGGAGAGATACGCAAAAGGAAGGACACTGGTTGGCGTTGATGAAGAAGACACCACGAAAAAATGGAACACAGCTGGACTGCAGGCCGGTGTTGTGACAAACAACATCGACCACAAACACTACGAGACCAACGGAGCCGATGAGGGATCTATGTATCAGATTTTCGGAGAAGATGGAGGACCGTATGGCTCTACGGTCCAGGCAAAAATGAATAATGCATCATGGAAAGCACAGACATCGGTTGGAAATATTAGAGTAAATAAAGTCTCCAATATTATTGATGGATCAAAAACTATCAATAACATGCCGCCGTACATCACAGTCTATATCTGGAAACGTACAGCTTAGGAGGGAAAGATCATGAGAGTACTTGAATTTTCTGTTATGGGTCAGCAGATCGAAAAGCGAGGGGATTTTTCCGGTCTGGTGGCGGGCAGTGAGCAGTATATGACAGCGAAATTTTATTTTGACCGGGAGTGGGCAGGAAAAGTAAAAGTGGCAGAGTTCCGCCGAATTGACTCGAAGATTGCAGAATGCTTTTCGGAAAAAATCACTGGAAACTGCTGCATCGTGAGAACCGAGGTGCTGCACGGAAAGAAATGGTACGTGAACGTAGTAGGACTGGGAAAAGACGGAATGAAGCTGTCAACAAACAGGGTAGAAGTGAAACAGGAGGAATGACATGAGCACAACAGACGAATTACTGGAAGAGATGCTGGAAGATGCGGAAGAGTACGCAACACCAGTCACGGACGATGATCTGCAGTTCTGGATTGACGAACATCTGAGAGTGATTTCTATCCCGAAAAACGGCGTAGTGGCTGGAGTTGAAGGAGATAAAAATGTAAATAAGATCAAATTCGGCATGAACCGGTACTACCACGGCTTCGACATGTCCACATTCTCCGGGAGAATTTTGTACTCAAACGCCAAAGGAAATAAAAATTACTACAACATCACAGATATGCAGGCAAGCGGGAGCGCCATCACGTTTTCGTGGCTCGTAGACGCCGATGCTGTGCAGTACATGGGCAAAACCGCGTTCGTGGTCTATCTTTACAAAACCCAGGGCTCGGAGCTGCGGCAGAAATTCTATTCGACGCTCGCCACTCTGAACGTATTAGAAGGAATGGAAGTAGATTCTGCCGTGCCGGTTGAAAAACAGACGGACATCATCGAGCGAATGAAAGAGGAGATAAGCGCCTACGCAGAAGAAGTCAAGAAAAGCCTGCCGGCCGACTACACGGCAATGACGGAGCAGGTTAGTTCGCTCAAGGAAGATATAGTTCCACTTGAATACGATATTTATAATCAGTTAAATAATATAAATTTCGATGAATGGAAAACAAATAATCCAAACAATACAATTTCGGAAGATAATGGTGTTCTATCTGTTATTATGAACACCTACGCGGAAGATTTTAGAATCCAACGAATTGGGGCTATACCAAACTTTCAAACAGGTCATACATACTACGCAAAATGCGAAATGTATACGGAAAATTTTACTGCTCTCGGCAAAATTTATATAGGAGATAGCTATTCTCCAGTAACAACGATTACTCCGTCAACATGGTATACGGTATCAGGACTTATTGAACCTCAAAAAAATGCTGAACTTGGATTTTATAGCGAAGGAATTGCTGGAAATGAGCAAGGGATGGTTTTCAAGTTTAAGAATTTATTTCTTGTTGATGTGACTTTTTTGATTGAAGAAAGCACAGACCTAAAGTATTTTGATAATTACTTCAACGGAATAAATCTAATAAAAAATGAGCAATATCTTCCTTTTTTAGCAAAGAAAAATACTTTAGCAAAAAGAAATAATGGGGTCACAATAATTGCTGGTGCAAATAGTGCTTATAAAAACACAGCAAATTACATCTGCTCAGGCAACAACGACCAGTTACTTATAAACAATGTTATTTCGAAGCCACAAGTTAATACAATATATTTCACGCCAGATTCGGTGTTTGATATACAGGCTGAAATAAAATGCAAAACAAGTTTATCTCTTATTTCAGATGGAGCAGTATTTAAGACATCAAAATCAAAAACTATAAATATTGCTTCGATTTCAAAAGGTTCTTTAACTGTTACGTCTACAGAAGAAGTTTATGATTTTTTTGAAGGAATGTATGTGGAACTGACCTCAAAGGAAGACTCTTCTGTTTGGGAAACATTTTATATTGAAAAACCGCACTATCAAGCAAAAACAATAAAAATACGACCAACATATAAAACAAAAGGTACTGCCAAAACAAGTCTTCAAAATAATTACTTAAAAGGTGCTTATTTAAGAAATGTATCTTCTTGCTTTTCTGGTTTCAATATCAGCGATGTAATAATTCGAGGGATTAAAATTGATTGGGGAGCAGATGTAAACGAACAAAGCCCAGATACTTATTATGCGCAAAACGGTTTGCATTTCGCATGGTGTAAAAACATAAATGTTGAAAATGTAATTGCTAAAAACGGTGGACGACATGGAATAATGTATTTTGATTGTCCATATTCAAGAATTTTAAACTCTACTTTTGATAAGTGGGGCGAGCATGGAATTGATATTTTTATGCCACTTGATATTCAAATCGAGAGAAACAAAAACATTATTTCTGGTTGCTTCGCATCGCAAAATGGAATGAATGGAATACAATGTCATGGTGGGTCTGGACTAATAGTTTCAAACAATTTTTTCTTCGATAACGGGCAATATGGGATTGGTATTTTTGGCGGATGCAATGACAATATTATTTTAGGGAATGAAATCCGAAATAATGAATATGGAGGTATTATGGTTCAACGAGCATCCCATGACATTATAATCCAAGGTAACACTATTTTTGGTGGAAATTATGGATTACTACTCAATGGGTGGACAGACGAAAGATGTGTTCATGTTAAAATTTCAGGAAATTTCATTTCTAATAGCAAAAAACAAGGCATTAAAGGTGCCCACGTTACAAACATTACAATTTTTGACAACGAAATTTTAAATTTTGCAAATGACCCAAATGGTGAAAGCTCGGTAGATGGAATTTGTTTTGACGATGCTATAAAATGCACAATCAGAAATAATACAATATCATCTCTTCGAAATTTAGCAGGGAATGCACTTTTAATTAGCGGCAACAATAGTATCGGAAACATTTGCCAAGATAATAGCATAAAATTTTTGAATGAAGTTGGCTTTATTATCGGCAGAAATAGTTCGTGCCAAAAAAAGATGAATTTCCCTAGAAAGCGCACTTTTGAAAATGTCGCATCAAATACTGGTTATATTAACCAAGATGGTACTATCACACAAAATTATTCGGGATATTCGTATACGGATGAAATCCCTGTTGATGTTGGTGACATTATTGTTTCGACTAATTCTGGCGGTAAAATGCTCGTTATGGCATTGTATGATGAAAATCATACATTTGTAAGTGGAGTTTATTCGGGAGAATATGGAGTTCTTCAAGAAAGATACCTGTTTGTGACTAAAAAAGGATACGTTAGACTATCATATTTAAATAAATATGGAAATATGGCTATATTATGTAGTGCCGATAACGAATCTAATCATGAAAGATATATCGAAGTAAGCACCAAAAAAGACGTTTTGGATTCCGATAGTATTCTTGACTTTTTCGTAGCTGCAAATAACAATATTCAAATTCTGGTTGAAAATGTAACTGGAACGGTTACCAGCTCTGGAATGGTGAATATATATTATTCTGACGGAAGTGTAAAATCCGAAGGAATAACGTTCAACAGACCAAAAGAAGTACATGCTGATTCCGAAATCAATGCTATTTCGATATATATTTCTCAACAAGTTATTGCAAAAGATGGTGCTATTAAACTTTCAGCACAACTAATTAACTAAAAGAAGCAGAAAGGTAACTACCGATACCATTTGAAACACATAGAATGGTATCGGTAGCATTGGAAAAGGATCATGAATCATGTTTCTCAAGCCACTCGGAAAGAGCCTTGCGGATGACCCACGATGCGGTACGCTCTTCGCGTTCGCAGTATGAGATAAGCTGCTTAAGCTGTTCCGGTTCAAAGCTGATCGACATTTTCTTGTACTTGTCCTCTTCGGATTTGCGTGGATGAGCCATGATAACCACCTCCTCGAGACCACTATACCAGACGCGAGTGAGTGGTAGCAAGAAGCAGTGATATATTGGGATATGTAGGCATAACAGACGAAGCGCCGCCTCGTATTGGATATGGTATCAGAAGACATTAACTAAGAATTCTTGGAAATTTTCTCCTTCTGCTGTATAATAGCGGTGGAAGGAGAGCTAATAACATGGGATTTAATATAGAAATAGAATGTGTATTACTAGGTGCGTTGATTACGGTCATTACAGATGTAATATGGCATTATATGGAAAGTAAAAACAAAAAGAGACATAGTGCAAGAATGTTATATTATGATATATTAAGCATTAAAAACTATGTGGATCAGCATAATCAGAATAGGTTAGAGACATATGAGAATTTAAGATATAATAGAGAATGGCAAAACATATTATTAGAATTAGATTTTCTGTCATTTAAGCAAGTAGAATGTGTATATAATTTGTACGATACAGTATATGATTTTGAGTATTCAGATGAATATTCTTGGAGATATGAATGCTTTGATAAAATAAACAAAATAATTACGAGTAAAGAATTTGATGATTTGATGAAAAAAATACAACATAAAGCAAAAATTAGGAGAGGCTAGTGCCTCTCTTTTCTATTGATGTTTTAGTTAATTAGATTTGCTGAGAAAATCGAAAATATATTCGAAAAAATGAAGAAATCGCGCGTGAAATATGCTATAATGATAGGGTAGAAAACAAAAAATGGGAGCCGAACTCCCTGACTACCAATCATAAAAGTTCGGCTCCTCCCACCCACAAGGGGGCTGTGATTATTATAACACATCCGCCTCCTTTTGGGTACCCCACAAGGAGGTTTTTTTATGCGCGAACAGTTTGTGAAAGAATTCGTGACGAAGCTTGTGAACCAGATCCCGGATGATGCACTTAAAATCGTGTATCAGAAATTGACCATTTTTGTGTCGGACTACGAAATAGAGCCGAGAAAAACGGAAATCGTCCCATACGAGGGATATCTTCCGGAATGCTATGAGATTTATTTTGCGACACGAAAAATCGAGGGACTGAGCATCCGCTCGCTGGAGCTGTACAACATGGTCCTCCGGGATTTCTTTTTCCAGGTCAATAAGCAGCTGACAGAAATCACGACGAACGATATTCGGGTGTATCTGTACCAGACCCAGGAAACAAGAAAAATCAGCAATGCAACGCTAGATAATCGCCGAGTCATTATTCACACATTCCTGGAGTGGGCGGCCAACGAAGGATACATCGGAAGCAACCCATGCCGAAACATCAAGGCGATTAAGTATGAGCGGGCACAGAGAAAGCCACTATCCGGAATGGAGCTGGAACGGGTGAGAAATGCGTGCGAGACGCTCAGAGACAAGGCCATGATCGAGATGCTGTATAGTACCGGATGCCGCGTGACGGAGCTGGAACGCCTGAACATTACAGACGTAGATTTTGAGCAGAAGGACGTGCATCTTTTTGGAAAGGGGGATAAGCACCGTACATCGTGCCTTAATGTACGAGCCGAACTTGCGATGAAAAATTATCTTGCGACAAGAAATGATGATAACCCAGCCTTATTTGTTTCAGAACGCGCTCCTCACGGCCGGCTGAAGAAGCCGGCGATTGAGAAAAGGGTGCGGCAGTTGGGAGAGATGTCTAAAATCGGGCGGAGAGTGTATCCACATCTGATCAGACACACGACAGCGACAGATGGATTGGATCGAGGAATGCCAATCGAAGAGGTACAGCAGTTCCTCGGGCACGTAAATATTAACACCACCATGGTCTATGCTCAGGTATCGAGAGCCAATTTAAAGCGGGACCACAGACGGTGCATTGTGTGAGAGCGGATTTCCGCTCTCATTTTTTGAAGGAGAAAATATGACTGAGATTAGAGCAGGACCCCGCGCGGAGGTCCTATTTTTAACACATAAAATAAGAAGAAAAAGGAGAAAAACCATGAAAATTATTGACTCTTATAACGCTGTAGTAGGCAGCGTGGTAGCGGTGCTGTCGTATCTGTTGGGGCCACACTGGATCCTGTTTGCACTTTTTCTCGGCCTGAACGTGGCGGACTGGCTTACGGGCTGGATGAAAAGCAGAATTGCCCACAAAGAGAGCTCCAGCGCGGGCTGGAAAGGGGTACTCAAGAAACTTGGGTACTGGCTTATGATTGTAGTAGCGTTTGGAGCAAGCACGGCTTTTGTCGAAATTGGTAATACAATCGGAATTGACCTCAAAATCACAACACTGCTGGGGTGGTTTGTGCTCGCGTCGCTGCTGGTGAACGAAATCCGGTCGATTATTGAGAATTTTGTGGAAGCTGGATTTGATGTACCGGTTGTTCTGACGAAGGGCTTGGAAGTCGCGGACAAAGCAATCAACCAGGAGCAGGAAAAGAAATCAGAGTGAGGGCGGCCAACAACCGTCCTCTTTTGCGCCGGCGCAATTCCGGCAGAAGGAGCTAATATGAAAATTGATAGGTCATACATGTGCGCAATGAACAAATACCATAGACGTACATAAAAAGCCCACACGGGGCTATACGAGGCTCTGACGGGCGAATAACAGGAGGTTAGAAAGATGGAAGTATTAAAATTTCTGGAACAGATCCCGTTGCCGATTCTGGTGGTGGCACTTGTGATCCTGGTTGCGATCACAGTAGTGATGGCATATCAGTATGCAAAGATGCGCGGCATGGACGGCATCCGGGGGGATGTATACCAGTTGATCCTGAAAGCCGAGCATGTCTACAATGAATCCGGCCAGGGAAAGCAGAAACTCAAATGGGTTGTAAGCCAGGCACGCGGACTCTTACCAAAGTGGATGCAGGTTTTTGTAACAGAAGAAATGATGATGAAGGTAATTGATGAATGGTTCAAAGGCGTGAAAGACCTGCTGGACGACGGGAAGGTAAACGGATTCCAGCAGTAGTTATAAAGAAGGTCAAAGAGCGGGCATCATACCCGCTCTTTTGCTGTGAAAGGAGAACGTCGTGGCAATTTCACGAAATATGAATACGGATGCGGTATATAACTGCCTGATCGCTGCCGGGGCATCAGTTTACGGAGCTTGCGGAGTGATGGGAAATATCTTTGCAGAATCGGGGTTCAATCCCCGTAATCTGGAAGACCTGTGCGAGGAACGCCTGGGGTATAAGTACACAGACGATACCTATACCGAGGCGGTAGACAGCGGAGAGATCTCTCGGGAGTTGTTTCTGCATTCGATGGGAGACAGCCGCCAGTATGGCTATGGCCTGTGCCAGTGGACAAGTGCTGGCCGAAAAGCTGGATTGTATGATCTGGCGAAAAAGAAAGGGGTTTCGATCGGAGACCCGACAATGCAGATTGAGTACATGATTTCGGAACTGCAGAGCAGATATCGAAGCGTTTTCTACGCTCTCAAAAATGCAACGACTGTGCAGGAGGCGTCGGACATCTTTCTGCAGAAATTCGAGCAGCCCCTGGATACTGGGGACAGCGTAAAAAGTAAACGAGCCAATTATGGAGAACAGTATCTCATGCTCTATCAGGACAACAACGATAAGGAGGAAGGAACTATGAGCTTAATCTCAAACAGTGGACACGATGAAAACGGCAGATATTCCGGCGGCAGAGCCGGAGATCAGACAGGAACCGAATGGGCGTTGATCCCGTGGTACTCCCGTCCCTGGAAGTGCGTACTGCGGCATCCGAACTCTGCAGTACGTGCAAAAATCGCAGAGCTTGGTGTCAAGGCGGCGAAAAACGACCTGATTGGTTACGATCAGGGACAGCGTGATACATACTGGCAGCACCTCAAAGCCAGCAACTACGATCCATCGCAGATCACCATCGCCTGCGAGGCAGACTGCTCCGCGGGAGTCATTGCAAATGTCAAAGCGGTCGGACACCTGCTCAACATCGATTCTCTCAAAAACCTGAAAGCAACTTACACCGGAGATATGCGATCAGCGTTCAGAGCTGCAGGTTTTACCGTCCTGACGGACAAAAAATACCTGAACGGACCTGACTACCTGCTTGCCGGGGACATCCTCTTAAACGATGGATTACACACGGCAACCAATATTGCTGACGGCGCGGAAGCAGGCGGAAACTCTACGAGCACCGGATCCGGCAGCAACAATGCCAGAAACAACGTTTCTGATGGTCAGAAATGGCTCAACAGCAACTATGGGGACAAGATCCTGAAGTATTGTGGAGCCAAACTGCGCGTGGACGGAGACTACGGCGATAAGTCCAGATGGGCTGCCCTGGCGGTTTGGAAAGACTTGATGAACCGGAGATACGGCACGAAGCTGGATCCGACCAACAAGAACTTTTTCGAATCATGCAAAAAAGTTGCTTCGAAAGCCACCGTCAGCCATGGAACTCAGGGAACCTTTACCTTCCTAGTTCAGTTCATCCTCGCAGCGAAAGGCTTTTATTTCGATAACATGGACGCTCTCTGCGGAGACGGACTGACTGCCGCGATCAAGTCCTACCAGAAATCCAAAGGCCTCGAAGCCGATGGATACTGCGGAGCCAACACCTGGTACGCACTGTTCAACTGATGAATCAACTGACCGGTTGTGATCCTGAAACGTGATCGGTCAGAAGTAACCAGTAAACCACGCAAAAAGACTTTCTTACCAGAGAAATCCGGTGCAATTCCATACATGCAATTTATACGCCACTTTGCCCTGGGTATCTTCGGATACCTGGGGCTTTTTTATTGCCATTTTTTAAGGTAAAATTAAAATAAATATATTACGTAAAATGTATTGACATATTGCGCAATATGTGATATATTATAACCATAGAAACGAAATAATAATTGATGAAAGAAATATTTCAATAGCAGAGACGCTGCGGCGCTTGACTCTTTGATGTAAAGGCGGTAATTATGAGAGAAACAAAAGAATTTAATCAAATTGAATATATCAACAATTATATAAAGAAGAAATACGATCGGATAAATTTGGTTGTACCGGCGGGAAGCAAACAAGTTATTAAAAGTAGGGCTGCACAAAAAGGAAAAAGCGTTAATCAGTATATAAATGAACTGATCGACAATGACTTAAAAAATAGTAAAGAGAAAAAAGGAGATAAGAAAATGAAAAAATTTGAAATCGTAAAAACAACAGCAGAAATCAGCTGGAAAGAAAGGGATGAAATCAAGGAAGGATGCACGATGTACGATGTGGATCCGGAAAAAATTGCTTCATTCGGAACCAAAGAGGAAGCCGAAAAGGAATTGAAAAAATACAAAACGGATGTTTGCGCATCCGGAAGCCTCTTCACGGTCGAAGAGTTTTCGATCCAGGAAAACGAATATGACGAAGACGGCGAGTGGATCGGAGGCGGAGATATTTGGAAGTTTACTCCAATGGAAATTTTCGTGGTCGACAAAGAAACGCGGAAAACGATCGCAAAAGTCAAAACTTACGAAGAGGCGGAGGAGGCCGCAGAAGAGTATGAGGGCGATGCGGGCGCCGATATCGTGTTTTACGAATAAAAAAATAGTCGTGTCGAAATGGCACGGCTTTTTTTATTTGCAAAAAAATGCACATTATACGTATAATGTGCTAATATATAATCACAGAAAGGAAATAAACAAATCAGAAAGGTGGTAGTAAAAATAGAAGAAAAAGTGGTAATAACGAATAGTTCGGAAGCAAAGAATTTAAATGAAAATGAATATTTCACTGCATATTTTAATGACGTAAAATATGGTATGACAGATTATTACGAGGACCTTGATGGTAACGGAGCTGCAGAAGTGGTGCAACGAGCAGAAATAATGAGGAGACGCAGGGATACCAACCCCTGCGTCTTTTCTATAAAAAACTATTGGGAAACTTGAAAAAACTATTGACTTTTGTACTCCAATGGAGTACAATATAATTAACAAAGGAACACAAAACAAAAAAGAGAAAGGCGGAAACAACAATGACAAGATACGGAGAAGAATACAAACTGAACACGGAAGAAATGGAGAACATCGCAACCTATATGAACGATGAGATCAGAGAAGACCTTCACTTCGAGATGGCTCCATGTGAACCGGAAGAGTTTCTGAGAGCTTACGTAGAAAAAGATCCAGATTTTGAAGAGCTGCTGAACAGCGAGTTCTCAATCGAGCTGTAAAGAAAGGGGAGGAAAAGATGTACTGGAAAGAGATCCTAGATATTTACGAAAGAATGGGAGTGGAGAACATCATTCCGATTGCGCACACGAGAATTAAACCGAACATAAAAGTATTGCTCGACGAGAGTGGAAATTTCGTTGGGGCAACACTGAATGAGCAAGATCGTTTTACGATTCCGTGCACGATTGAATCAGAGTCAAGAACGAGTGGATGTGCACCGCACCCGATTCATGATAATATGCAATATTTATGCAACGAGTACAATGACCCGAAATGCAAAGAAAAGAACGAAAGTTACATGAAGCAGTTAGGAGAATATATCGAGAAAGTAGACGACGAGCTGGCGAAATCAGTGTACAAATTTCTCGAAAAAGGACTTCTCAGAGAGTGCATCAAAGATCTTTTAAGGAAAGTAAATCTTCCGGAAGAAAAGGTAATGATTTGTTTCGTGATGGTAACGAGGGAAACCCTGACAAGGGCCTCCATATCGGACGAATACGAAAGATTTTGCCTGTACGCGCTACAAACAGGAGACGGGCAAGACCTCCAATGGCGTGACTACTATCTGAAAAAGCTGGATCCAAACGGAATATGCAGTATAACAGGAAAAGCTGATTTCATACCACCAACTTATCCGAAAGCAATACGAAACCCGAGAGACTCAGCAAAATTGTTCGTCGGCGGAGCGCCCCAAAAGCAAAAAGAAAAATTAAACTCAATGCCGGTGATCAATCCGGGATATGTGATCACACAGAAAATCATTCACACACTACAGTGCATGAACTACGAAGGAGCACAATGGGCATATCAAGTGGTCCGGGAAAACAAAGGAATAACAAAAGAAGTCATAAACAAAATTGAAAACGATCGTGAAATGACAGAGGAAGAAAAGAAGAAATTCGAGAAAAAAATAGTAAAAAGTTTTAACAGGATAAAACAAAATAAAGAGTGGATGGCGAAGAAAGACGGGGAAGAAAGTTATGACGATTAAAGAGATAAGAGAACGCTCCGGACTTTCACAAGGAGCTTTCTGCAAACGGTATGGGATCCCGAAAGGGACCTTGTGTCACTGGGAGAGTGGAGAAAGAAAGCCGCCGTCGTATGTGCTGAATTTGTTGGAAAGAGTTGTTGAACAAGATAAAATAAGAGGGGAGAACTAAAATATTTGAGAGGAGAAACTATATGAATTTAAAAGATGAAAAAATTTTATCGGCGTTCGAAGAAAAACAATCAATAACAGGTGTGCATAAAATTACTGGGTATAATTGGCAACAAATAGCAAAGGTATTATCTACGTATGGAATTGTTGCAAATGATACTCATGAAATTATTTTGAATTTATATGATCGAGGAAAAAATGCAAAAGAAATTTCTGAAATAACTGGTTATGCAGAAACGACAGTTCATGCCTATTTACCGAGGGTAAGACCTGCATATAATGAAAACATTTCTGAAAACGCAAAACGGATAAAGAAATATAGACAAAACAAATAATATACGTACAAAAGACCGTGTCAAAAATTGACGCGGTTTTTTATTTGACAGGATAGACACAATGTGCTAAGATCTGAATGTGTCATTTTTGTGTCATGGGCTTTCGCAAAAATGGCGTATTTGCGGGCATTTTAGGCGGTAAGGGAACTTGACTTTTAATCAAGTTGTCCGGGGTTCGAATCCCCGATGCTTCACTATGTGGAACCCTTTCGAGGGTTCTTTTTTTGTTCTGCATATCCAAAATTGGTCCGGTGGACCAATTTTGATTATGTTTATCTTAAGGTTACGGCGAAAATCTTGCAAAAGAGCAGGAAATGTACTATGCTTTGAAAGAATAAAAAAGAACGGAGGAATCTGTTTATGGCACAAAAAAAGAAAAACAAAAGACGAAGACGCCAGTTTCAGCAGAAAGTGATTTTAAGTGTTCTGCTTGTTATCATTATCGGATTGATTGGCGTGCTTGGATATCAGATGCAGAAGAACGAGAAAAAACAGACGGATGGAAACGCAAGTGCATCCTCTTCGGTTTCGTCATCCTCTCTTGTTGGGGACAGTTCAGAGCCGATATCGGATTCCAGCCCGGAGGAGGAGATTACACCGACGCCTGAGCCGGTACAGCAGATTTCGTCAGATGGTCTGAACAGTCAGCATGCCCTGCTGGTGCGGGAAAGCGATCTGGCTGAGATGATGAATCTGGGCGGAGATGAGAGAATTTATCCGGCGTCGATGACAAAGATTATGACAGCGCTGCTTACCATTGAAAATCTTCCGGATCTGAACGAGACGATTACGGTTCCGGAGGACATCTTCGAGGAACTGACGGCACAGGATGCGTCGGTAGCGGGATTTAATCCGTACGAACAGCCGACGGTTCGTGATCTTCTCTATGGTGTGCTGCTTCCATCCGGCGCAGATGCCTGTGAGACATTGGCGAGAGCAGTCGGCGGATCGGAAGAAGGTTTTGTGGCCATGATGAACCAGAAAGCAGAAGAACTGGGACTTACCAATACGCATTTTGAGAACTGCACGGGACTACATAACGACAACCATTATTCTACCTGCCGTGATATTGCGGTGCTGATGAGTGAGTGTCTGAAGAGTGATACGTTTCGCGAGATCGTGACGAGGGAGGTTTACACAACGGAGGCTACCGCATCACACCCGGAGGGAATTACGCTGTATGACACGATGCTCCACCGGTTTACCAGCTATGAGATGAGTACGACACTGGAGAACGGGGCAGTCATTGAAGGCGGAAAGACCGGATTTACCGATGAGGCGGGTCAGTGCCTGGTCAGCTTTGCAGAATATGGAGGCGAAGAGTACATACTTGTTACGGCAGAGGCCATGACGGATTCGGGATCTGCGGTGGACAGCATCGCGGATGCGAGTACGGTGTATGGAAGATTACAGTAAATACAGGTGAAAGCGAGAGCTGGAAACGGGAGAAAATTCCCGGTTCCGGCTCTTTTTTTTACGTGAAGCAAGTCGAGAAAATAAGGTGTGGATAACATTGGGGATGTTTTGCACGGAATGCGCAGAAAAGAATTATGTTTTCCACAAAAGAAAGAAGCGCAGGGGAAAAATTGTGGATAACGGAAAGGAAAAATCCGGTTTTTGTGTATAGATCGCGCCGGATGGGAAATACTGCTTACTGTAGAAAAGCAGGAGGAGAGCGAGAAATCGAAAAACGCCTCTGAAATGCTTAAAAAGATATCAGCAGAGGTGGTAAGAACATGAAAAGAGACAAGTTGAGAATCGGCGTGATCACAGCGGCACTGGCAATGATGATTGCAGGCGGAGTGCTGACCTGGCAGCAGGATGCGAGAAACGGTAAGGCAGATCAGGCGAAACAGGGAGAGACGGCACAGCTTACAGAGGACGAAAGCACCGGAACTACAGAACAGCAGACGGAGGAGACGGCGGGAGATGCAGACGGAACGCGTGCCGTACAGGATCAGGCAGATGATGTGGAAAACAGTCTGGAACAGGTGCCGGAAATGGAAGCGGCGTGTGAAGAAGAGGCGGCGGGAAATCCAGAAGCAGATGCAGAGACGGCTCAGAATACACCGGAAGAATCAGATGGGAATACAGAAAGACAGGACGCGCAGGCGGTAAACGGAACAGCGGCGGATCAGAACGGAGAAACAGGATCAGGAGAAACAGCGGCGAATGAAGAAACGAGTGCAGCATCCGGAACTGTGGATTCTGCAGAAAATCAGGAAACGGCAGTTGAGACAGCAGGGGCTGCACAGGATCTGATGTTCAGCGAAGCGACAATCATGGAACTGCCGGTTACTGGAACAGTTCTGATTCCGTATAACATGGAAAATACCGTTTATTTCCCGACACTGGATCTTTACCAGTGCAATCCAGGCGTTGTTTTCTCGGCGGCAGAAGGAACTCCGGTTCTGGCGGCAGCGGACGGAGAAGTTGTGAGTGTGGAAAATGATGCAAGAACCGGCCTCACCGTCACCATGAATCTTGGAAATGGATACGAAGCCATCTACGGACAGCTCACAGACGTTTCCCTCGAGGCAGGCCAGAAAGTTCAGAAAGCAGCACGGATCGGAGCAGTTGCAGCACCGACGAAATATTATGTAAAAGAGGGAAGCAATCTTTTCTTTGAGATGAAAAAAGACGGAAAAGCCATTGATCCTATGGTATATCTCCCGGCAATTTCGGAATAAAAAAGAGGACCTGCACGAAATGGGATGCGGGAAAGTATTATAAAGTGTAGGATTCGCAATCGAATCTTTTTTACAGGTTTTGAATACAAAAAAGGCGGCGCAGACCGCGGATGGTAAAATACCGTTTTTCGATTGCTTTTTATAAAAAAGGCTGGCTGAAAACAGTCAGCTTTACATATAACAAACAGGATTGTTTTGATATAGAAAAAGGGTGGAATAAAAGGAAAGTAACCGGTTACAGAAAATGTGAAAGTTTGTCATTTTAGGGGTTTCGTTTTTGAATGTTATCGGTTAAAATAGATGTAGTGGACAGATCCTGAAAACAAGGAGGATTAGAAAAATATGGAGCTTTTATTTATGGACCCGGTGTTCAAAGAAGCAATCTGGGGTGGAACAAAGTTAAGAGACGTATTTGATTACGAAATTCCGAGCGATACAACCGGCGAGTGCTGGGCGATCAGCGGACATGCCAACGGAATGAGCCATGTGGCAGGCGGAAGATTTGATGGAAAAACATTAGGTGAGCTCTGGAAAGAGGAGCCGGAAATTTTCGGAAATTACCCGGGAAGCCAGGTTCCGCTGCTGATCAAGATCATTGATGCAAAAAATGATCTGAGCATCCAGGTTCATCCAGATGATGCTTATGCAGGAGAGCATGAGAATGGATCTCTTGGAAAGACCGAGTGCTGGTACGTGCTGGACTGCGAACCGGGTACAGAAATTGTTATCGGACACAATGCAAAAGACAAGGCAGAAGTGGAGAAAATGATCCGCAATCATGAGTGGAGCGATTTCATCCGCAAAGTGCCGGTACATAAGGGAGATTTCTTCCAGATCAATCCGGGATGCGTACATGCCATCAAAGGCGGCACACTGATTCTGGAGACACAGCAGAGCAGCGATATCACCTATCGTGTATACGATTATGACAGACTGCAGAACGGCAAACCGAGACAACTTCATGTAGAGCAGAGTATCGATGTTATCGAGGCTCCGTTTAAAACGGCAGATATCGATACCTTTACAGAGGAAATCCCGGGCGCGGTACATACCCATTTTGTAACATGCAAGTTCTACTCTGTAGATAAATACGACATCGACGGTGTATTCACCTTAGATGCGAAAAAATATTATACTAATGTAAGCGTTATTGCCGGAGAGGGTACTGTAAACGGTATTACGGTGAAAAAAGGTACACACTTTATTATTCCGGCTAATTTTAACGGATGCAGATTTGAAGGAAAACTTTCCGTGATCTGCTCAAATCCAGAGGCGTAAGAGAGGAGAAAAACACAATGAGACTTGGAGCATTAGAAGCAGGCGGAACAAAGATGGTCTGCGCAATTGGAAACGCAAATGGAGAAATTTATGAGAGAATTTCTATCCCGACCGAGACACCGGAAATTACCGTTCCGAAAATGATTGAGTATTTCAAAGAGAAGGACATTCAGGCACTGGGAATCGGTTGCTTTGGACCGATCGACCTGAACAGAAAATCCGAAACATATGGTTACATTACCACAACTCCCAAATTAGCATGGAAGAACTACAACATCGTAGGCGCTTTCGCAGATGCACTGGACATCCCGGTTGGATTTGATACCGATGTAAACGGTTCTGCACTGGGTGAGGCTACCTGGGGAATCACAAAAGGTCTGGACAACAGCATTTACATCACCATCGGAACGGGCGTTGGAATGGGAATTATTTCCAATGGCAAGCTGTTGCACGGCATGCTTCATCCGGAAGGCGGACACGTTCTGCTGACCAGACATCCGAAAGATACTTACGGCGGAAAATGCCCGTATCACAGCAACTGCCTGGAAGGCCTTGCTGCAGGTCCTGCCATTGAAGCACGCTGGGGCAAAAAAGGTATTGAGCTGGCAGACAAAAAAGAGGTATGGGAGCTTGAGGCTTACTATATCGGACAGGCACTTGTAGACTGCATCATGCTGCTCTCCCCGCAGAGAATCGTTTTGGGCGGAGGCGTTATGCATCAGGAGCATATGATGCCGCTCGTAAGAGAAGAAGTAAAGAAACAGCTGAACGGATATCTTGTAACAAAAGAACTTGAGGATCTCGACAGCTACATTGTACTTCCAAGTCTGAACGACAACCAGGGTATCATGGGCGCATTGAAACTGGCGGTAGATGAGCTGGCAATGCAGTAAAAATAAAAATGAGAAAACCGTTCGGAGAAATCCGGACGGTTTTTTGCTTACAGGAAACTTCGTTGAATTTTCCTGCGAAGCAGGACTCTTTCTTATTTTTTTGATTGCGCCTAAAAGAACCGAGTGTTAAAGTTACATAGAATACAGATGAACAGAAGGAACGGAATTTGAAATGGAACAGGGGAATTTTACATATATTCTGGAATGCAGCGATGGATCTTTTTATACAGGCTGGACCAATAATTTGGAACGCAGAGTAAAGGCACACAATGCTGGAAAAGGAGCGAAATATACAAAGAGCCGCAAACCGGTAAAACTGGTGTATTTTGAAACCTTTTTAACAAAACAGGAGGCTATGCGGAGAGAATGGGAAATTAAGCAGCTTTCGCGGGTAGAAAAATGGAAGCTGATTCAAGCGAAGAAGCAATAAAAATACAAAAACAGACGGCTCAAACAGGCACAACGGTATGCGTAAGCGAGCAGTCTGTTTTTTTGTGTCAAAGCAGGTCGAACATTTTCAAAAGAAAATAGATATTTTGACTTGAAAAATAATTTTATCCTGCTATAATAAAAGAAACAATGATAAGTAGTAATGAAAACTACATAAAGTAGTAATTGAAATACACAGCGTTTCTGACAGGAAAGGAGTGAGTAGAATGAAGTATATCAGAAAAAATGGAATCAAGGATCCTGGCAGTGCGATTACACATGGGATTGCGCTGATCCTGGCGGTGGTGGGAACGCTGCCATTGCTTTTGAAGGCGGCGCGGGAGCCGGATCATCTGCATGTGGTTGCGATGGCGGTGTTTATGCTGAGTATGATTTTGCTGTATCTGGCGAGCACCGTGTATCACACGTTTGATGTAAATGGGAAGGTAAACCGTCGACTGAAGAAGTTTGATCATATGATGATTTCCGTGCTGATTGCGGGAAGTTATACGCCGATCTGTCTGATTGCGCTGCATGGACGGACGGGAATTGTACTTTGTGCATTGGTGTGGGCAGCTGCAATTGGCGGAATTCTTGTCAAGGCATTCTGGATCAATTGTCCGAAGTGGTTTTCCTCAGTGTTGTATATCGCAATGGGATGGCTGTGTGTACTGGCATTTCATCCGCTGTTTCTGGCTCTTTCACGGCCGGCATTTGGATGGTTGCTGGCGGGCGGCATCATTTATACGGTCGGCGGGGTGATTTACTCCTTAAAAATGCCGATGTTTAATGCGAAGCATAAAAAGTTCGGAACACATGAAATTTTCCATCTGTTTGTGATGGGTGGCAGCTTCTGTCATTTTATTGTGATGTATTATTTTGTGGCGGCGATGCCGGTATAAAAACTTGTTTGAAGATAAAACAGTAATGCAAAAATAAAATACTGCGGAACGTATTTTCGTTATACCCGGGTATTAACATTTATTTGGGAAAACTTTACGCTCCGCAGTACTATTTTTGCATTATTTTTTCTTTTGACGGTATTCACTCGGAGAAATTCCGTAGACTTTTTTGAATACCTGTGTAAAATAAGAAAAATTCGTGTAGCCGATATTCGTTGCAATTACACTGACCGGGAGATTGGTTCCCTCAAGCAGGGAAATCGCAATTTTCAGTTTTTCCTGCACGATATAGTCAGAAAGTGAAATTCCTTTTACCTTTTTGAAAAGCCGGGAGAGGTATTCCGGGTTCATGTATACCTGATGTGCGATTTCGGTGCGGGTAACATTCTGGTGAATATTTTTCTGAATAAAATTTACCACCTGGTCGATCTGTGAAACACCTGGTTCTGCGCTAATTTGAAGGCTTTTTAGATAATCAACGGAAAAATCAAGCAGTTTATGCATCTCTTCTATGGAATGACAGGAGTTGTTCAGGGCGTGAATATCGTATTCTTTTTCAAAAACACCGTGTGCATCGATGTGGTGATGGTTCAGAATCTGATAGAAGATCTGAAGAAAATCCTGTAAAAAGAGACTGAGCATTTTCTGGTTTACATGGCCGGATTCTTTTTGGCGGAGCAGATAATCATGCATGTCTGCACGGACGGCATCGTAATAACCAGAGGAGAGCATGAAATTCCAGTGGACAAAATCCGGAGGGGTGTAGGGAACCTGGGAAATGCTGGATTTCTGATAAAAAATACCGCTATAGTTTGCCACATTTTCACTGCGCTGTTCCAAAAGCTGCTGTATTTTATCTGGTAGCAGAAGAAAATTTGCAGAATGAGCACAGTAGCATGCTATTTTAAAGTGGAGATACTGTGAAGCGGCTTCCACAAAAGTATGCAAATAAATTTGCACCTGATCTTTTGTAAAATTATCGGTTTCGTATAAAATAAGGGCAAAAACCTGTTCGTGGACATGGCAGAAAAGCAGTTTTTTAGTGAACGGCTTAAACAGCTCGGAAACGACATTCTGCAGGATAGAGCGGAGGAGAGAAAGGTCACGAACTGGATGTGGCGTGTCCTGTTCGAGAATATCAATCAAAGTCAGAACACAGGAACGGCCGGGATCGAGTTTTATGGAGATCGTGTCCAGAAAACTCAGAATATTCTGCGGTTCTGCAGGCTGTTTCTGCAAAAATTCATTTAAAAGCACATCAAGAAGATCCATTTCGCGTTTGCTGAAATAGTTTCCATATTCACTGTAAAATTTTTCCTTTCTTTCCTTTTGAATTTGCAGGACTGCTTTCTGAATGGAAACCTCAATTGCACTGTAGGGAGCGGGCTGAATCAGATAATCGAATCCGCCGAGTTGCAGTGCTTTTTGTGCATAGGAAAAATCTTCATGTGAGGTGAGAAAAATACATTTGATTTCTGGAAAATGCTCCGCAACCCATTCATAAAGTTCAAGACCGCTGCCGAGCGGCATTTCGATATCGCAGAGCATGATATCCACGGAATTGTTTGAAAGAATTTCACGCGCACGGATAATGTCGTTAGCACAGAAAACCTGTCGGATGGAAAGCGCATCCCAGTTGATGCCGGAATGAATACCGGCGACAACATCGGGTTGGTCATCAATAATCAATACATTCATTCGGGATTCCTCCTCTTTCTAGGATAATGAAAACAAATTTTCGTTTGAGAGTAAGCTACTTTTAGTTTCTGAACTGGTATTTGGTTCTTCCTGGATGGGCAGGATAATTTCTGTCATGGCGCCGGAGGAATTGTTCATACAGATCAGTCCGGCCTGGTCACCGTAAAGTAAGGTAAGTCGTTGACGGAGATTGTGTATACCGATGTGCTGTCCGGTTACTGCATCTTCTGTATGTTGCAGAAAGGACTGCAGAAATTCGTCCGGAAATCCGGTTCCGTTATCCTGAATACTGATATTTAAATAATTTCCTTCTTCAGTCTCTGTCAGCTGTACGGAAATGTGTACATTGAGCGGCTGGCTGGAGATTCGCCCATGCTTAAAAGAATTTTCGACGAATGTCTGAATGCAGAGCATGGGAACCGGAAACTTTGAAACAGCGGGATC
The DNA here is from genome assembly GCF_003460565.1 of Blautia sp. AF32-4BH. Taxonomy (NCBI): domain Bacteria; kingdom Bacillati; phylum Bacillota; class Clostridia; order Lachnospirales; family Lachnospiraceae; genus Blautia; species Blautia sp. AF32-4BH. Next base: position 224,636 of record NZ_QTVL01000004.1, on the reverse strand, counting down.
GGCAGAAATGGTCAGCTCAGAAGAATCTCTTGTGTTTAGCTTCTGAAGTTTATAATAATTCTGTACCTGATTCAGTTCCGTCTGCAGTGGCACAAGACTGCTGTTGTCGCGGAAGGTATAGCGGATATACTGGGAAACATATAAAATCATTTGCTGTGCATCGTTTCCTTTATTCTGTTGAATCATACCGTAAAGAGTTTTCAGGCAGTTCAGATAAAAATGAGGCTTCAACTGAATTTGAAAATATTGCAGCTGAGATTTTTGAATGGTCAGCTTATTTTCATAAGTGCGGATTTTCAGATTGTGAATTTCATCCATCATTCGGTTAAAAGTGGAATTAAAGACGGAAAATTCACGGATAAACTGTGTTTCCTGCAGTTTTGAGTTCAATTTACCGTTTCGAATATTCTCCATGGTAGCGATTGCATCTCTTAATGGAGAAAAGTAAATTTTGATGGCCAAAAAACACATGAACGGAATCAAAAGCAGTGCCAGCACAGAGGCAATGATGGCAAACATCTGTGTCGCATTTAAATAAAACTGGCTTCCCTGGTAAGGGGAAAGGTAAAGCATGGTAATATCAGCATATTTTAAGCGATCCTGTACAACAAAAAAGTTTTCTTTTTGTCCTTTTTTGACGTGGTTATTGTCTTCAGGCGAAAAGGTCAGTTTATTTTCTGTAATGGTTTTAGAAGGATTTAATACGGTTCCGTCGTTGGAAAGATAGATGAGTGAACTAGTTTTATGCGTCTGTGTGGCGAGGCGAGATGGAGCCATGACCAGATCAAAATCTACGAGAGAAACACTGTAGGCATTGGAAAAACCGATAAGGCGAACCAAAAAGTATTTATCACCGACTTTATCGTAAAACCAGGATTTGGGAGTTGATTCAAAATCAAGGGATTTTACGTAATTCTGCATTGTTATTAATTCTTTATAGGAATAGCAGTCCTGATAGGCACAGCGGCAGACATCATTGGGAGCAGAATAAATATAGACAGCACCGAGACATTCTGTCAGAGCAAGCTGTTCCCGTGCTTTATTCACAATGGAGAGTGTATTTAAATGAACATCGAGCGGATCAAGTTTATATTTTAGTTTCTGATAATTCCAGTTCGTAGCCCAGTTCTGTGCCATTGAGGTTTCTATCTGGGAAAGATCTGCTTCTAACTGTTCCTGATAGAGAAACAGAGCATTTCGATTTGCAGAAGCGATTTCGCGGTTCAGCAGGCGAAGCGAGTAGAAATCAAAAAATATCGTCAGAAATGTAAGCGGAATAAGCATGATAAGGCTTATAAGGGTGAAAAAAATTTTTGATGAGATGTAAAAATTTTTACGAGATAACATAAGAACCTCCCAAAATATAACAATATAAGAAAAATCGTGTGAGCGTTCCAACTGTTGGAACATGCCATTTATTCTAATATAGATGTCGTGTGTTTTCAAGAAATAAGTATACAGATTCGTTAAAATAACGAAAGTTACAGTGGTATGTCACAATATATAAAGAGAAAGTCACAGATTTTATAGAGAAAGAGATACTTCTTTGATAGGATATAGCTATTCGTAAAACAAAGAAAAGAACAAAGGAGAGAAATGTAATGAATAAGAAAAAAGCAATGGCATTTTTACTTGTTTCTGTTATGGCGGGAAGTATGCTGGCAGGTTGCGGAAGCGATGCAAGCTCTGCACAGGGTTCATCTTCTAAGAGCGCAGAAAGTAGCAATAATGACAGCTATACAGTAAAAATTCTGGCACCTGGTGATGCAAGTACAGATGACTGCGCAAAAATTTCTGAAGCAGCGAGCAAAATCACAGAGGAAAAATTTAATACAAAAATTGAAGTAACAAGAGTTGGCTTTGGAAGCTATGATCAGCAGGTAAACCTGACATTGGCATCTTCTGAAAAATTGGATCTGATGTATGAGTACTGTGGAAATGTAACATCTGCAATCAGCAGCGGACAGATCCTTCCGATTACGGATTATCTGAACAGCTATGGCAGCGATATGAAATCTGAAATCAGTGAATCCGACTGGAAATGTGTAACCTTTAACGGCAATATTTATGGTGTTCCGTCCAATAAAGAGAAAGCAACGGGATGGGGATTTGCTATGAATAAAGAGATGGCAGATGCAACCGGAATTGACTATAGTTCTATTAAAACAGAAGAGGAGTTGGAGCCGCTCCTTGAAAAAGTAAAAGAAATGTATCCAGATGTATATCCCATTGTTTCTCATGTGGGTTCCATGAGCCTTATGACAAACCCAGATGACCTTGGTGGAGATATCGGATCTTTAGAGAGTGTATCTTCTGACAGCACAGAAGTTATTAATTACTACGCAACAGATAAATATATGAACGAAATGAAACTTCGCTATGACTGGGCGCAGAAAGGTCTGATCATGCCGGATGCTTCCACTTCTACTGAAATGGCAAATAGTCTGATTGGTTCTGGTAAAGGTTTTGGACGTTTTACAAATACAAAACCAGGTATCGAGCAGGAGATCGAAAAAGAGTCCGGAAAAGAAATCGTTGTTTTGAATCTGGTAGAACCATATACTACCACAACACGTGTTGACATTGTATGGTATGTTCCGCATAACAGTGATAAACCGGAAAGAGCTGTACAGGTATTAAACGAGATCTACACAAACCCGGATCTGGCAAATATTCTTATCAATGGTCTGGAAGGAACTCATTATGAGTTTACAGACAAAGACAACGGTGTCATCAACTACCCAGACGGTGTAACAGCAAGTAACACAGGTTATACCAGTCTTCCATGGGCTTGGCCGAATGAGGCAATTTCCTATGTATGGGAAGGAAATGATCCGGATATCTGGGATCAGACCCAGGAGTTCAACAACAATGCGGTTGTTTCTCCGGCCAAAGGTTTTGCATGGGACAACACAAATGTACAGAACGAAGTAACTGCATGCGCAAACGTAACTGCCAAATATGGTCCTGCACTGCAGTGCGGTTCCTTGGATCCAGAAACTACCATTCCGAAATTCCTGGATGAGTTGAAAGCAGCAGGAGCAGATACCATCATCGCTGAGAAACAGAGACAGTTAGATGATTGGCTGGAAGCCAACAAATAATGGAGGCTGGGAAGATGAAAAGAAATTGGGGTAAAATCCGCAGATTTATTCCCATGTATCTGATGCTGCTTCCGGGGCTTGTATACTTATTTATCAATAACTATATGCCTATGGCTGGAATTATCATTGCATTCAAGAAATATAATTACAGTCTGGGAATCCTGAAAAGCCCGTTTACAGGTCTTAAAAACTTTGAGTTTTTGTTTAAGACAAAAGATGCTTGGACAATTACAAGAAACACACTGGGATACAACGTAATCTTTATCGTAGTCGGAACCGTACTTGCAATTGCAGTGGCAATTCTGCTGAATGAAATCCGTTCCACGATGGGAAAGAAAATATACCAGACGTTAATTCTGGTACCGTTCCTGATTTCTATCGTCGTTGTCAGCTACCTGGTATATGGATTCCTCAGCACAGATGCCGGATTCATTAATAACAGTATTCTGAAACCAATGGGAAAACAGGGCATCGGATGGTATTCTGATCCGAAGTACTGGCCATTCATTTTGATCTTTGTCAATGTATGGAAAAACCTGGGATATAACTGCATTATCTATTATGCAACGGTAGTAGGATTGGATGCCAGTCTTTACGAGTCTGCATCTATCGACGGTGCGAACCGCTGGCAGAGAATTCTGCATATCACACTGCCGGGACTGAAAACAACCATTATCACACTGACCCTGATGAGCGTAGGACGTATTTTCTATTCCGATTTCGGACTGTTCTATCAGGTACCAATGAACAGCGGACCGCTGATCGACGTGACAAACACCATCGATACTTACGTATATCGTGGATTGATGGAGCTGAACAACATCGGTATGGCATCTGCAGCAGGTCTTTATCAGTCACTGGTAGGATTTGCACTGGTACTGATTGCAAACCTGATTGTTCGAAGACTGGACGAAAACAGTGCATTATTCTAAGCGAAGGGAGAGTATGAAAAATGGTTGAAAGAAATAAAAGCTTTCAGATTGCAGCTAATGTGATTATGATCTTACTGTCCGCTATGTGTATCGTCCCGTTTATTCTGCTGATTATGTCATCAATCACCAAAGAGAACATTCTATTAAAATATGGATATTCTTTCTGGCCGCGTGAAATCAGTTTTGATGCATACAAAACACTGCTGGTAGATTCAGGCAGTATTGTAAGAGGTTATATCATTTCCGCACTGGTAACGGTAGTCGGAACCGTGGCAAACCTGACTCTGACAACACTGTTTGCCTATCCACTGTCAAGAAAAGAGCTTCCGGGAAAAGCATTTTTCTCCTTTGTGATTTTCTTTACGATGTTGTTCAACGGTGGCTTGGTACCGTCCTATATGATGTGGACTGGAATCTTTCATATTAAAAATACCATCTGGGCACTGATTGTTCCAAATCTTCTGATGGGAGCTTTCTATGTCATCATGATGAGAACGTATTTCACCACCAATATTCCTGATGCGGTCATCGAGGCTGCAAGAATTGACGGAGCAGGTGAGTGGAGAATTCTGGCAAAAATTGTTCTTCCGATGTCTACGCCGATTATTGCTACACTGGCACTTCTGGTCGGCCTCGGATACTGGAATGACTGGTTGAATGGTCTGTACTATATCAACAACGATAAACTGTACAGTATTCAGGTTCTGCTGAATAAGATGCTTCTGGATGTGCAGTATCTGATGAGCGGTGCTTCAGGAGGAGCATTGACACAAAGCATTACACTTCCGGCAACTGGTATCAAAATGGCCGTTGCAGTTATGGGAGCACTTCCAATTCTGGTTGTGTATCCATTCTTCCAGAAATACTTTGTGAAAGGTATTGTGATTGGAGCTGTAAAGGGCTAATAGAATTCTTATAATAGAAAGCAGACTTTCCAGATACACGCAGGAATGCGTGAGAATGGAAAGTCTGTTTTTTTGATGCAACTTTAGTTCAGCTTAATATTTTTAAACAGCGATCCCAGTGTCGTTGTCACTTCCTCTGTCTCCGGGAGTTCGATGGTTTCTTCCTGAATTTCTTCGGCGGCAACGTCGTCGAGTGCCTTCATGGAGAGACTGAGTTTGCCATCTTTGATGGCGATGACTTTTACTTTGACTTTATCGCCGACTGCCAGAACTGCGGACGGATGTTTGATGCGTTTGGCGCAGATCTGGGAGATGTGGACGAGGCCGGAGAGGCCGTTTCCGAGGTTGATGAATGCGCCGTATGGCTGCAGGCTTTCCACGGTTCCTTCGGTAACAAGGCCGACTTCTACGTTGGAAATTTTCTCTTTGCGGTCCTCATCTGCTTTTTCACGGAGAAGCTCGCGGGCGGAGAGGATCAGGCGGTCTTTTTCTTTGTCGAGGTCAAAAACCTGTACCTGAATGTCTTTGTTTAAGTATTCATTCAGATCTTCCACGTAGTTCAGGGAGAGTTTGGAAGCCGGGATGAAGCCGCGGATTCCTTCGACGTAAGCGATAACACCGGCGTTTACGATTCCTTTGACTTTTACATCCAGTACGGTTTTCTCTTCTTTGTACTGTGCGAGTTTTTCCCATGCGAGGATATCGTTTGCCTCTGCGCGGGAGAGAAGAATGTTGCCGTGGCCGTCGTCTTTGCGGATCACGGTTGCGGTGATTTCGTCACCGACCTGAACAGCGTCTTTTAAGGAGAAGCCAGGCTCGTTGCTGAAGTCCTCGGCGCGGATGACGCCCTCTGCGTAGTATTTCAGATCGAGAATCACCTCTTTTTCATCTACGGAGATGACGGTTCCGGTGAGCATGTCGCCTTCCTCAATTTTTTTGAAGGAAGCTTCCAGCTCTGCGGAGAAGTCATCCATGGTTAATTTTTCTTCTGACATAATGAAACACCCCTTTTTCGTAAGAATAACAGGAAAACGAGAGGAAAATTGTGGATTTATGAAAAAATCGGGTTCAATTTTGCACGTTTTTCTATCTGCGTTTATCTTAACATAAAAGATTTTCTTTGACCAGATGAAAAAAGGATGGTAATATGTGTGTAGTCGTTACCAAAATTACTGAGACGCGCACTTGCTGCGCGGCTGCAGGAGAAAGTGATTCAGGTGGCCGCCCGGAACTTCGCGGAGCGAATTTGCATGTGCAGGGCGGCGGTTACTGGTCACGAAGTGAGCAGTAACTGTAGTCGTTACAAAAAAAGAAGTAAAACTACCGGGACGAACTTACTGTATACCACAAACATACAGAAGGGAGGAGTACTATTATGAAATCAAATTCAAGAGTTTATGTAATTGGACATAAAAATCCGGATACGGATTCGATCTGTTCGGCGATTGCCTATGCGGATATCAAAAACAGAACGGATAAAACAAAAACCTACGTGGCACGCCGTGCCGGTCAGATCAATGAGGAGACCGAGTATGTACTGAAGCGCTTTGGGGTGCGTGCGCCGGGCTACCTGCCGAATGCGGGAACGCAGGTAAAGGAAATTGAGATTCACGAGGTGCCGAGCGTGCCGGGTACGATTTCCGTGAAAAAAGCGTATTCCATGATGAAAAACAACAATGTAGTCACACTGCCGATTACTTCGCCGGACAATGATCTGCAGGGCGTGATCACGGTCAGTGATATCGCGGAATCCTATATGGATTCTTATGACAGCCATGTCATGTCACTGGCAAGGACGCAATACCGCAGTATCGCGGATACGCTGGACGGATCTGTCATTGTCGGAAATGAGCATGGATATTTTATCCGCGGAAAAGTCGTTGTCGGCGCATTCCATCCGGATACGATGGAGAACTACATCGAAAAAGATGACCTTGTCATTCTCGGAAACCGTGCGGAGGACCAGCTCTGTGCAATCGAGATGGATGCAAGCTGCATTATCGTCGGACTTGGCGCAAAGGTGACGAAAACGATTCAGAAATTTGCAGAGGAAAAATGCTGTGTGATCATCAGCAGTCCGCATGACACGTATACGATTGCGCGTCTGATTAACCAGAGTATTCCGGTCAAATATCTGATGCGCAGAAGCAATCTGATCACGTTCAACACCGAAGATTTCCTCGATGATATCAAAGAAGTTATGAAAAATCAGAGACACCGCGATTTCCCGATTCTGAACAAGAAAGGAAAATATGTGGGAACGATTTCCCGCCGGAATCTGATCGGAAATGCAGGAAAGAAACTGATTCTCGTCGATCACAATGAGGAATCACAGGCGGTCGATAACGTCAAAGAGGCGGAGATTCTCGAGATCATCGACCATCATCGTCTGGGATCACTTGAGACGATGGCGCCGGTTATGTTCCGCAATGAGCCGGTGGGCTGCACGGGAACGATTATGTATGAAATTTATAAGGAAAAAGAGCTGGAGATCGCGCCGAACATCGCAGGACTGCTCTGCGCAGCCATCATTTCCGATACGCTGATGTTCCGGTCGCCGACGTGTACGTTTCTTGATAAAGCGGCAGCAGAGGCTCTGGCGGACATTGCAGGCATCAGCATTCCGGAGTTTGCATCCGAAATGTTCCGCGCAGGAAGCAATCTGAAGGATAAATCTCCGGAGGAGATTTTCTACCAGGATTTCAAAAAATTCATCATGGGCGATGTTACGTTTGGTGTCGGCCAGATTACATCCCTCGATGCGGGCGAGCTGGAATCCATCAAGGAACAGCTTCTGCCGCAGATGGAAAGCGAGTGCGGAAAACACGGCATCGAGATGGTATTCTTTATGCTGACCAATATTATAGAAGAATCTACAGAGCTTCTGTATTATGGAAGCGGGGCAAAGGAAGTCATCGAAAAAGCTTTTGAAGATCTTCCGGTCAACGAGGTCAGCTGCGAGCTGAAGGGTGTTGTGTCGAGAAAGAAACAGCTGATTCCGGCATTTATGATGGCGCTGCAGAATCAGTAAAAACAGAAAAAATAAAAAAGCGTGGTTCCGGGCCTGAAAACAGATCCGGGGCACGCTTTTTTCGGTCATAAAAGGGTGAAAAAGAGGAAAGGAAAGAAATAAGAATGGGAAAACAGACATGGAAAGCGGGAAATATGCTGTATCCGCTGCCGGCGGTCATGGTGTCGGTGCGCGGAAAGAACGGGGAGGACAACATCATCACCGTTGCCTGGGCCGGCACGGTGTGTACGAATCCTCCGATGGTATCGATCTCGGTGCGGCCGGAACGCTACAGCTATCAGATGATCAAAGAGAGCGGTGCGTTCGTCATCAACCTGACGACGGAGGACCTCTGCTATGCGACCGACTACTGCGGCGTGCGCTCGGGAAGAGATGTGGATAAGTTCAAAGAGATGAAACTGACGAAAGTCGAGGCGGAGGAGATTTCCGCACCGATGATCGGGGAGTCGCCGGTTAATATCGAGTGTAAAGTGGAGCAGGTGCTCGAACTGGGCTCGCATCACATGTTTCTTGCAAAAGTTGTGGCTGTCCATGCGGATGAGGCATACATGGATGAGCGCGGCCGCTTCGATCTGAACCGCGCGAAACCGATTGTGTATTCCCACGGAGAGTACTTTGGAATCGGGAAAAAGCAGGGAACCTTTGGCTGGAGCGTGAAGAAAAAATCGAAAACACCTAATATAAAAACAAAAAACCGCAGCTAATCTTTATTTTCTAAAGAATCAGCACGCGAAATTTTATAGTACTTTCGGTAAAAATATACAAAATCGACAAAAATACTGGGTAAATATTAGAAAACGCTACAAAATCATGATTTATTAGGAATTTTTTGCGTGAAATATTGCAAAAACCGGATATTTTATGCTATAATATCAACCAATCGTTGACCTTATAAAATTAAGTGATCCGGAGGACGGGAGAATCCACCGGAGACGCGAGAGAGTGCGGAAATGATTTTCTCCACGCTTTAAGGCTGATGAGAACCGCAGATGGATCTTTTAAAGAAATCTTTCTGCACTACATTAAGGGAGAAATTTCAAGGAGGAAACTAACATGTCATACGTAGATGAGGTTATTGAGTCCGTAGTTGCAAAAAACCCAGCTGAGCCGGAATTCCATCAGGCAGTCAAAGAGGTTCTGGAATCTCTTCGCCCTGTTATTGAAGCAAACGAGGAAAAATACAGAAAAGTCGCTCTTCTGGAGAGAATGGTAGAGCCAGAGCGTCAGATCAAATTCCGTGTGCCGTGGGTAGACGATAAAGGACAGGCTCATGTAAACACCGGATATCGTGTACAGTTTAACAGTGCAATCGGACCTTACAAAGGAGGAATCCGTCTGCATCCTTCTGTAAATATTGGTATTATCAAATTCCTGGGATTCGAGCAGGTATTCAAAAACTCACTGACCAGCCTTCCGATCGGCGGAGGTAAAGGTGGTTCTGACTTCGATCCGAAAGGAAAATCTGACAGAGAGATCATGGCATTCTGCCAGAGCTTTATGACAGAGCTTTGCAAATATATCGGCGCAGACACCGACGTACCGGCTGGTGACATCGGAACAGGCGCAAGAGAGATCGGCTTCATGTTCGGACAGTACAAGAGAATCCGCGGCGTATACGAAGGCGTTCTGACTGGTAAAGGTTTAAGCTACGGCGGATCTTTAGCAAGAACAGAGGCTACCGGATACGGACTGCTGTACCTGACCCAGGAGCTGCTGAAACTGAACGGCATCGACATCGCAGGCAAGACCGCTTGTGTATCTGGTTCCGGAAACGTTGCAATCTATGCAATCGAGAAAGCTACTCAGCTTGGTGTGAAAGTTCTCACCTGCTCTGACTCCAACGGATGGGTTTACGATCCAGACGGAATCGATGTAGCTGCATTAAAAGAGATCAAAGAAGTAAATCGTGCTCGTCTGACCGAGTACAAGAAATATCGTCCAAACTCCGAGTACCACGAAGGACGCGGCGTATGGGTTGTAAAAGCAGACCTTGCTCTTCCTTGCGCAACTCAGAACGAGCTGCTGCTTGAGGATGCAAAAGCACTTGTTGAGAACGGATGCACTGCAGTATGCGAGGGCGCTAACATGCCTACTACTCTGGAAGCAACCAAATATCTGCAGGAGCACGGCGTAATCTTCGCACCTGGAAAAGCTGCAAACGCAGGTGGTGTTGCAACATCCGCACTCGAGATGTCCCAGAACTCCGAGCGTCTGTCCTGGACCTTCGAAGAAGTTGATGCAAAACTGAAGAGCATCATGATCAACATCACACACAACATGGTTGATGCTGCAAAACGTTACGGCCATGAGGGCGACTATGTTATGGGCGCTAACATCGCAGGATTTGAGAAAGTAGCTGACGCTATGATGGCTCAGGGAATCTGCTAATCTGATTTTGAGAAATCCAAAGGGATCTCCGGTTAAGAACGGGGGTCCCTTTTTGCATAAAAGATAGAAGAAACACAGAAAAATAACGAAAATTACAGGGTACAAAAAACATTACATTTTGCAACGAGACTAGACAGAAGAAATAGACTTTCACGCGGTACCGTGTGAATAAAACGACAGAATATGCGAGTGAGTTGTATTATTATGCATAAATGCAATATACAGGTAATATAAAAACCTAAGAAAAACGTAAGAAAAAAGATATTTTATGTTCAGAAATAGAGCGTATAGTAAACAAAAATAATGCAAAAATAATGAAAAGCAGAAGTTGACAAGAGCTTGCGCGAGAAATATAATTATTTATGTATTGATAAAGAACTTGTTTGCATTAATATGTAATGAATTTGCATACAGGGAAGAGGAAGAGAAGATGACATTAAAAGATTGCTACATGCAGATGGGAGCAGATTACGAGGAAACCGTTCAGCGGCTTCGCAGTGAATCTCTGATTCAGCGGATCATTTTAAAATTTCCTCAGGATCCGAGCTATCAGGAGCTTTGCCAGGCACTGGCGGACGGAAATATTGAGGTTGCATTCCGTGCAGCTCATACATTAAAAGGCGTGTGCCAGAATCTTGGTTTTAAAAATCTGTACGAGCCAAGCGCCGAGCTGACCGAGCGGTTAAGACCGCTGCAGGAGACCGAGACGGATGATCTGATGCAGAAGGTGACGGAAGAATATAACCGCACCGTAAAAGCGATTGAGGATTTCCAGAACGCTTAAATTGAAGGAAGAAAACAAGGAGACATTGATCTGTGAGATGAGGAACACAGACCGGTGTCTCCTTTTTATGGAATTCTGTACAAGATGCGGGTTGACGGGAAAAAAGAAACATGATAATCTTTTTACATAAAAGCACAGCTTATGAAGAAGACTTGTTTAAAAAGAAAAACTTATAAGTATCTATAAGAAAAAACAAGGACGCTTTGCCGGAAAAATTCCGGCTGTGCAGGGCATATTCCATACCGAAAGGCAAGGCAGCCCAAATCTACAAAAGCAGGAGAAAAGCAATGAAAAAAGAAAAAAGTTCAGCTATGGGAACCCCGTACACCTTTGAAGGACGGATTCCGCTGAAGCAGGCGATTCCGCTTGGATTGCAGCACGTAATGGCGATGTTCATAGGAAACCTTACCCCGCTTCTGATCATCATGGGAGCGTGCGGTCTGACGGCGGATGCGGGCTACGGTGCACTTCGTACGGCTCTTTTGCAGAATGCAATGACAGTAGCCGGTATTGTAACACTGGTACAGATGTTTTCGATTGGACCGATCGGCGGTAAAGTGCCGATTGTTATGGGTACATCTTCTGGATTCCTCGGCGTATTCAAGAGCGTGACAGCCGTGCTGGGACAGGGCGCGCTGACGTACGGCGCTATCCTTGGTGCGACAATTGTCGGCGGTCTGTTTGAGGGCGTGCTTGGCGTCTGTTTAAAGCCGCTTCGTAAATTTTTCCCGTCGGTTGTTACCGGCTGCGTCGTTATGGCGATCGGTCTTTCGTTGATTCCGGTTGGAATCAATTATCTCTGCGGCGGTTCCGGAACGAACGATTACGGTTCCATACAGAACCTGTTCCTTGGCATGGTCGTTCTGATTGTAACGCTGGCACTGAAGCACTTTACAAATCCGAAGGGAATCTTAAGCACGGCTTCAATTCTGATCGGTATTTTAGTCGGCTACGTGGTAGCTATTATTATGACCATGGTTCTGCCGCATACCGGAACGGCGGTTCTTGAGGATGGAAGCACTGTTTCCTATACATATTCCTGGGTTGTCAATTTCCAGCAGGTAAAAGATGCGTCCTGGTTCGCACTCCCTGGTATTGCAGGCTTTGGAAAACTGGCTGAGGTAAAACCAGTCTTCCGTGTGGAGGCAATTCTCCCGGTAGCGATCATGTTCATCGTAACAACCGTTGAGACGGTCGGCGATATCTGCGCCTGCGTAGAGAGCGGTATGGACCGCGAGGCAACCGATTCTGAGCTTTCCGGCGGTATCATCTGCGACGGTCTCGGATCCAGCTTTGCAGCAGCACTCGGCGTTCTCCCGAATACTTCTTTTGCACAGAACGTCGGCATTATTTCGATGACAAAAATCGTAAACCGTATGGCACTTTCCTGCGGAGCCATTTTCCTGATCCTCTGCGGACTCTGCCCGAAGATTGCAGCATTTGTATCCATTATGCCGCAGTCCGTACTCGGCGGTGCAGCCGTTATGATGTTTGCGTCAATTCTGGTTTCCGGTATCCAGCTCATCACAAAAGAGCCGATTACGAGCCGTGAGATCACGATCGTTTCTGTTGCACTGGGTCTTGGCTACGGCCTTGGTTCCACAGCGGGAGCAACTTCTGAGCTTCCTTATTATATCCAGCTGATTTTCGGCGGCTCCGGTATTGTTCCGGCAGCTGTTGCGGCGATTGTACTGAATATTATTATTCCAAAAGAGAAGAAAAAAGCAGAATAAAGAACAAAAAAAGAAAAAGAACCTCTTATGTTTCCGGAAAGAAGTATTCCCGGGGAGAGATAAGAGGTTCTTTTTTATTGTGCTGCCCGGCATTCGGAGGGAACTGCCGGTAGAAGGCTCTGCAGGTAAAATGTCTGAAAATACGAGGAATATACAAAATGACGGAAAAAGCACAAAAAATCCGTCAATAGATAAAAGAATAACGAAAAAGAAAAAGTCAAGATTGACTATAAATTTTAAAATAGTGTACAAAATCGACAATATGAATTAAAAAAACGAAATAAATTGTGAAAAATACATAAAAAATGCTTGTCAAAACGGGTGGAAGAGAGGTATAATCATTGCATAAAAAGTGTGACGAAAATGTGAAAGTTTTAGGCAAAACGTATGATTAAAAACAATGGATTCTTCGTAAGCCTGGACAAAAGCAACAACGGAGCACGCAAAAAGAACGTAAATCACAAGGAGGACACCAAATGAAAAAGAAAGTAATTTCTGCATTACTGGCAAGCACCATGATCGTAAGCCTGGTAGCATGTGGCAGCACTGGAGGAGACAGTTCTGACACAAACAGCAAGAGCAGCGGCACAACAGCATCAAGTACGGCAGGCGGCGATGAAGCAAAGGATACCTCATCGGACAGCGGCTCCGGCGATGCAGCAGGTTCTGGTGACTGGGTTGCAGCAGCTGATGAAGCAGATGATGCAGTACCGGGTGAAAATGACGATCGTGCGTTTGCAAAATTTGATCATGTCGTAGAAGTACATTATGGATATCAGATCGACCCGAAGGATACCACACTTCCGGACGGCGATTCCGTAGATAACAACCAGTACACCAGATACCTTCTGGATAACTACAACATCAAAGTTGTCTGCGACTGGACTGCAGGTAATGCATCTGACTTCCAGCAGAAAGTATCTCTGGCAATCGCATCTGCTTCCCTTCCGGATGCAGTCGTTGCACCAACCCGTAACTACCTGGTACAGGCAGCAAGAGCAGATCTTCTTGCAGACCTCTGGCCGGAGTTCAACCAGTACGCATCCAAACAGGTAAAAGAAATCATCGAGACTACCGAAGGACGTGCGATCAACAATGCAACCGTAGACGGAACCTTCTGTGCACTGCCAAACATATCGGTAGATACCGATGGTGTTTACCTGTACTTTATCCGTCAGGACTGGCTGGATCAGTTAGGACTGGAAGTTCCGAAGACCGTAGATGAACTCGGCGAAGTAGCTCAGAAATTTAAAGACGCAGGTCTCAGCCCGGATTATGCAATCGCAGGTATTGATAACGGCGGAAGAACCTACTCCAACTTCCTGAACTCCTCCAACAACGGATACGGTTTCGATGCTGTATATCAGGCATTCAATGCAACACCGGGGTATTTTCTGAAAGATGATTCCGGCGAACTGTACTGGGGAACTACAACAGATGAAATGAAAGAAGCCCTTACCACCTTACATGACTGGTATGAAAAAGGCCTCATCAACCCGGAGGTTGGAACCACAACCAACGGCGACAATGCAAACAATGTTAAGAACGGAACCTGCGGTATCTTCATGGGACCATGGTGGAGCCTTGGATACGGAAACCCGGATTCCTTCCGTAACGATAACAATGCAAACTGGCAGGCATATCCGCTGTACACCAAAGACGGTGAGTGGAATATTCATATGAAAGACGTTGGAACCACTTATACTATGGTAAACAAAAACGCATCGGATGATGTGAAGAAAGCCATTGTTATCATGAACAACGTACTCGTTCGTGATGAGTCTACCTTCGATACTTCTGTAGCAATCGGCTGGTATCCGCTGCGTAACACCATGGCAGCTACTGACGAGTGCGAGTATGAGTATGATGCACTGATGGGAATCATCAAAGGCGAAGCAAGCGCAGATGATTATCAGCAGGGCGGAAGCAAATTCAACGGTCTGTACAAGAACCTGGCAAACGATGCCGCAACTCTGAAAGACGTTATCTCTGAGGACTATGACGGATCCAGAGATCTGACAGTAACCGATATGGATGTCAACACCAACAACGGACAGTTCAACAGATTCTATGCACTGCTGATTGGTGATCGTCCATACGCAACACTTGAGCCGGATCACAAGATCTATTCTGAACTGTACTACACCATCGACGGAATGGATACCTACTGGACCCAGATTTCTGACCTGGAAGACAAGAGTATCCTTCAGTTCATCACTGGTGCGAAGAGCCTTGACGAGTGGGATCAGTTCTGCACCGACTGGCATGTACAGGGTGGTGATCAGATCCTTGAGCTGGTAAAAGATTACCTGGCTGAGTAACTAATGTAAATGTATGATGTGGAGGGTGGGGTACAGGAAAGCCTGTACCCCACTACTTTAAAAAAATGACATCAAAGGAGGAGCTTGCCGTGAAGAAGAAAAAAGGCCATCTCGGGCTGTCAAATTCCTTTCACTATACGTTAATGGTTCTGCCGGGTTATATCTGGCTGTTTATGTTTTCTATCGTTCCGATGGTTGGTATTGTAATGGCATTCCAGGATTACAATCCGAGCAAAGGATGGTTCGGCTCTCCGTGGGTAGGTTTGAAATGGTTTAAATACCTGACCGTTATCCCGGATGCAAAACGGGCACTTGTCAATACTCTGATTATTGCAATCGCAAAGGTTATCCTGAATATCATCATTCCGCTGGTGTTCGCACTGCTGCTGAATGAGGTAAAGAATATGAAGTTCAAAAAGACGGTTCAGACGATCGTATATCTGCCGCACTTCGTATCCTGGGTTATCCTTGCAAACATCATCACCAATATCCTTGGCGCAAACGGAATTTTCAACACGGTCCGCAGCGCAATGGGTGCAACGGATACCGTTCTTCCGATGACCATGCCTGGCATCTTCCGTCAGTTACTGATCGGAACTGATGTATGGAAAGAGTTCGGTTACAACGCAGTTATTTATCTTGCAGCGCTGACCGGCATCAGCCCGAGCCTTTACGAGGCAGCTGCAATCGACGGCGCAAGCCGCTGGAAACGTGTATGGCACATCACCATCCCGGGACTGGTTCCGACCATCGTTCTTCTGACCACACTGGCAATGGGCAACGTTCTGAATGCAGGTTTCGACCAGGTATTCAACATGTACAACCAGCTGGTTATTGAAACTGGTGATATCATCGATACATACGTATACCGTATTGGTATTACAAACATGCAGTTCTCGCTGGCTACTGCAGCAGGTCTCTTTAAATCTGTTGTCAGCTTCGTGCTGGTTGTTACTTCTTATGTTTGTGCTTACAAGTTTGCTGATTACAAGATTTTCTAAGGAGGGCAGAAATTATGATAGAAAGCAAGAGTTTTGGCAGCAAAGCGTTTAAAGTCATAAATGCTATCATCCTGATTCTCCTGGCATTCAGCTGTTTTTATCCGTTATGGTATACGTTCTGCGTATCTATTTCTTCAAAAGCAGCCGCTGAGGGCGGTCTTGTAACGATTTACCCGATCGGATCAAACGTAAAATCCTACAGCCTGATTATGGGTGATTCCGCATTCTGGAATTCCTTCTGGATTTCCATCAAGCGAGTTGTGATTGGAACCATATGGACCATGGTTGTCCTGATTATGATGTCCTATCCGCTGGCAAAGAGCAAAACAGAGTACAAACCGAGAAACGTCCTGATGTGGATCCTGGTATTCTGTATGCTGTTCAATGGTGGTACCATTCCGTGGTTCATCACCGTTAAAAATTATGGTATGATCGATACGATGGCAGCACTGGTTCTGGCTGGTTCTGTTCCGGTATTCAACGTACTCCTGATGATGAACTTCTTCCGCGGCATCCCGGGAGACCTCGAGGAGGCAGCCCGTGTAGACGGCGCCGGCCCGTGGCGTATCCTGTGGCAGATTGTAGTTCCGTGTTCCAAACCGGTTATCGCAACCATCGTCCTGTTTACATCCGTTGGTTACTGGAACGAGTATTTCCAGGGCCTGGTATTAATGAACAAAGAGACGAACTATCCGTTACAGACCTACATCCGTCAGATCTCCGTTCAGATCCCGGTAGGCGTAACCCTGACTGCAGAGCAGTATCAGCAGTTAGCACAGAACTCCAACAAATCACTGGAGGCAGCAAAGGTATTTATCGCCCTTGTTCCTATGCTGATTGTATATCCGTTCCTGCAGAAATACTTCGTAACCGGTATTACACTGGGAGCAGTAAAAGAATAAGAGAAAACGCAGAAAAAGCGGCTTCTGAATCGAAACAGGAAGCCGCTTTTTTGCGCTTTTTTTCTTGCGTCCGGGGAGAAAACAGCGTAAGATAAAAAGGTATTGAGGTGAAAAACAAAATGTTTCTGGAGGGGATTTTATCATGAAAATACTTACATTCGGAGAACTGATGCTGCGTTTAAAAACACCGGAGCATCTGAAAATACTGCAGGCAGATACCTTTGAAGCCAGTTACGGCGGCGCGGAGGCGAACGTCGCAGTTTCTCTGGCAACACTCGGGAACGATGTTTCCTACGTGACAAAAGTGCCGGAGCACCAGGTCGGACAGGCGGCCATCAATGAAATCCGCCGGTTCGGTGTGGATACGACCCGTGTTCTGCGGGGCGGCGGCCGCGTCGGTATTTACTATTTTGAAAAGGGAACCAACATCCGACCGACGAGCGTGGTTTATGACCGCGCCTACAGCGCGATCGCGATGGCAGAAGCGGAGGAGTTTGACTGGGAAAAACTGCTCGAGGGCGTGGATCTCTTTTATTTCTCCGGTATCACGCCGGCCATCAGCTGCGAGATCGAAAAGACGCTGGAGAGCGCTCTTATGCTCTGCAAAGAGAAAAAAATTCAGGTGGTATGTGATCTCAACTACCGCGGAAAAATGTGGTCAGCAAAGGACGCACAGCGCGTCATGCGCCGTCTGATGTCTTACGTGGATGTCTGCATTGCAAATGATGAGGACTTTGAATCATCGCTTGGCATTCCGGCGTATGATGGAGATATGTCGCGCGGCATTGAACAGATCGAGTCTTACAAAGAGGGCATGCTGGAAATTCAGAAACAGTTCCCGAACTGTAAAGCAGTTGCGAGCGTGCTGCGCAATCTCTACACCGTGGAGGACGGCGACTGGATGGGAATTTACCTGAAAGACGGAAAATTCTATGAGAGCCCGGTTCACAAAGTACACAGCTTTGAGGCAGTCGGAGCCGGTGATGCGTTTGGTGCAGGACTGATTCACGCGATGGCGCATGATTTTGCGCCGCAGAGAATCATCGATTTTGCGATTTCTGCAAGCGTCTTAAAGCTGATGATTCAGCACGATGCCAACGTGGTCAGCGAAAAAGAGATTGAGCAGATCATGAAGCAGGGCGGAACAAATCTGCAGAGATAGAGGAAACAAAAAGATTCCGAGAGTACATACAGGACAGCAGGAGGAATAAAACTTGAAGAAACGGAATATTATATTAATAGGAATGCCGGGAGCCGGCAAAAGCAGCGTTGGAGTTATCCTTGCAAAGGCTTTGGGGTATGAGTTTATTGATACGGATCTTGTGATTCAGCATCGGGAGAAACGTCTTCTGCGCGAGATTATTGCAGATGAGGGAAATGAAGGCTTTCTTGCGATTGAGAATGAGGTCAATGCGACTCTGGAAGCCGATGAAAGCGTCATTGCACCGGGCGGCAGCGCCATTTACGGAAAAGAGGCGATGGAGCATTTTAAAGAGATTGGAATAATCGTTTACCTGAAGCTGTCGTATGAGGATCTGGCAAAGCGTCTTGGAAACCTGAAGGGACGCGGCGTTGTGCTGAAAGAGGGTCAGACGCTCAAAGATCTTTACGATGAGAGAAGTAAACTGTATGAACAGTATGCCGAGATTACGGTCGATGAGAGCGGAAAGGATATCCAGGGCACGATTCTGGCACTTCGCGAGCAGATTGGCATGTAAGAAGGAACGGGTGGAATATTCGGAGAATTTTCAAAAACATAATATTACGTAATAATAAGGAAAATGTTCTGAAAGTTAGAAATTACATATAACGTTTCTCTGAATATTCCTGACCGGAAACGGTGGAAAAAAACGGAAATAGTACGGAATATATTAAAATTGATTTACAAAATATTAGATTTGAGTTAAGATAAGGGGAGACTGAAAAATCACTGCGGGGAGCAGTGCGTTTCAGTGAGTCCGGAGTGTGTAAAAAAAACAGCAGAACAGACTTTGAATCGTTATTTCGGATAAAACACACTCATTAAGTTATGAAAAAGAAAATTTGAGGTGAATATATGGAACAGTATGTCATCAGAGGTGGAAATCCTCTTGTGGGCGAAGTGGAAATCGGGGGAGCAAAAAACGCGGCGCTTGCAATTCTTACGGCAGCAACGATGACCGACGAAACGGTTCTGATCGAAAATCTGCCGGATGTCAGCGATATTAATGTACTTCTGGAAGCAATTGCAGAGATCGGAGCCACTGTGGACCGCATCGACCGTCATACCGTGCGGATCAATGCATCGACTATCGGAGATCTGAGCGTTGATTATGAATATATCAAAAAAATCCGTGCGTCTTATTATCTTTTAGGCGCGCTGCTTGGAAAATACAAAAGAGCGGAAGTTCCGCTTCCGGGCGGATGTAACATTGGAAGCCGTCCGATCGACCAGCATTTAAAGGGATTCCGCGCACTCGGTGCTGAGGTAAGCATCCGTCATGGCGCAATCGTGGCAAGTGCGGCAGATCTGCATGGAAGCCACATTTTCCTGGATATGGTTTCCGTTGGAGCCACCATCAACATCATGATGGCAGCTTCGATGGCAAGAGGAAATACAACGATTGAGAATGCAGCGAAAGAGCCGCACGTTGTCGATGTGGCGAACTTCCTGAACAGCATGGGAGCAAACATCAAAGGAGCAGGAACCGACGTGATTCGGATCAAGGGTGTCGATACCCTGCACGGAACCAGCTATGCGGTCGTACCGGATATGATCGAGGCAGGTACGTATATGTTTGCAGCAGCAGCTACAAAGGGCGATGTGCTGATTAAAAACGTGATTCCAAAGCATCTGGAAGCAACAACCGCAAAGCTCGAGGAGATTGGCTGCGACGTAGAAGAGTTTGACGATTCCATCCGTGTGAGCGCAAGCAAACGTCTGGGCAGAACACACGTAAAGACACAGCCGTATCCGGGTTACCCGACCGATATGCAGCCGCAGATTGCGGTTACACTGGCACTGGCAAACGGTACGAGTATTGTAACAGAGAGTATTTTTGAAAATCGTTTTAAATATGCGGATGAGCTGGCACGTATGGGCGCCTGTATTAAAGTAGAAGGCAACACGGCGATCATCGACGGCGTAGAGAAATTTACCGGAGCAGAGGTTTCCGCACCGGATCTTCGCGCCGGAGCAGCACTTGTTATTGCAGGTCTTGCAGCAGAGGGTGTTACCGTGGTGGATGATATTGTATACATTCTGCGCGGATACGAGGACTTCGACGGAAAGCTCCGTGGACTCGGCGCTGAAATTGAGCGTGTGAATAATGCAAAGGACATCCAGAAATTCCGGTTAAGAGCGTAAAAACAGTATAAAACAAATGTTGACAAAAAGGACGGTGCAATAAAAGGTACCGTTCTTTTATTTTACCTTATTGCGAAGAAATTGGCTTAAATTTTACTACTATTATTTTCAAAGCTGAGGCGGTCAGTATTGGTAAAAAAAGATATTTAAAAATATACAAATTTATGATATGTTGAATACGAAAACGTTACCGATTATACATTTTGACTAAAAATAATAAAAACCAGAGAGGGACAATATATGTCTAATAAAGCAGAAACACAATATAATCCACAATGTGGGGAGCGAAGAACAATTTTTTCAGATGAGTATGATTTTCTCACAAAAATTGAATCAGTGTGTGCCAAAGAAGATGGAATACATTTTTTGGTACGTACATGGAAAGACCGTATAGCCACAGTTCGTATTACATTTTTGACACCATCGGTATTCAGATTTGTGATGGTGCCGGAGATGACTGCAAAAAGCCATAGACAGACGGTAGTCGAAGATGTACCTGAATCGGAGTTTGAAACAAAAAATGCAGAATTTACAGAAAATGAAGATCTGTATATATATGAAACAAATCAGTTAAGTCTTCATTTTTCAAAAAACTACTGGGAAATGTCCATCTATCAGAATGGAAAATTATTGACGAAAGAACAGGCTTTTGACACTAATGTCGATAACCGGTGGAAACAGCTTCCAACAGGATTTAGAGTAGATGCATCTGGAAAAAGTATAGCCTCATTTGAGCAGTTTGTATTATTCTCCGATGAGCAATTTTGGGGATTTGGAGAGAAGTTTACACATTTTAATAAACGTGGACAAAGAATAGAGTGTTGGCAAAAAGATGCATTGTCTACTAATACGGAGGATTCATATAAAAGTCATCCGTATTTTACAAGCAGCCGGGGATATTCCGTATTGTTAAATACATTTACGCGTTCATCATTTGATATGGGTGCTTCATCATGGATCAGTTATCAGATGGGCAGTGACGATCCTATTCTGGATTATATTTTCCTGGCAGAAGAAAGCAAAGACTATAAGAAGCTGTTGCAGCAGTATTTGCAGATTACAGGGCAGATACCTATGATTCCACAGTGGGCTTTTGGTTTCTGGATGTCAAAATGCTCTTATATGAGCCGTAAAGAAGTCGAGGATGTTGTTGCTGATGCTGAAAAATTTGGAATAGGTATCGATGTAATTCATATCGATGGCTGGCAGAGGCAGGATATGTCTGGTGTATGGGAATGGGATACAGAACGTTTCCCTGAACCGGAAGAAATGATTAAAGAATTAAATAAAAAGAACATACATTTAAGTCTTTGGAATTATCCGTACTTGCAGGAAGATTCGCCGGCATTTAAGGAACTGGCAGAACGTGGATTTTTTATAAAAAATAAAGAAGGGCATCCTGCAATGTTTAAAGCGACTGCAGATTCAGAGTTTTTGTGTGCTTGCTTTGATTTCACAAATCCGGAATTTCTGGCATGGTATGAGGAACGTGTGAAAAAAATCGTCAGAATGGGTGTATCAGTGATAAAAACAGATTTCTCTGAAGCAGTACCTGAAGATGTTGTATTTTACAATGGCATGAGCGGGCGAGAAGGACATAATCTTCTGACGTATCTGTATGCAAAAAATATTTACACATGGATGAAAGAAATTTGCGACGAACGTGGGGAATTGCCAATGCTTTGGGGACGCAGTGGGTATGTGGGTTCTCATACGATCCCGGCAGCATGGGCAGGAGATTCTTCCAGTGATAAAGCAAGTCACAGTGCAATCCTTCAGGCCGGACTTGGGATGGCTATGTCTGGTGTATCTTTCTGGGGTTATGATCTTGGCGGATTTTATAACACAGGTTATATCGGAAATGAGGAACGTCCGAATATAGAAGATTACCTTTCCTCTGTGCAGATGGGATTGTGGATGCCATTATCCAGAGCGCACGGTAAAACACCGCGGGAACCATGGCAGTATGGAGATATGGCATTAAAAGAAGTAAAAAAATGGATTAACTTCAGACATCGACTTGTGCCATATCTTTATCACACCGCCTGCCAGAGTCATCAGTCTGGTATTCCAATGATTCGTCCGCTTGTGATGGAATATCCGAAAGATCCAATCGCAAAGACACAGAATCTGTCTTATATGCTTGGTGATGCATTGCTTATTTCACCCGGATTTGACAGAGATGAATATGAACTGTATCTTCCGGAAGGCCGGTGGCAGGATATTGAAAGTAAAGAAGTATATGAGGGAATGACATTTGTTCATATAGAAAACAAAGCTTTTGCTGATGGTGGTACATCTCTTCGGGTTTTCCAGAAGGAAGGAACAAGTATACCGTTGTTTGCTCAAAAAGAAGTATTGCATGTGCCTGCACAACTATGGAAACAGGAAGATCTTGAATTTATGACATTTCAAAAAAAGATGTTGATTAGCTATTGTGCACAAAATAGATGCATAAGAATGTGAAAAATGGATAAAAAGAAAAAAGCTGAAATCATAAGAACTGACTTGACAAAAGAGATTTATCTGTGCTATATTCAACTACAGTTGTAGTGTGTAACTCGATTTTTGGAGGCATTAACTATACATAACAGGAATTGTTTATGTGGGTTAGTGTCTCTTTTTTGTACTCTGTTTTAGAAAAAGAGTACAGACCGGCTAAAAAGATGCAAAACCGCAGAAACTCTTCTTGTAAAAAGTATAAACTACACAAGGAGTAAAAAAATGAAGGACAAAATTTTTAGTGTTCTGCAGCGAGTGGGAAGAAGCTTTATGCTCCCGATCGCAATTCTTCCGGTAGCCGGACTTTTACTGGGAATCGGAAGCTCATTTACCAATGCAACCACAATTGAAACGTACGGGCTGACAAGTTTGCTCGGCAACGGCACAATTCTTCATGCGCTGCTGGTGATCATGAACAAAGTAGGAAGTGCGGTGTTTGATAACCTGCCTCTGATTTTTGCAGTAGGTGTTGCAATTGGTATGGCAAAGAAGGAAAAAGAGGTTTCTGCCCTGTCAGCCGTTATTGCATATTTCGTTATGAATACAGCGATTAACGCAATGCTGACTATTACGGGTCAGATTCTGGAAAACGGAGAAATTGCAGAATCCGTTCTGGAAGGAACCATCACTTCTGTCTGCGGTATTCAGTCGCTGCAGATGGGTGTGTTTGGCGGTATTATTGTCGGTCTTGGAGTTGCAGCACTTCATAATCGATTTTACCGGATCCAGCTTCCGAACGCACTTTCTTTCTTTGGAGGTACTCGTTTTGTACCAATTATTTCTACGATCGTCTATATGTTTGTGGGAATTTTAATGTATTTTGTATGGCCGGTTGTACAGAACGGCATTTATGCGCTGGGTGGCCTGGTAACCGGCTCCGGTTATGTCGGAACGCTGATTTTCGGTCTGATTAAGCGAGCACTGATTCCATTTGGTCTGCATCACGTATTCTATATGCCGTTCTGGCAGACAGCAGTCGGAGGTACCATGGAAGTGGCAGGACAGATGGTGCAGGGCGGACAGAATATTTTCTTCGCACAGCTTGCGGATTCTGCGAATGTCGCACATTTCAGTGCAGATGCAACGAGATATTTCTCCGGAGAATTTATTTTTATGATTTTCGGACTTCCGGGAGCGGCACTTGCCATGTACCATTGTGCGAAACCAGAGAAGAAAAAAGCAGCAGGCGGTCTGCTTCTTTCCGCAGCACTTGCGTGTATGGCAACCGGTATCACAGAACCGCTGGAATTCTCTTTCCTGTTTGTTGCACCGGCGTTGTTTGTCGTGCAGGTTATTCTTGCGGGAACAGCTTATATGATCGCACACATCCTGAATATCGCAGTAGGTCTTACCTTTTCCGGCGGACTTCTGGACTTCTTCCTGTTCGGTATTCTGCAGGGAAATGAAAAGACAAGCTGGATGAGGGTGATTCCGGTCGGCATTCTTTATTTCTTCCTGTATTATTTTATCTTCAAATTCATGATTAAAAAGTTTGATTTTAAGACACCGGGTCGTGAGGATGATGATGTGGAAACCAAGCTTTATACGAAAGCAGATGTAAATGCAAGAAAAGAGGCGCAGAACGATGGGGTAGCATCGGAGGATGCCATGAGTGAAGCAATCACAAAAGGTCTTGGCGGAAAGAAAAATATTTCGGATGTGGACTGCTGTGCGACAAGACTGCGCTGTACTGTTCATGATGCAGCGAGAGTCAGCGATGGTATTTTAAAGGCGACAGGGGCATCTGGCGTTGTGCATAAAGGAAATGGTGTACAGGTTATTTACGGACCGAATGTAACTGTGATAAAATCAAATTTAGAGGATTATCTGGAAAAAGCTCCGAATACTTATGCGGAAGCAGAAAATACACCAACCCCAAAAGAGGCGGAACCGACGCAGGAAACAAAAGAACAGAAGGTTGTGGATACGATTACTGTCTGCAGCCCGATAAGCGGACTGGCAGCCGACCTTTCTACTGCGCCGGATGAAGCGTTTGCAGAAAAGATGATGGGAGACGGCGCTGTTGTGACACCGGAAGATCCTTATGTGCGTGCTCCGGAGGACGGAGAAGTCGCGTTTGTTTTTGACACAAAACATGCGATTGGATTTGTAACCGATTCCGGGGTCAGCCTTCTGATTCATGTCGGAATTGATACAGTAAAACTGAACGGAGAGGGATTTGAGGCACTGGTAGAAAGCGGTCAGACCGTGAAAAAAGGTGATCCGATGCTGAAACTGGATCTGGAATATCTGAAAACACATGCGCCGTCGGTTACGTCACCGGTTCTTTGCACAGAGCTGGAGGAGAACCAGAGAATCCGTCTTTTGGCAGACGGACCGGTAAAAGCAGGAGATCCTTTATTTGCGATTGAGATTCTCGCGTAAGCTGTGCCTTAAAAACGGGTGAGAAGAATGTACAGGATAGCAAAAACACTGAACCACAATTCATTTATTGGTGTGGAAGAAGAAAATAACCGGGAATATCTGGTCATGGGGAAAGGAATTGCATTTGGGAAAAAAACGGGACAGCGTGTACAGCCGGGAGACGATGCCCGCATTTATTCCCTGACAGAGATGACGGAGCGAGGAAATGCCAGAACCATTGTACAGGGCGTTTCTCCGCTCAGCCTGGAGCTGGCGAGTGCCGTGCTTGACGAGGCAGAAAAGGAATTTGGAAAAATTGACCGTTCCATCGTCTTTCCAATGGCAGATCATCTGGATTTTGCTGTCCGGCGGATTCAGAACGGTGAGCAGATCAGCAATCCGCTCACCGACGATATCCGTGTGATGTTTTACAAAGAGTATAAAGTTGCTTCCTGTATCAGGGAGCTTTTAAAAGAACGGCTTCAGATCGAAATGGATGAACATGAAATCGGCTATCTTGCACTTCATGTTCATTCGGCAATTGTGGAGGAAAATGTTTCACAGGCCATGGAAGTAGCAAGAGCAGTCCGGGAGAGCATTTCTTTGGTGGAGCATATCACCGGGCATACCATCGATGTGATGTCGTTGTCGTATAACCGTATGATGAACCATATCCGCTATATGGTTGCAAGAGCGGTCAGTGGGGAAAAACTGAAAGTAAATATGAATGACTACATGTCCGTAAAGTTTCCGAAAGCCTTTCAGGCGGCGAAACGAATCTGTGAGGAGATGGAAAAGAGGCTGAAACTTCCGATGGAGGAGATCGAAATTGGATATCTCGCTATGCACATAGAACGGATTATGGACAGAGAAGAAGGAGAATAAAAGCATGAAAACATTTGAATATACCATTAAAGATGAACTGGGAATCCACGCAAGACCGGCAGGAATGCTGGTAAAGGAGGCAAAAAATTTTGCATCGGAATGCACCATCACAAAAGATGGAAAAACGAAAAAACTGACTCAGCTGATGATGCTGATGTCACTTGGTGTAAAGCAGGGAGATACCGTAACCGTTGCAGCAAACGGAGAGGACGAAGATGCAGCGATTGAGACGCTGAAAGCGTTTTTCGAAGCAAATCTGTAAAAAGTACGCTCGGAGGATAAAAAATGCAGTATTTTCAGGGGAAATCCGTATATAAAGGAATTGTTATGGGACCGGTTGCGGTTCTAAAGAAAAATGATTACCAGGTTAAAAGAGCCCGGATTGAAGATCCGGAAGCAGAAGTAAAACGTGTGAAAGAAGCCGTGGAGGTTTCGAAAAAACAGCTTGGCAGACTGTATGACAAGGCAGTCCGGGAAGTTGGAGAGGCAAGTGCGGCGATCTTTGAAGTCCATCAGATGATGCTGGAGGATGAGGACTATCTGGAATCAATGGAGAACATGATCCGGACAGAACTGGTAAATGCAGAATATGCAGCGGCAGCAACTGGCGATAATTTTGCAGAGATGTTTGCAGCTATGGATGATGAATATATGAAAGCTCGTTCCGCAGATGTAAAAGATATTTCCGAACGTCTGGTCCGCAATTTAAGCGGAGAGGGAGATAACGACCTGAGCTCTATGGAACCATCTGTTATAGTGGCAGACGATTTAAGTCCGAGTGAAACTGTACAGATGGACAAAGAAAAAATACTTGCGTTTGTGACTGTACATGGATCTACCAATTCTCATACTGCGATTCTTGCGCGAATGATGAATATTCCGGCGTTAATCGGTGTCCCGATGGATTTAAACGGTCTGAAAACAGGCATGACGGCCGTTGTAGACGGTTTTTCAGGTCAGGTTATCTTTGAGCCGGAGGAGGATGTGCAGAAGGAAACCGAAAAAAGAATGCAGGAAGAAGCAGAGAAACAGAAGCTTCTTGAGGAGTTGAAAGGAAAAGAAAATATTACACCGGATGGCCGTAAGATCAACATCTATGCAAATATCGGCAGTGTTGGTGACCTTGGCTATGTGATGGAAAATGATGCCGGCGGAATCGGACTTTTCCGAAGTGAATTTCTCTATCTTGGAAGAAATGATTTCCCAACGGAGGAAGAACAGTTTCAGGCATATAAACAGGCCGTGCAGACCATGGCAGGCAAAAAAGTGATTATCCGTACGCTGGATATCGGGGCAGATAAGCAGGTAGAATACTTTAATCTTGGAAAAGAAGAAAATCCGGCGCTTGGGTACCGTGCAATCCGGATTTGTCTGAAACAGCCGGAAATTTTTAAAGCGCAGCTTCGCGCATTGTTCCGCGCAGCCGTTTACGGAAACCTTTCTGTCATGTATCCGATGATCACATCAACAGAAGAGGTAGAAAAAATCTACGCAATTGTTGCAGAAGTAGAGGAAGAGCTGAAAAAACAGGAAGTGCAGTATAAAATTCCGGAGCAGGGCATTATGATCGAGACACCGGCTGCCGTGATGATCAGCGACCGTCTGGCGGAAATGGTGGATTTCTTCAGCATCGGAACGAATGACCTGACGCAGTATACCCTGGCGATTGACCGTCAGAATGAGCAGCTGGATGATTTTTACAACCCACACCATGAAGCAGTTCTTCGGATGATTCGCATGGTGGTGGAAAATGCACACAAATGCGGAAAATGGGCAGGAATCTGCGGGGAGCTCGGTGCAGACCTGACATTGACGGAGCAGTTTGTACGAATGGGAGTGGATGAGCTTTCTGTTGCTCCGTCCATGATTCTGAAGCTGCGGAAGGTTGTCCGCGAGATGAAAGCAGAAGAGTAGAAAAAACGATACAGCAGATAAGAAAACTCTCTGTTTTGGAGAGTTTTCTTATCTGTTCACAAATAACAGAAGATACAGCCGAAAAATCAGAAAAAAAGAAAGGATGTTTGGGACAACAGTAAGAAAATGTCTCAAATCCTTTTATTTCCTCTTGACGAATGGCGTATTTTGCGATAGTGTATCAGAGTAGCAAAAAACAAAATCAAAAATTCAGTTGCTTTTCTCTTATTCAGAGTGGTGGAGATACATAGGATCTGTGAAACCACGGCAACCCCCAGACAGAATGGTCTGTACGGGAAGGTGCCAGCCTGAGCGAAATTTTCGAACAATAAGGGGATTTGAACATTACTATTCAGGTCCGCTAAAAATTGCGGATCTTTTTTTACGAAAAAATGTTCAGGGAAAGCCAAAGCCCACGAACGAAAAGCAAAAGAGAAGAGAAGAAAAAAAGGAGAAAAAGAATGGAAAAAAGACTGTTTACTTCTGAGTCTGTAACCGAAGGACATCCGGACAAAATCTGTGATGCCATTTCTGATGCGATTCTGGATGCGCTGCTTGAGCAGGATCCGATGAGCCGCGTAGCTTGCGAAACCTGTACTACAACAGGATACGTTATGGTAATGGGTGAGATTACATCCAACGCACACATTGATTTCCAGCAGGTTGTACGTGATACCGTTCGCGAAATCGGCTACGACCGTGCAAAATACGGATTTGACGCAGATACCTGCGCTGTTGTAACTGCAATTGACAAACAGTCCACCGATATCGCTATGGGTGTAGACAAAGCGCTCGAAGCAAAAGAGAACAATATGAGCGATGAGGAGATCGATGCCATTGGAGCAGGAGATCAGGGAATGATGTTCGGATTCGCAACCAACGAGACCGAAGAGTACATGCCATACCCGATCTACATGGCACACAAACTGGCTCGCCAGCTGACCAAAGTCCGCAAAGACGGTACTTTAACATACCTGCGTCCGGATGGAAAAACACAGGTAACCGTAGAGTACGATGAGAACGGCAAACCGTTCCGTCTTGATGCGGTTGTTCTTTCCACTCAGCATGATCCGGAAGTATCCCAGGAGCAGATTCATGAGGATATCAAAAAATACGTATTCGACGAAATCATTCCGGCAGACATGGTAGATGAGCACACCAAGTTCTTCATCAACCCTACCGGCCGTTTCGTAATCGGCGGACCTCACGGAGATTCCGGTCTGACCGGCCGTAAGATCATCGTAGACACCTACGGCGGATACGCTCGTCACGGCGGCGGAGCTTTCTCTGGAAAAGACTGCACAAAAGTAGACCGTTCTGCAGCTTATGCAGCACGTTACGTAGCAAAGAACATCGTAGCAGCAGGTCTTGCTGATAAATGCGAGGTTCAGCTTTCCTACGCAATCGGTGTCGCTCATCCGACCTCTATCATGATCGACAGCTACGGCACAGGAAAACTGTCCGACAACAAACTGACCGATATCGTTCGCGAGAACTTTGATCTTCGCCCGGCTGGAATCATCAAAATGCTGGATCTGCGCCGTCCGATCTACAAACAGACTTCCGCTTACGGACACTTCGGAAGAAACGATCTGGATCTGCCGTGGGAGAAACTGGACAAGGTAGAAGACCTGAAAAAATACCTTTAAAACACGGTTGTTCGTACGAACCTTGTGTTTATAGAAAGTTTAGAAAGATTCATCTAAGTTAATGAAAAATCCTCAGGCGTTGTGCTATAATAAATTTAGACTGCGTACTGAGGATTTTTTTCTGTCCTGCGGGCGCGGAAAATACGAAATATGTGTTGGAAAACAGGTGAATTTTATATGGAAAAAAAGAAAAAAAGCATGAAATTACGGACGAGAGTCATCATTTCTTTTTTCATCATCATACTGGTTCCGATTGTGATGTGCGCCTTAACGTTTTACTTTTTTGTAGGGTATAAGACGAAGAGCATTGGTGAAAAATATGGTCTCGCAAACGCAACGTATCGAACCATTTCGAACAATACGCTGCTTTTGAATGCGATGACAGCAGAAGAGTACGACGAGGTGGAGAAGACCGCAAAATCGGATACCTCGATGCTGGAAGAAACGGATTATCTCGCCATTCTGAATGCGAGACTGAAGAAAAAACAGTCGTTTATTGCGGTGTGTGAAAACGGAACCATCATTTACAACGGATCGGCAGAGCTGTCGTCGGAGGAACTGGAAAATGAGCTGCCGAAATACGGCGATCCAGGCGCCAATTCCCAAGGCGGTGTTTATTTCCGAAATGAAAAACAGTGGATGGTCAAACAGGTGGACTATGAGAACGTGGACGGAAAAGAATGCAGTGCGTTTATCGTAACCAAGACAGATCAGATTGCGCCGCAGATTACGGGTATGGCAAGAGAACTTGCTGTTGTGACGGTTCTGATTCTGGTGTTCACCAGCCTTGGCCTGAGCCTTTGGATTTACCGCGGTGTGATCGGCCCGCTCGGACAGCTGAAGAAGGCGACGCAGAACATCAAAGACGGAAATCTTGACTTTACCGTGGAGCCGTGTGGTGTGGCAGAGATCAATGATCTCTGCGAGGACTTCGAGGAGATGCGCATCCGGCTGAAAGAGACGGCGGAGGAAAAGGTTGAGTTCGACAAAGAGAATAAAGAGCTGATCAGCAACATTTCGCATGACCTGAAAACGCCGATTACCGCGGTCAAAGGATATGTGGAGGGCATCATGGACGGTGTGGCGAATACGCCGGAGAAGATGGACCGTTACATCCGCACGATTTACAATAAGGCAAATGAGATGGATCGTCTGATTAATGAGCTGACGTTTTATTCCAAGATTGACACGAACCGTATTCCGTATACGTTTTCAAAAATCCACATCGCAGATTACTTTGATGACTGCGTGGAGGAGCTGAATCTGGAACTTGACGCGCAGCATGTGGATCTGACATACTTTAATTACCTCGAGGACGACCCGGTCGTCATTGCGGATGCGGAGCAGATCAAGCGTGTCATCAATAATATTGTAAGCAATTCCATCAAATATATGGACAAGAGCCATAAGGTCATCAACATCCGTCTGCGCGATGTCGGAGATTTTGTGCAGGTGGAGATTGAGGATAACGGAAAGGGAATTGCGACGAAGGATCTGACGAAGATTTTCGATCGCTTTTATCGCACCGATGCGTCCCGCAACAGCACGAGGGGCGGCAGCGGAATTGGCCTTTCGATTGTGAAGAAAATTCTCGAAGACCACGGCGGAAAAGTGTGGGCCACCAGCAAAGAAGGGGTGGGCACCACGATGTACTTTGTATTAAGAAAATATCAGGAGGTACCTGTTTCATGAGTAAAATACTGATTGTTGAGGATGAGGAATCCATTGCAGATCTGGAGAAAGATTATCTGGAGCTTTCGGGCTTTGAGGTGGAGATTGAAAACCAGGGAGACACCGGTCTTGTACGGGCGATCAAGGAGGATTTTGATCTGCTGATCCTGGATCTGATGCTGCCGGAGGTGGATGGCTTTGAGATCTGCCGCGAAGTGCGTGAAAAGAAGGATATTCCGATTATCATGGTTTCTGCAAAGAAGGATGATATTGATAAAATCCGCGGACTGGGCCTTGGTGCGGATGACTATATGACAAAGCCGTTTTCCCCAAGTGAGCTGGTTGCGCGCGTGAAAGCACATCTGGCACGGTACGAACGTCTGGTCGGAAGCGGCAAGAAGGAAAATGATATCGTGGAGATCCGCGGCATCAAGATTGACAAGACGGCACGCCGCGTGTGGGTGAATGGCGAGGAGAAGCAGTTTACGACAAAAGAATTCGATTTGCTGACCTTCCTTGCGGAGAATCCGAACCGCGTCTTTACAAAAGAGGAGCTGTTCCGGGAGATCTGGGATATGGAGTCGATCGGAGATATTGCGACGGTTACGGTGCATATCAAGAAGATCCGTGAAAAGATTGAGTTTAATACGGCAAAGCCGCAGTATATCGAGACGATCTGGGGCGTTGGATATCGGTTTAAGGCATAAAGAATCTGTGTTTCGGGGAGAGATAAAATGGGAAAAATTTACTATCTGATGGGAAAAAGTGCGTCAGGGAAAGATCATATTTATGAGCATCTGATCCAGGAGACGGCGCTGGATTTAAAACCGTTTGTCCTGTATACAACACGGCCGATCCGGAGCGGGGAGCAGGACGGAAGAGAGTATTTCTTTGTGGATGAAAAACGGCTTTCGGAACTGCGGGAGGCCGGAAAGATTATCGAGGAGCGCATGTATTCGACGGTGCAGGGGCCGTGGTATTATTTTACGGCGGATGACGGGCAGATTGATCTTGTGAAGCATGATTATCTCGGAATCGGGACACTGGAATCGTATCTGAAATTAAAGGCATACTTCGGGGAGCAGGCGATGGTTCCGCTGTATGTCGAGGTGGACGATGGGCTGCGGCTTTCGCGGGCACTGGAACGGGAAAGAAAACAGACAGAGCCGAAATACGCGGAGATGTGCCGGAGATTCCTGGCGGACTGTGAGGATTTTACGGAGGAGAAAATTGCGGAAGCTGGAATTGTCCGCAGATTTTTCAATAATTCTACGCCGGAAGACTGTTTTTCCGAAATTCAGAATTTTGTGGAACAACAGAAAAAGTTGTGATATACTTAATGCAGTATTAGTAAGAAATACAAAAGAACTCCAGGGGGTGATTTTATGCAGGGTTTTCAGAAGGTTGTAGGACATCAGGAAATCATAACGCATTTACAGAATGCCATTTCGATGAATAAAGTATCTCATGCTTATCTTTTTGGCGGAGAGAGTGGATCGGGAAAGAAAATGATGGCTTCACTGTTTGCGATGACGCTTCAGTGCGAGAAGCACGGGGTCGAGCCCTGTATGGAATGCCCGTCCTGTAAAAAGGCACAGAGCCAGAATCATCCGGATATCATTTATGTGAAGCATGAAAAGCCGAACACCATCAGCATCGATGAAATCCGCGAGCAGCTCATTAACGATGTGATGATCAAGCCGTACAGCAGTCCGTACAAGATTTATATCATCGACGAGGCGCAGAAGCTGACACTTCAGGCGCAGAACGCGCTGCTGAAGACGATCGAGGAGCCGCCGGCCTACGCAGTTGTCATGCTTCTGGCAGACAACCCGGATGCGCTGCTTCCGACGATTTCGTCACGCTGCGTGCAGTTAAATTTAAAACCAGTGGGAGACCAGCTTGTGAAAGATTATCTGATGAACGAAATGCATGTGCCGGATTACCAGGCAGAGGTTGATGCGTCCCTGGCGCAGGGAAATATCGGAAAAGCAGAGCGGATTGCCCGTTCTCCGGAATACGAGGAGACGCTGGAAAGTGCACTCCGCATGGCAAAGTACGCCGACAGTATGCCGCTGTATGAAATCGTGGAGACGATCAAAAAACTGACGGCCGAAAAAGACAATATTGATGATTACTTCGATATCTTTTCTTTATGGTTCCGCGATGTTCTGCTCTTTAAGGCGACAAAAGAGGTCGATTCCCTTGTGTTCAAGCAGGAGCTGAATGGAATCCGTGAGAGAGCAAATAAGAGCTCATACGAAGGCCTGGAGAAGATTATAGAGGCGATTCAGAAGGCGAGAGCCCGCCTGAACGCGAATGTTAATTTTGATTTAACCATGGAGCTTATGTTCCTGACAATGAAGGAAAACTGATAGCATGATAACAATTATAGGAGTACGTTTTCGAAACGTAGGAAAAGTATATTATTTCTCGCCGAGAGAGCTGGACATCTGCGTGGGCGACCACGTTATCGTTGAGACGGCGCGCGGCGTAGAGTATGGTTTCGTTGTGCTGGGGCCAAAAGAAGTTGACGATTCCAAGGTGATCCAGCCGTTGAAAGAAGTCATCCGCATTGCAACGCCGAAGGATGATGCGCGGGAGGAGAGCAACCGCAAGAAAGAAAAAGAAGCGTTTGAAATCTGCCAGAAGAAGATCCGGGCGCACAACCTGGAGATGAAGCTGATCGATGCAGAGTATACGTTTGACAATAACAAGATGCTGTTTTACTTTACCGCCGACGGAAGAATTGATTTCCGTGAGCTGGTAAAGGATCTGGCGGCTGTCTTTAAGACGAGAATCGAGCTTCGCCAGATCGGTGTCCGCGATGAGACAAAGATCCTCGGCGGAATCGGCATCTGCGGCAGACCGCTTTGCTGCCATACGTATCTGTCCGAGTTTGCACCGGTTTCGATCAAGATGGCAAAAGAGCAGAACCTGTCCCTGAACCCGACGAAGATTTCGGGTGTCTGCGGACGACTGATGTGTTGCCTGAAAAACGAGCAGGAAACCTATGAATACCTGAACCGCAAGCTGCCGGGTGTCGGCGATATCGTAACGCTGCCGGACGGCATGAAAGGTGAGGTTTCCGGTGTGAATGTGCTTCGTCAGCTCGTAAAAGTGCTGGTGGATGTGAACGATGAGAAGGAAATGCGGGAGTGCCCGGTGGAAGAGCTCAAGTTCAAGCCGAAGCATAAGAAGGAAAAAGGCAAAGAGAAGAAAAAAGACAGAAACAGCTCCGGGGAGCAGGCTTCTTCGGAAGAGGCAAAACAGCCGGAATAAGATTGATTTGGAATGCATTTTGAAAAAGTAAGCGCCGGGTAAAACTGACGCTTCTTTTTGTGTGATGCGGCGCTGGGCAGTCAGCAGGAGGAGGGATTTTCATTGGATAGAAAAGAAGAATTTTTGAAGCCGGGTGAGCGGCTCGATGATCTGCAGAACGGTTACTGGATGATACAAAATCCATCCCTTTTCTGCTATGGCATTGACGCGGTGCTGCTGGCATCCTACGCGAAGGTGAAGCGCGGGGAGCGGGCGATGGATTTCTGCACGGGATCGGGAATTGTGCCGATTCTGCTGAAGGCGAAGACAAACGGAGAGCATTTTTCCGGGCTGGAAATTCAGGAGTACAGTGCCGAGATGGCACAGCGGAGTGTGCGGTACAATCATCTGGAAAATGATGTTGAGATTTTCCAGGGAGATGTGAAGACGGCATCGCAGCAGTTTGGAAAAGAAGTGTTTGATGTGGTAACGTGCAATCCGCCGTACATGACGGGGCAGCACGGGCTGACGAATGCGCTTGAGGCGAAGACGATTGCGCGGCATGAGGTGCTGTGCTCGTTTGATGATATTGCGAAAGAGGCATCGGCGGTTTTAAAGACGAAAGGACGGTTCTATCTGGTGCACCGGCCGTTCCGGCTGGCGGAGATTTTTTCGACGCTGAAAAAATATCATCTGGAACCAAAAAGGATGCAGCTCGTTTATCCGTTTGTGGACAAGGAGCCGAACATGGTGCTGATCGAGGCGATGAAAGGCGGGAATCCGAGAATTACCGTGGAGAAACCGCTGATTGTGTATGAGACGCCGGGCGTGTATACAAAGGACATCCGGGAATTATATGGAGACGGGAGATAAGAACATGGCAGGAAAATTATATTTGTGTGCAACACCAATTGGAAATCTGGAGGACATGACCTTCCGTGCAATCCGCATTCTGCAGGAGGTCGATCTGATCGCGGCGGAGGATACGAGAAACAGCATTAAGCTGCTGAACCATTTTGAGATTCATACGCCGATGACGAGTTACCATGAATACAACAAATACGACAAGGGCCGCGAGCTGGTGCAGAAGCTGCTGGCGGGAACAAATATCGCGCTGATCACGGATGCCGGAACACCGGGAATTTCTGATCCGGGTGAGGAGCTGGTGAAGATGGCGTACGAGGCAGGCATCGAAGTGACAAGCCTGCCGGGCGCATGCGCGTGTGTGACGGCACTGACACTGTCGGGACTTTCGACGAGAAGATTTGTCTTCGAAGCATTTCTTCCGCCGGATAAAAAAGAACATAAACTGGCGCTGGAACGGCTGAAAAACGAGACGCGGACGATGATCGTATACGAGGCGCCGCATCATCTGCTGAAAACGCTGCGGGAGCTGCTGGAGACGCTTGGCAACCGGCGGCTGACACTCTGCCGGGAACTGACCAAGAAACACGAGACGGCATGGCAGACCACGATTGAAGATGCCATCACTCGCTACGAACAGGAAGATCCGAAAGGGGAATGCGTGCTTGTGATTGAAGGCCGAAGCCAGAAAGAAATCGAGGACGAGGCGAAGGCAGCGTTTGAGGAGATTTCGATTGAAGATCATATGAAACGGTATGAAGATCAGGGGATTGCAAGAAAAGAAGCGATGAAACTCGTGGCGAAGGATCGCGGGGTGACGAAGAGGGATATTTATCAGTATCTGCTGGGGAAAGAATCATACAATGATTTTTGATCAGGCCATAGCCCAGTCTTGCGGCTTTTGCCTGCAGGGTGGGGTACAAGTCTTCTCCGCCGAAGGACTGGAAAGGCGTTTCGAGAGCGGAGTCCAGCAGATTGTAATCTCTGACTCCGTCGCTTCCGCCAGTTTGCTGAATCAACTGAGTATGCAGCATGAGAATTTGCTTTTTACTCAGTCTTTTCATTTAGCAAGTACCTCGTATGCTTCTTTGTTTTGTTCCATCAGGCGTTTTGAGATGTTTAACACATCCTCTTCGGATGCAGTGGTTTCCTGCTCGGCTTTGCTGAAGTCGATGACAAGATATCTTGGAATGTTATTTTTCAGAATCACAGCAGAACCGTATTCGTCTACCAGGCGGGCGACTTTGGAAAAATTCTGGTTTGCTTCGGAAATGGAAATTAAAGTTTTTGTGTCGATAGTCATTTTGGGTACCTCCTTAAGACTTTTTTCTATAGTATATATAAATCTTAGGATAAATACAACCTAATTTGCCGTGTTATTTTTTGTTGCTTGCCGCAACGCCAGTTTTTGTCGTATGATAGGCCCATCAAATACGCGGAGGACACAGTTATGCTGAGTGATAACATCAAAATACTGCGAAAGAAAAAAGGATATTCCCAGGAAACGCTGGCGGAGCAGCTGCATGTGGTACGGCAGACGATTTCGAAATGGGAGAAAGGAGTTTCCCATAGTTAAAGATACCGCATCAGACATAACAACGCCACGCTTATATAATATTAAAAGCACGCCCAAATTACTGATTAGTAAAATTGGGGCGTGCTTTCATATTTAACGAGGTGTAACCTTTACCAATGTTGACAAATGATCCTTGTTTTCCTGACGGGTTCTTTTTTTATAGCCCAATTTATCGCATATATATTCGATTTTTTGAGCAAAAATGTCTACGCTCAATTTTGACATATAAAGATTACCGTCATCATCTCTAGAACTTGAATGCCATTGCTGTTCATCGTCTAAAGGATGTTCGGGGCGAAAATCGTAAATGTTAAATATTTTATGCTCAACTTGAGTTATCCATGCTGCGCCAACTTCCATCAATGCACCCCATGAACTTTTCGTATTATGACTTGTAACGAAAATAACATAAATCTTTTGCGTAGAATAACTATCAACAAAGAAATCTCGCAAATAGTCGTATATCCCACTTTTTCCTACGTCGCCTTCTGGGATGCGTGATACTTCATCATCACAGTTTGTATAAATTATATCTTCGGGCGGTACGTTGTTAAATACCAACATATTGTAAATAATATCCGCCAAATCCTTGTCTCGATATGTCTGACTAATTAGCAATTTCTTCTTTTGAGAATCAATAATGCTTTTAATCCCCATATCCGGACTGTTGGTGTTTATTTCATCAGAAAGTATTGCCTCTACTTCATCAGCTTGCTCTGTACTAATACCTAAACGAGAAGAAATTTTTTGAGCTGCTTTCTTAGCGGTGTTTTTTCTGAAAGTATCTACCGACTTTTTAAATGAAGCTTCGTTTTGACGTTGCTGTTCTAGCTTTTTTTCTTCTTTTTTCTTTTTGCCCAAAGACACAAACAAATCTCGCATTTTCAAGATATCAGGCAATAAAGTTTTTCTAACATAATCTAGTACCGCCTGATAGCGAGGATCATCCGTTTTATATCCTTGACGATTGCTTAGAGCCATATCGGGTAACTCCGTCAGTTCAAAAATATCAACATGAAGTTGACCTACGACATAGACTTCATTCAATTTATTTTGTCCAACAACAGGAAGTATATTAAATTCGCCCATTTTTTGGTTGGCATACAGAGAAATAAAATTATCAGGAAAATCCGTTAACTCTACTTTTCTGCCGCGAGTTGATGTATAAGTTCCTATCCATCCTTTGATTTCTACGTTATATGTATGTTCAACACCAGATTTGTCATCCATACTAATGGGCATTGTTGCTAAAGGTTTATTTTTGCGGAGTTCTGCTATTTCATTTCCATATGGCGTCTGGAAAAAATCATTAAGATATGTAAATTCATCCCCTAAAGTAATTAGAGTAGAGAGTTCTGAAATCATTTCCTTATCAAAGTTCTCAATGGTTTCCGCTTCCGTTCCCCGAATTAGGTGAATTTTAAACTTCTCATTTACTAACGGGAATATCTTAAGTAAATTGCGTTTAATTGCCTTTAATGTACTATGAAGTTTGTACTGCGGATTCTGCATAACGACAGAAGTACCGTTGCCAGATACTCTTTCGAAAGAAATTTGCTCGTCAGTGAGCGGCACAAGTAAATTATTGTCGTTTATATGGCGAGATAATACAAACCCTGATTTTTCTCCATTTGAAATCGTCTTTATAAGAACGTTCTCAGAAACCGATAGGGCAGCTAGTTTTCCTACGCCTTTACGCCCCATTTTCTTCCGTTTCATAGGGGTTAGAGATTCGGCATCGGTATTTCTAGAAACCGCGGCAACATTAAGGTATTTCTGGATATCGCCGTCAGCATATGACATTCCTTTGCCGTCATCTTCAACGGTAATATCATCCTTGTTAGCAATGATATATACATTGTGGGCATCTGCATCGTAAGCATTAGCAATTAATTCAGCTAGCACATAATAAATGTTTGTATACAGGCTTGGACCTAATAATTCCAAAATACGGGGATCAATATTAAGTTTGTATTCTTTCTCTTTCATTTGCAATCGTCGCTTTCTTTTGTCTCTTTTTAGGTAAACTTCTAATTATACTTTCTCCAATCACTTCGCCCAAACGAGGCGGAACAGCATTTCCTATATGGCGTGCTATTTTCCTTATCGGAACTTCAACATTGCTAGGCGAAAATTGATAATCAGGAGGAAAAGACTGTAAAATAGCGCCTTCCCGTAAAGTAATCGCCCTGTCCTGTTCTGGATGTCCAAAACGTCCGGTTCCATAACCGATAAATTGTGTGGTGATAGTAGGAGACAAATCATCCCACTTCATTCTACCATATACTGATGCATAAGTTTTTCCGCCTTCTTTTTTATGGCAGTTTAATACTAAACGTTCAGGCCAATCACGCCATGTACCGCCGGGAACGGAATGTTGTATTCGTTCCAAATTGATAGGAGAGAGTGCTGGCGAAATATGAAGCCTATCGTTTTCATTTGCCTCTCCAGCGGAAATTCTCGGTAAGCTACCAATAGCGTCTCTAACTGTCAGATGTTTTTGATGTGTTGCATCAATAAGTTTTATTTCTTTGCGACGCGACGCAAGCAAAATCAACCTTTTTCTCCGTTGCGGTACGCCATAATTTGCGACATTTACAACTTGATAATTTACAATATAATTCAAGCCTTCTAACGTGGAAACAAAATCTTTAAAAACTTTTTCTTTTTCTAATTCTGGCACATTCTCCATTGATACTATGTGGGGACGAGTTTCTTCCACCAACCGCCCAAATTGGTATAGTAATTTCCAGTCTTTATGTTTAGAACGGTTTTGCTTATCTTTTTGATGGCTTGAAAAAGGTTGACATGGCGCACATCCGACGAGTATTTTAACGTCAGCGCCTCGCAAAAGGGCGCGTATTTCTTTTCCTGTGACATCTTCAACGCTTTTATGAATAAATGTGCAGTTGTTGTTGTGAGTATAAGCGTATTCGCAAGAATCATCAATATCAATTCCTGCTACAACTGGAATTCCCGCTTTTTGCAAACCATAGGTAAGCCCGCCTACGCCGCAAAATAAATCAACAGCTTTAATTGTCATCGTTGTGTCCTTTCAGAAGAACGACTCAATATTGACTGAATTTTTTCGACTAATATAGTTTCGTTTCTCTTTTTTAATTCGCATTCCCAAATACGCAGAACTTTCCATCCGCGTGCCTCAAACATGGCAGTCACATCTTTATCGTGCTTCATATTACGCTCGCATTTCTTTTGCCAGTATTCCTTATTTTCTGCCGGGCGTGTATTTCGGCAATCATGACCATGCCAAAAGCAACCGTCTACGAATACTGCAACTTTTTCTTTTAGAAACACAAAATCGGGATGTCCTTTGACCGGATAATTGCGCTTCCATCCAGTAATACCATTCTGTTTAAATATGTCTATCAATCGCAGTTCTGTTGATTTGTTCTTTTTTGATTTAACTTTTCGCATGATTTCAGAGCGTTTTTCATTATTAAAAATATCCGCCATGATAAATCATCTCGCCTCAAACTCAATGCGAAGGCTCGGATCAGTTTCAGCCTCAAGAACAATTTCGTTATAACGACCAATAATATCTGAAAGCGTAGAATTTCTCTTGCTTTCATCAAAAAGGCTATGTTCATATACATTGGACGAAAGGAATTGCTGAATATCCCAAACCTCAACGCGCCCGGCAAGGCCCGCATCTTCCGCAAGATTTAATGCTGTATGTACACGCTCAAAAATTGTAATGATGACAGGATGGCATCCGCCGCGCAAGTTCGCCTTGCATTTTTCAATCAGCAAAGCGCCGGGCATTGTTGTACAATGGATAATCGTGTTGTTTATAACAAAATCGCCGCTTCGTTCAGTTGGCGCGTCCGCAACAGAAGCGCCATGAATCTCAAATGCATTTTCAGGCATAATAAGACATAATTTCGCGGCTACTAAGTGCTGCAAAACCGTTCCCAAATACTGCGTTCCCGGATTTTGTTTCTGACGTTTCTTAGCCTGTTCAAATAGTTCGTCTAAGTTTGCTCCAATAGTTTTGGAAGTATCGGCGGTCAAAACAAACGGCTGATTTCTGAAATATTCTCTAACTTGTTCCGCCCAAAATTCTTCCACGATTGAAAAATCAACAGTTTCTTCTTCGTTCCATGCGTTGAGAAAATCAACGTACTTTATCATTAACCCCATACTTCCGCGACTGGTGCGCCCGCCTTCTGCGGATAATTGTTGTGTAATGCCATGCTCTTTTAATATTTTTTTGAGATTACCGCCGCCAAGTCCAGCAACCTGTCCTTTACTGCTTGTTTGAAAATCGTCTGGATTTAAGGGAAAATCCTTGTTCTGAACAAGTCGAGTAAATTGAACTACTAGCGACAGCGGCCCTTTCGTATAGATATTATTTTCCTCTTGAAATGCTTTTAATCTTTCTTCTGTACTAATCATCGTATACGGCCTCCGCAAGTTTTGTTAGGAAATTTTCTCCTATGAATTGAGCTACCGGCATTGCGACAGCATCTCCCATCGCTTTATAACCATCGTTGTAGCTACCGGGGAGAATAAAACTATCCGGCGCTCCCATCAATCGAGCGGCTTCACGAACAGTCAATAGGCGAGCATGAATCTCATCATTTTTTTTCACAACTAAATACTGTTTGCTACTTCCGCCTTCTGGCGTTCGTAAACAACCGGCAATACCATCGAAGCGCAATTCTAGCTGCTGCTCTCCATGACGTGTTCGGCGATAGCCCGTAGCATAAACCGTGTCATGCTCATTTAGCTTGATCTGGTGCCGTTCTGGAACAAGCGGCAGGACAGTATCTTTATCAAATTTTGTTTCTTCTTCAATAATATCTTTTAATGTGCTGTGGCGGCGCGGAGGTTTCTCCGCTTGCCACCAAATCCATCCGGGTAAAGACCGACCCAAATCAGAGGCAGCTTTATTATGCAGCCAGCAAGGGGCATCTCCGGTCAGATACGCCGGGATTGCATATCCATGTTGCACAGCAATAACAAAAACCCTCGGTCTTGACTGCGGAACAAAATGGGAAGCGTTTAAAACGATAGCTCCACAGTCGTAACCACGCTCCACAAGTGCCATATGGAGAACCCGATAATTATCGCCGCCATTTGTGGAAAGCAAGCCGGTTACATTCTCTAAAGTCAATATTCGTGGCTTTTCTTCCATCTCATCCAACACACGTAGCCATTCCCACACCAATCCGCTTCTGGATGCGTGAATACCGCCTAAAGAACCAGCCAAAGACAAATCCTGGCATGGAAAACTGGCCCAAGATAAATGAGCAAAAGGCAAATCCCTACCATTCACATCTTTTATGTCGCCAAGTTCAAAATGTTCGCAACCAAAATTAGCTTCATATACAGCCGCTTTCTGTTCGCTAATATCGTTAGCCCAAATTGGTGCAAACATACCTTTTAAGCCGTAGGCGACTAAACCGCTTCCGGCAAAGAATTCATGCATTGTCCAAGGCGCGGAGGACAAGTCGATATTTTGTTTTTTATACAGAGTGCGTTGCAGCAAACTTTTTTCCTCCCGTCTTATTTGAAGTTCGTTTGGTATTGGTCGGTTTTTGAGCATTCTCAGGAATAATCCAAATGCGGCTCATACGCATAGCGCCAACAATTCTGTTCTCTTTACAAAGAATTTGAACTTGACGCGGCGTTACGCCCCATTTTTCAGCAGCTTCCTGAACTGTTATATACCCATTCACTTGCGGCACCTCGAACCTGTATTTTGGATTTTGAAAACTGATATAATTATATTCGTTTGAGCGAAATAAAGCAAGGGATTTCAAGAGGATTTCTCGGCCAATTCTACAATAATACTACTCTGCTGATACAACCAGTCCGTAAATTCTTTCGGGCTGGCTGTTCTTTCTTTTACAGCCCGTTTTCTCTGCAACGCTTCTTTCTTGAACGCTTCAAAAGCGGTCAGCATTTCTTCCAGCCGGTCAGCCGGGAAGCCCGCTGTCCTTTTTGCCTTGTTGATCTTGTTGCGCCAGTTCTGGCACTCGTTTTTGTAGAGCAAATCGTAGTTGTTTTCTCTTGCCCTCTCGTCAAACTCCCTCTTGTTTTGAAGTGCCTGCTTCTTTCTGCATTTGTCGTTGCACAGTTCGTACCGCTGGCTTTTTGCGAGGAAGATATGTCCACAGACTTTGCATTTTCGGAAGCACAACCCCCAATCATTCAGCCGGTTCAGATAGTAGGTTATCAGCGGATAGAACGTGGTATAGGCCGCGACACATTCTGTCGTACGCCGGTTGTCCGGATACCAAAGGTCAAGCCGTGTTTCCGCTGCCGGTACGGAGCCGAATATCCGGCTGGAAATATGGAACGGCTGCGGCCTACCGTTATCGCTGTCAAATT
This sequence comes from Blautia sp. AF32-4BH, assembly GCF_003460565.1. NCBI lineage: Bacteria > Bacillati > Bacillota > Clostridia > Lachnospirales > Lachnospiraceae > Blautia > Blautia sp. AF32-4BH. The sequence continues at coordinate 181,146 of NZ_QTVL01000004.1, read as the reverse complement.
GAAGCGGGCTTCTCTGCTGAAAGGTCATGGTAAAGTGACTCATTTTATCCATGAAGCGGTCACAGGCTTCCGCACGTTTCGCCGGTTCCCTTGCCAGCAGATAGCCATTCCAGATACGGAACGCAGCATACATCCGCAGCGGATCGCCGGTATCAAACTTTGTTTTCAGAAATTCCCCTGCGGCCTGCTCTAAGGCTGGCTGCTTCCAGCGGTTTGAGTGCAGGGCATCCCTCAGCGGAGCCAGGCCAAAGCGGTTCCATTCCCCGTCAGGGTCATGTTCAAACTCTGCAAGGAACGTTCCAAGCGGGCGTGTTGTATCGCACAGCACATCCGCATCCATATCCCCCTGTAATCGAAAGCGCACCTGTAATTCTTCCCCAATTAAAATCCGCTCTTTCATTTTCTTCCTGTCCAGCGTCAGGACGAACAAAATCCGGTCATAACACGGCTCATGCCGCACAAATTCCATTTCCATTCTATTTTCCTACCTTTGCTTATGGTAATTTTATAATTCTGTTATATCAGTTACACTCATAGTATCGTAAAAGTATTGTTTCGTCAAGGAGAAGTCGCTATGATAATTGCACATGGTAATTTCGTTCCATGTAGTACCTTGGCAAGTAAATGACCGTCCAAAAGGGATATGACCGGCAGGAGAAGTGACGCATCCGGCGCACCAATGCAAGGAAACGCCGCAGGAATGGGGCAGGATAACGGCTTTTGGGTAGAACGGCAACAGGAAGCAAGAGAATTGATTTTAATATGGGAGGAACTAAATGAGCGATAACAAGAGATTAAAAAATTATGATGATCTTCCGCTGGTGCTGGACGTGGCGGACATCCGGCGCATTATGGGAATTTCCAGAGTGAGCGCCTATGAGCTGGTTCACACCCCCGGTTTTCCGGCGTTCAGAAGCGGCAGGCTGATTAAGGTCAGTAAAAAGGCGTTCTTTGACTGGATGGAAAAGGGTACGGAAACCGTACCGAAAGGCAACAAATGAGCGCATGGTATCTTTCCCTATCTGGAATACTGCCGCCCTTTTCAAAGGCGCATACAGAGGGGAAAAACCTTGAAAATGACACCGAAACGCTACACCAAAACCGTCTATCTGCGTATGTCGGATAGAAACGGGGAAAGGAGCCAATTACGCCGAGAATGAGCAAGAAGCGCCGGTTGGAGTGGTCTTTCTTCTTAAATGACCGCAGCCGTGTCACTTATAACGAGCTATGCCGCAGATGCCGCCGTGACTGCAAGCAGAGCTTCCGGGCAGTCGTGATCGAATGTCCGAAGTATCTTTCCAAGCGTTCCCGCAAAGGAGCGGAAAAAAAGAGGGAAAACGGAGCAGAGCCGGAAACGGCAGAAATCCCTTTGGAACAAAGGGCGCACTTCTATACATAGTCTGACGACCATGTATCGTGCGTCCTGCGGAGCCGCCCCCTGACCGCTGACAGCATCAGCAATCCGGGGGCCTGCGTCACTTCGTTCCGTACAAGGGGCTGCACCCCTTGCGCCGCTAAAGCGGCTATCCCTGCGCACCCGATGAAAAGATACACCCGCTTTGCGTCTGCATCTTTTCATCGGGTTTGATAGACGAATACCGACACCCTGACCGTTATCCATACGGTCATTTTTATTTCAGAGCAAAGGAGTGAGAACATGAGCAAATCTTTGGAAGAATTGCAGAGAGAGTACGAGGAAAACACCGTCAAACTGGAACAGGAAAAACGAAAGTTGCGCCGACTGGAAAACCGAAAATCCTATCTGGACAGCGGTTCCCGCAAACAGCGCAGCCATCGGCTGATTACCCGTGGGGCGGCGATTGAGAGCGTCATGCCGGAAGTGAAGATACTGACCGAGCAGGAATTTTATTCCCTGATGGAGCGCATTGCCGAATGGCAGCCGGTTCAGAACATGGTACGGCTTGCGGTTGAAAATCACAGCCAGCCGCAGGATGGTAACTGACGATGGCGCTTTATCATTTAACGGTCAGCCAGATCAGACGCAGCGCCGGACAGAGCGCCATTGCCGCCGCAGCTTACCGGGCCGGGGAGTGTCTTTACAGTGATTACTACGGCGAGTACAGTGACTACACCCGCAAGGGCGGCGTGATCTGTTCCGAAATTTTGTTGCCGCCCCATGCCCCGCTGGAATACCAGGACCGGGCGACCTTGTGGAATACGGTGGAACAAGTAGAGAAACACAAGAAAGCGCAGCTTGCTTACAGCTTTGATATTGCTTTGCAGAATGAACTTTCGATGGAAGAAAACATTGCGCTGGCGAGGGAGTTTGTGCAGCGCTGTCTGGTGGACAAAGGAATGGTTGCCGATTTTGCCGTCCATGCCCCGGACAAGGAGGACGGAGGCATCCCCAACCCGCACTTCCATGTGATGACGACCATGCGCCCCATCAATCCAGACGGCACATGGGGACAGAAGCAGCGCCGGGAATATGTGCTGGATGATGAGGGAAACCGGGTGCTGGATAGGAACGGCAAGCCCATGTTCAACGCCGTACCCACTACCGACTGGGGCAGCCCGGAAACGCTGGAAGAATGGCGGGAAGCATGGTGCCGGATGGTCAATGAAAAGTTTGCGAAAAAGGGGCTGGATGTTCGTATTGACCACCGCTCCTATGTGCGGCAGGGGATTGACTTGATCCCCACCGTCCATGAGGGGCCGACTGTCCGGCAGATGGAAGCAAAGGGCATCCGTACCGACAAGGGCGAACTGAACCGCTGGATTAAGGCGACTAACCGGCTGATGCTGGACATAAAAAAGAAAATTAAATCCCTGTTCGGCTGGATTTCAGAAGTCAAAGAGGAACTTTCCAAGCCTAAGACACCGAGCCTTGCCGACCTGCTGATCTCCTATTATCAGGACAGAAACGCCGGGGCATGGAGCCAGAAAGCTAAGGGCAAGAACCTGAAAGAATTTGCGGAAGCGGTCAACTACCTGATGGAAAACAAGCTGCTGACGCTGGAAGCGTTGGAATCCCGCCTGTCTGCTGTCAGCACAGAGTTTGACACATTGAGCGACACTATGAAAGCGAAGTCAGCCCGGATGAAAGAATTGCAGGAGTTGATACGGCAGGCCGAGAACTACAAGCGGCTGAAGCCGGTGTATGACGAGCTGAACGGTATCAAGTGGAAAAAACAGCGGGAGAAATTTGAAACCGCCCATGACGCTGATCTGCGGCTGTTTTATACGGCCCGCCGGATTTTGAAAGAGAAGCTGGACAGGAAGCCCATCACCCTGGCCGCATGGAAACAGGAATATGACCGGCTGCAAGCGGAGTATGCCAAGCTGTCCCCGCAGTATAAGCCGCTTCGGGAGGATTTAATGAAAATGCGCCGAGTACAGTACTGCGTTGACCGGGTATTGCAGCGGCGGCAGCCAGAACAGGAAGCGCCGAAAAAGAAACAGGATATAGAACTATGACATTTACGGGAGGAAGCATTTGAATGTGTTTGAAGCGGTGAAGCAGTCCGTCACTACCCGGCAGGCTGCTTCTTACTATGGAATACGGGTAGGGAGAAATGGCATGGCCTGCTGTCCATTTCACAATGACAGAACGCCCAGCATGAAAGTGGACAGCCGCTACTATTGCTTCGGCTGCGGCGCTTCCGGGGATGTGATCGACTTTGCCGCTTCCCTGCATGGTTTGGGAAAACGGGATGCGGCGGTCAGACTGGCAGAGGATTTTTCAATCCCCTATGACGGAGCCATCCGCACACCGGCAGCAAAGAGAACGCCGCCCAAGCCTACGCCGGAGCAGAGGTTACGGCAGGCGGAACAGCATTGCTTCAAAGTGCTATGTGACTATCTGCATCTATTGGAACGCTGGAAAATCGAATATGCTCCACAGCCACAGGATGCCGCCTGGCATCCTCTTTTCGTGGAAGCATTGCAAAAAAACAGCTATGTAGAATATCTGCTGGATATTTTGTTGTTTGGAGAAATGGAAGAAAAAGCGGCGCTGATTGCCGAACAGGGAAAGGAGGTGGTGCGGCTTGAGCAGCGAATTTCAGAACTTACCGCCAGCAGCGCAGGAGGCAGTTATGCGGACGATGGACGCAATGGAACCGGCGCAGACGCAGGAAGAAATCCGGGAAATGCTGGAGGGGACGCAGAAAGGCGGCGTGAAGAACAGCATCAAGAACTGTCTGACAGTGTTCCAGCGTGACCCGCTGCTGCGTGGAGCAGTCAGCTACAACATTCTTTCCGAAAGGGTGGATATTGTGAAGCCGCTGGGATGGGAACGGACCAGCGCCACTCTGACCGATATGGATATGAAATATTTGCTTTTGTATCTGGAAGAACACTACGGACTGACCAGCGAAAAGAAAGTAGAAAATGCAATCCAGATCGTAGCCAATGAAAACCGCTACCATCCTGTCAGGGATTATCTGAACAGTCTGCAATGGGACGGAACCGAGCGCATCCGCTATGCTCTGCATCACTTTCTGGGAGCAGACACGGACGAGTACACCTTTGAAGCCCTGAAACTGTTTATGATGGGAGCCATCCGGCGGGTATTTCAGCCGGGGAGCAAGTTTGAAGTCATGCTCTGTCTGGTAGGCGGTCAGGGAGCCGGAAAATCCACCTTTTTCCGACTGCTTGCAGTTAAGGACGAGTGGTTTTCAGACGATTTGAAAAAGCTGGACGATGAAAACGTGTATCGGAAGCTGCAAGGGCATTGGATTATGGAGATGTCGGAGATGATCGCCACCGCCAACGCCAGAAGTATTGAGGAAATCAAGTCGTTTCTAAGCCGCCAGAAAGAAACCTATAAAGTGCCGTATGAAACCCATCCGGCAGACCGGCTCCGTCAATGCGTGTTTGGAGGAACCACCAACCGGCAGGACTTTCTTCCCCGTGACCGCACCGGCAACCGGCGCTTTATTCCCGTGACCGTGTACCCGGAACGGGCGGAGGTTCACATACTGGACGATGAAGCGGCGGCGAGGACATATATCAGCCAAATGTGGGCGGAAGCCATGACAATCTACCGCAGCGGGAAGTATAAGCTGTCATTCAGCGCGGAAATGAACGCTTACCTGAAAGCCCACCAGCAGGGTTTTATGCAGGAGGACACGCAGGCCGGTATGATTTACGCCTATTTGGAGGACTACACCGGCGACAGGGTATGTTCCAAGCAGATTTATGAGGAAGCGCTGGGAAACTGCAATCCCCCGGCAGAGTGGGAAACACGGGCAATCTGCGAGATTATGAATACCGGCATTGCAAACGGCAGCATACAGGGCTGGACAGCCTACAAAAGCCCTAAGAGATATAAGAAGTACGGTTCACAAAAAGGCTGGGAGCGTGTCAACCAGCCCCCAGCAGACAAGGATGGTTTTCGGGAAATCACAGAGGAAGAAGCCCGGCAGATGGAGCTTCCATTCTGAAAAAGCCCCCGGTTGACAGTTTGGTTGACGTTTCAGTTGACAGGAAAAAGTCTGATATTTCAGGCACTTCTCCTCTTTGTCAACCATGTCAACCAAGAAATCAAAGAAAAAGTAAAATAGAATAATAGAGCGCCTGAGGATTGTTTTCAAAGTCTTTTGTGCCGGTTGACACGGTTTGGTTGACATTGGAGCAGTCTACGCCACACATAGCCTGACATTGCCTTGTCGGGCATATTTCATTTATGGAGGTAAATGCCTATGGTAAAAGCCAAGAGCGAAAATAACACCAACAACAGCGGCACTATGCTTACCGCTGCGGACGGCACCCAGTATTTTGTCATGGGGAAAATTCGTATCAAGGTATCGGAGCATTTTGCAGAGAACGGGAAGCCGCTGAACAGCCTGCTGGAAGATGTAATCCAGCACGCCGCCGCTGCTTCCTGAAAAAAGATAGATTTGTGACTGTCAATCATCCCACGCTTATGATATACTTGTACCAGCGAGTATTGTATAAGCGTGGGTTGTTTCTTTTTAAGGAGGATTTTTGATGAAACAACCATACAATACAACGGTTTATAACACCGCACTTTATTTGAGATTGAGCCGTGACGATGAGCTGCAAGGCGAAAGCGGCAGCATCCAGACACAGCGCATGATGCTTCGGCAGTACGCCGCCGAGCATGGATTGACCGTAGTAGACGAGTATATTGACGATGGATGGAGCGGCACGAACTTCGACAGGCCGAGCTTCCAGAGGATGATCGACGACATCGAGGACGGGAAAATCAACTGCGTTGTGACAAAGGACTTATCCCGCTTAGGCAGAAACTACATTCTGACCGGCCAATACACAGAAATCTACTTCCCAAGCAAAGGCGTCCGCTACATTGCGATCAACGACAATGTGGACACCCTCAACGGAGAAAGCGAGCTTGCCCCATTCCTGAATATCCTGAACGAGATGCACGCCCGCCAGACCAGCAAAAAGGTCAAGGCCGCCATGCGGACACGGTTTGCAAACGGCGCACACTACGGAGCCTACGCCCCGCTGGGTTATATCAAAGACCCGGATAAGACCGGGCATCTTCTGGTTGACACGGAAACAAGGTGGATTATCGAAAAGATCTTTGACCTTGCCGTTCATGGCAGAGGGGCGGCCAGCATCACACGGATTTTGGTGGAAGCAAAAGTACCCACCCCCGGATGGCTGAACTTCCAGAGGTACGGCACTTTCGCCAATATCTATGCCGGAGCGCCGGAGGAAAAAGCCTATGCGTGGACGATAGCGCAGGTCAAAAGCATCTTGAAAGAGGAAACCTACATCGGTCACAGCGTACACAATAAGCAGAGCAACATTTCATTCAAGAACAAGAAAAAGGTACGCAAGCCGAAAGAGGAATGGTATCGTGTGGAGAATACCCACGAAGCGATTATCTCCGAAGATGTGTTCCGACAGGTGCAGGAGCAGATTGCCAGCAGACGCAGACGGCAAAAGGACGGCACAACGCAGATTTTTTCAGGGCTGGTAAAGTGTGCGGACTGCGGCTGGTCGCTGGCATACGGCGAGAATAAGCAGAACAAAACCCCGTATGGCTACTATCATTGCAGCAAGAACGGACAGGGACTGCGCCAATGCTCCATGCACTACATCCGCTATGATGTGCTTTACGCCTATGTCCTCTCCCGCCTGCAATACTGGTCACAGCAGGCCCAGCAGGACGAGGACAAACTTCTGAAAAGGCTGCTCAACGCCAGCGATAAGGAACGCAGCTCTGCGAGGGAGAAACAGGCATCCGAACTGAAAAAAGCCGAGAAGCGAAAAGCAGAGGTTGACGGGCTGTTTGCCAAGATGTACGAGGACTGGGCTGCCGGACGCATTACAGAGTACAACTTCAATATGTTGTCCGAGAAGTATCAGGGCGAACAAAAGGAGCTGGACGAGAAAATCCAGCAGCTTCACGAAGCGATGGAAGCCGTTGCGCAGACCGCCGTTGACGCTGAAAAGTGGGTAGGGCTGATGAGGCAGTATGTCAACCCTACGGAGCTGACCGCCGAACTGCTGAATACGCTGATTGAAAAAATCTTTGTGCATGAAGCGGTTAAGGGCGAGGACGGCAGCCGGGAGCAGGAAGTAGAGATTTTCTATCGCTTTATAGGCAAAATCGACTGACACATCTTTTTTACCCAACAATATCTTTAACTAAGGGAAAATGGGATTTCGGTTCCGGATGCGGTGATGCTGGATCGGATGGCGGAGCTGTTTGAGGTGCCGGTGAGTGTGCTGCTGGGCGGCGGGCTGGAAGTAGAGGAGGAGCAGCCTTCGGAACTGAATGAGATTGCACAGCAGCTTGCGGTCTTAAATGATCAGCTGGTGCAGCAGGCAGTGCGGAGACGGAAAGTGATCCGGTATGCGTTTGTTGGTGTGTTTGCGGCGATCTTTGTTCTGATTGGAGCGGCGATCGGACTTCGGGTGTACACGGAATCACAGCTGCGGGATGAAGCGTCGCTTCGCACGGTTCGTTATGAATGCACGCTCGACGGGGAATCATATGTATATGAAGCTTCCTATAACAGCCAGTATCAGATCCTGTACGAGGGCGGCGATGCCTGGATTTCGAACCATGTGCGGCCGGAGCAGTACGAGGATGTGAATGTGCTGTCGGCGCAGATGCAGGATTACTTCGAAGAAAAAGGCGGAACATGCACGATCATTGACAAAAATCCGTAAAAGTTTTGTATTATTGTATTTTTTTATGGTTTTGGGTATTTTATCTGCCCGGTAATTCCTCTCTTCTGATATAATGGTAACAATGCATTATACTTAGAGGGAGGAATTTTTTTATGTCACAGACACAAACCCGGCGGAGTTCTCAGGTCGATCTGCTTCATGGCCCGATCCTGAAATCTCTGCTGCTTTTTGCCCTGCCGATCATGGCGTCCCGCGTGTTTCAGCAGATTTACAACACGATGGATACCCTGATCGTCGGCTATACACTCGGCGACTCGTCGATTGCGGCGATGGGTGCCTGCTCGTCGATCTATGAGATGATGACCGGATTTACGTTCGGCGTTGGAAACGGTCTTGCGATCGTCACGGCGCGCTGCTTTGGACGGCAGGAGACGGACCGGATGAAAAAATCGGTTGCATCCTGTATCGTCATCGGCGTTGCCGTCACACTGGTAGTTACCATTCTGGCGACGATCTTCATGCATCCGCTGCTGCGCCTACTGAAAACACCGGCGGAGATTCTTGAGGAATCCTACAGCTATATTTCGATTCTCTCGATTTTCCTGTTCGTCATGTTCGCCTACAACCTGTGCTCCGGCCTGCTGCGGGCGATCGGCAACAGCTTCATGCCGCTTGTGTTCCTGATCTTTTCATCGCTGGTGAACATCGTGCTCGATCTGCTGTTTATCCGCACGTTCGGCATGGGTGTCCGGGGTGCCGCGATTGCAACCGTCATTGCACAGGGCATTTCCGTTGTGCTCTGCCTGATTTATATTGTTACGAAAGCGAAAATCCTGCTTCCGGAAAAACGCCACTTCGCGCTGGACCGCGGACTGTACGCAGATCTGCTGGCGCAGGGATTTTCGATGGGATTTATGAGCAGTATCATTTATGTCGGTTCGATCGTTCTGCAGCCGGGCATCAACAGCCTCGGATATGAAACTATCGCCGGACATACCGCTGCGAGAAAGCTGTTTTCGTTCTCCATGATGCCGCTTTCCTCCATGGCGCAGGCCGTCAACACTTACGTTGCACAGAACCGCGGCGCAGACAACTGGGAGCGCGTGCGGAAAGGCATCCGTTACGCTTACATTTTCTGCTTCAGCGTAACCGCGTGCCTGATTGTAATCGTCACCCCGCTTGCACCAACCATGGTACACCTGATCTCTGGTTCATCCGACCCGACCGTCCTCGGAAACGGAGCCCGCTACCTCCGCGTAGCCATCCCGTTTTTCTTCGCCCTTGGTCTTGTCAACTGCAGCCGTCTGGCACTGCAGGCACTCGGAGAGAAAATTCTGCCGTTGCTGTCGAGCTTTATTGAGCTGTTTGGAAAGATTATCTTTGCCATGGTATTCATTCCACGCTACCACTACAGCGCCGTAATCTGGTGCGAACCGATCATCTGGTGCTTCATGGCTGCGGAGCTTGTGATTTCACTGTATCGAAATCCTTATATGAGAAAAGGGAAGACAGGAAACTGATTTTTAAATGAAAAAATTACCGGCCAATGCACGGAAAAATCTGTGTGTTGACCGGTAATTATATATCACATTATATTATTCATAGCAGGCACTGAATGCAGGTCTCATTTCTTCATTTTAAAACACCACCCTTATAATGTTTATTATTATATACGTATAAAACTAAAATATCAATTTTAGAAAGCATTATAAAACGACGGCATAATAAAAATTTGTGGGATTATGGTGTATACTTGAGTTTCGAATCATGGAAAATATAAAGTCAGCATATTTTTATAAAGATCTTTTTAGTCAGGTGATGCAATGAACATTCTATGGAGTTCCATGCTGCTTCTCGGAATCGCATATGGCGCGCTGCAGGGACGGATGCCGGAGGTGACGGATGGGGTGATTCAGGCTTCGAGGGAGGCGGTGGTGCTGGCGGTTTCGCTGGTTGGGGTGACGGGGTTCTGGGCAGGGCTGATGGAGATTGCGAAGAAGGCGGGAGTGATTGACGGGCTGGTGAAACGAATGGGGCCGGTGATGCGGTTTCTGTTTCCGGAAGTGCCGGAAGACCATCCTGCGATGCGGGCGGCGGGGATGAATATGATCTGTAATGTGTTTGGACTCGGCGCGGCTGCGACGCCGCCGGGGCTTGCGGCGATGGAGCGGTTTGAGGAGCTGGAGGAAGAGCGGCGGAAAATGAGAAACCCGGCCGCAGTTCCAGAAGGAACCGCAAACCGGGAAATGTGTACGTTTTTGATTTTAAATATTTCTTCTCTGCAGCTCATCCCCGTCAACATCATTGCGTACCGCAGTCAGTACGGCAGCGTCCACCCAACAGCAATTGTCGGACCGGCGCTTGCTGCGACGGCTGCGAGTACGATTGCGGCGGTGGTGTTTTGCAAAGTGATGGAAAGAATGGGGCGATGATTATTCAGATTACTCAGCCCAGGTGCCGTTTACAAAGACATCGGTCTCGCTTCCGTCTTCGTGAATACCCACGATATGCAGGTCATCCGATCCAACCATAAAGTCAACGTGGATCAGGGAATCGTTGATACCTTTTGCGAGGATTTCTTCATCACTCATATCCATAAATCCGTCCAGCACCTCGGAAAAGCCGGCGCCGGCGGCAACGTGGCAGCATGCGTTCTCGTCGAACAGAGTGTTAAAGAACATCAGACCGGACTGGTTGATCGGGGACTCCTTCGGAACGAGTGCAACCTCGCCGAGCATCGCGGCGCCCTCATCCATCGCGAACATTTTCTTCAGAACCTCTTCGCCCTGTTCTGCGTGGCAGTCGACAACCTTTCCGTCCTTAAAATCAACGGTAAAGTTGTTGATAACCTGGCCGGACCAGCTTAACGGTTTGGTGGAAACGAGGCGGCCTTCACATTTGCCGCGCATCGGGCTGGTGAAAACTTCTTCGGTCGGCATATTCGGGACATAGAAGGTATTGTTCATATGGTTGATATCGCCAGCGCCGCTCCACTTTGCGTCCGGAATCAGTTCAACTGTGAAATCGGTGCCGTTTTTGCTGGTATAATGCAGTTTGCGGAACGCCTGTTCATTCAGCCAGTTGGCTTTTTGGGTCATGCGGTCACAGTGTGCCTGCCAGATTTTTTCAACATCTTCGCCTTCTTTTAAATACAGGCAATCAAAAATAGCATTCCACAGCTTCTCAACCGCAATATCCTCCGGCTCGCCCGGGAATACTTTTCTGGCCCATGCCGGTGACGGAGCGGCAACGATCAGCCACTGATGTTTTCCGTCGAGCTGATCGCGGTATTTTTTCGTTACTTTCCCGCGCATCTGACGGACGGTAGAGAGCAGATCGGCAGAGATGCCGGCAAGCTCATCCGGATCGGAGGAGTCAATGAAAATGCGGACCGGAAGATCTACGGTCATCTGTTTGAGGCGCTCCTCCTCCCAATTCTGAACCGTACCGAGTGTTTCGGCTGTGGCGTACTGATAACTCAGCTTGTTAATCGGACCACACTCCCAGATCAGCTCAACATAGCTTGCACCGGCTTTGTAACACTCTTCCGTGACCATGGTAGCAAGCAGAACCTGATCCACACCGGCCTGCAGACGGACACGCTGTCCTTTCTGTACATTTGCGCCGATTTTTACGATCAGCTTTGCGTATTCTCTTAATTTTGCTTCATTCATGATAAAAAACTCCCTTTTTGTAAAGTTTAAAACTGGAATGGATCGTTAAACGATCCATAGTACGAAACCGGCTCGCCTGCAGTCAGCAGATGGTGTACGTCGCCAACAGTCTGGCAGCGGAAGTACACTTCGCCCGGTTTGCGTTCCTCACTTCCGACGATTGTGACAGAAGTCGGCGCCAGAAACATACCCTGCCAGAGCTGGGTTGGTGTCATATTCAGCAAGTGGGACAGTGCCACGCAGGTAACGCCGAGATGACAGAAGCAGACGATGACAGCCTCGCGGTTCGTCTCATCAGAGGCATGATAGCGATAGCCGTCCCGTACATAGCCGTAGTGTGCAAGCAGCGTATCGAGTCCGTCGGTCACAAAACGGTAATTTTCGTCCATATTTCCGGTTTGCATGATCGGATTTTTCGTCCAGAGATGATTGTCATAGAGATCCCGGTTTGCGTCGAGTACATCCGGCAGAAAATCCCACGGAATCCGGCGCTTCCCGGTTTCCGGGTCAATGACAGGCGCATCAAATTCGCGCAGCCATGGAAGAATTTTGGCTTCGCGATCCGCGTTTTTCAGTGTGAAAGAAGCCGTATCCTTCGCACGTCCGAGCGGCGAGCAGTAAAAATCGGTGACGTTCCATTTCGCCGTTCGCTTCGAAAGCAGCTCAGCCTCACGCCAGCCCTTTTCAGTCAGCGAATCAATCTCATAATTCGGTTCGCCGTGGCGGATAAAGATAATTTTCATAAGAATTCCTTTCTTCGTATGCCACAAATCGTTTGGTTTATGCATCGAAAAGTCAATTTCAGTTCCGAAAAATCTGCGGCAGAGCACAGAACATTCAGAATTGATGTCACTTAGCTTAGTGTATCATAAATTGTCAAACTTGTGTGAGTTTCTGTGGAAAAAGATGTGGCAAATTGGAAGAGGCGTTCGCACGTCTGGTAGGCGGCCTGGGAGGAGTGGTTAAGATTTGAGAGGAGAGTGACAGAGGATGATGCGTTCTGGAAATATTTTTGAACGGGAAGGCAGCAGAGGGCATGGCTGCGATGGAGATGGCACAGAGATTACAGGAGGTGGTGATTATTCTGGTTGGGATAAGATGTATGATCAGGGCAGTATTGAAATAAAGGGGGGATGCCATTTATAAAAAAACAGTAAATTCGTCCACTTAGGACTAGCCGCCGCGGCTGTAGATTGATACAATAAAAGAAATAGGAAATATCGATTTTTTGCATAGGAGGAACACGGCGGCATGGCGGGATATGTGAGTCTTCAGGATGTAACAAAGACCTATCAAATGGGTGAGATTACCATCAAGGCTGCGGATGGGATCAGCTTTGATGTGGAAAAGGGTGAGTTTGTGATTGTTGTTGGACCGAGCGGTGCGGGTAAGACGACGGTGCTGAATATTTTAGGCGGAATGGACACAGCGACTTCAGGAAAGGTGTTGGTGGACGGGGCGGAGATCAGTAAGTACCGCGGCAAGAAGCTGATCCAGTACCGGCGGGAGGATATTGGATTTGTTTTTCAGTTTTATAATCTGATGCAGAACCTGACGGCACTTGAAAACGTGGAGCTGGCGATGCAGATCTGCCGGCATCCGCTGGATGCGTCGGAGGTGCTTGCGGAGGTTGGGCTGGAAGAGAGAATGAATAACTTCCCGGCACAGCTTTCGGGCGGAGAGCAGCAGCGTGTGGCGATTGCGCGTGCGCTGGCGAAGAATCCGAAACTGCTGCTCTGCGATGAGCCGACCGGCGCGCTCGATTATGTGACGGGAAAAGCGATCTTAAAGCTGCTGCAGGATACCTGCCGGGAGAAGGGGATGACGGTCATTGTCATCACTCACAACTCGGCGCTGACACCGATGGCGGACCGCGTGATTAAAATTCGAAACGGAAAAGTGGCGGGCATGAAAACAAATGAGAACCCGACGCCGGTGGAAGAGATAGAATGGTAGGTGGACGATGAGAGCATTTCGAAAAGACTTTATCCGGGAAATCACAAAGAACAAGGGGCGGTTTCTGTCAGTCTTTTTCATCGTGCTTCTTGGCGCGGCGTTTTTCTCGGGCATCCGGTCGGCGGAAGGAGATATGAAAGTCTCAGCGGACCGGTATTATGATGAAGTAAATTATATGGATTTGAAAGTCCTTGGAACGCTGGGGCTGACAGACGATGATCTGGCGGATATCGCGAAGACGGATGGCGTGAAAGCGGTCTACGGCGGAAAAACGGTGGAAGTGCTGCATGACATCGGCGAGAGCGAGCAGGTTGTGAAGCTGATTGCGCTGACGGACGGTGTGAATGAGCCGCGCGTGGTCGAGGGACGGATGCCGGAGAAAGAGGATGAAATTCTTGTTGATACGCAGTTTCTGAAAAGTTCCGGCTGTGAGATCGGGGATCAGGTAACGTTCACTTCCGGAACGGAGGATCCGCTCTCAGATTCGCTGACCGGGGATACGTTTACGATTGTTGGTTCGGCGACGCTCCCTTATTATATGGATCTGAACCGCGGAACGGGCTCGATTGGAAATGGAAGCATCAACAGTTTTGCACTGCTGCTTCCGGAGACATTTACCTCGGATCTCTATACAGAGATTTACGTCCAGGCGGACGGCGCACAGGAAGAGGCGAGCTACAGCGATGCGTATGATGAGACGGTGAAGGCTGTACAGACGAAGATTGAAGCGCTCGAGGATGCGGCGTGCGACCGGCGGTATACGGCAGTCAAAACCGAAGGACAGGAAAAGATTGATGATGCAAAACAGCAGGTCGCTGATGCAGAGCAGAAATTAGCGGACGCAAAAACAGAGCTGGATGACGGTGCACAGCAGCTTGCCGACGCGAAAGTGACGATTGCGGACAAAGAGCAGGAACTTCTCGACGGCGAACAGACGTTAAAGGACAAAGAACAGGAGCTTCTTGACGGAAAGCAGACGATTGCTGAGAAAGAACAGGAACTCCTTGACGGAAAACAGGCCATTGCAGAAAAAGAGCAGGAACTTCTCAGTGCGAAAGCAACGATCGCCGATAAAGAACAGGAACTGGTATCCGGCAAGGCAACGCTGAAAGACAAAGAGGCAGAACTTGCGAGCGGAAAGGCGACGTTGGAAGCAAAGGCGGCAGAGCTGGAAAGTGGAAAAGCGACGCTGAGTCAGAAAGCGGCAGAACTGGAAAGCGGAAAAACAACGCTGAATCAGAAAGCAGCAGAGCTGGAAAGCGGAAAGGCAGCACTGGAAGCGAAAGCAAAAGAACTTTCTGACGGAAAGACACAGCTCGCAGCGAAAGAAACAGAACTTGCATCTGGTAAAACAGAGTTAGAAGAAAAAATGGCGCAGCTTTCGGCAGCAAAAACTGAGCTGAGTCAGAAACAGACGGAACTGAATGCGGCAAAAGAACAGCTTTCCGTAAAAGAAACAGAATTAAATGCTGCGAAGGAACAGCTTTCCGCCGCGCGTGAGGAACTGGAAAGCAAAAAAGAAGAAACCGCTGCAGGACGCGCACAGTATGAAGCGCAGAAAGCAGCGTACGAGGAGCAGAAAAACCAGTACGAAACAGCAAAGGATCAGTTAGCCCAGCTTGGCGGCCAGCTTTCAGACGTGGAAGCTGCGCAGACAGAAGTGGCAGGGCAGATCGAGGCGATTACGGCTCAGCTTGACGGACTGACAGAAGAAGATGAAGTGTATGCATCCCTGTTGGAACAGAAAACTGCGCTGGAAGCAAAGCAGACAGAGTTAGCACAGCAGCTTTCCACGATGCATGAGCAGAAAACATTTCTGGAACAAAACATCGCAGCGTTTGAGGCAGCCAGCGCTGAAGCAGAGGCTCAGCTTGTAGCAGCAGAGGCACAGATTACAGATGCGGAAAATCAGCTTGCAGCGGCAGATGCGCAGTTAACGGAAAAAGAGCAGGAATGCGCCGCCGGTGAGGACGAGCTTGCTGCTGCAAAAGAAGAACTGGAAAACGGTGAAGCGCAGGTTACAGCCGGTCTTGCGCAGATTGCAGATGGAGAAGCGCAGGCAAGTGCTTACCAGAAACAGCTGGAGGATGGAGAAGCACAGCTCAATGCAGCGAAAGCGCAGATCGAAGAAGGAGAAGCACAGATCGAGGCAAACCGCAGCAAACTGGAAGAGGGCGAAGCACAGCTTGCAGCCGCCAGAGCGCAGATCGCGGATGGCGAGCAGCAGATTGCATCATATCAGCAGACGATTCAGTCGGGCGAGGCTCAGCTTGCGGAAGGAAGAAAGACAATTGCCGACGGAGAAAGCCAGTTGGCGGACGCAAAACAAACGATAAGCAATGGAGAAAGTCAAATTGCAGAAGCGAAACAGTCGATCGCCGACGGCGAAACCCAGTTAGCAGAAGCAAAGCAGACGATCGCCGATGGAGAAAGTCAGCTCGCCGAAGCCAAGCAGACGATTGCCGACGGAGAAACCCAGCTGGCCGACGCGAAACAGGAAATCGCCGACGGAAAAATCTCCCTTGCGGATGCGAAACAGGAAATTGCCGATAAAGAAAAGGAACTTGAGGACGGCAAAGCCGAATATGAAAAAGCAAAAGCCGACGCCGAACCAGAAATCGCGGATGCGAAGCAGGAAATTGCGGACGGTGAGAAAACACTCGCAGACCTGAAAAAACCAACGTGGTACGTCTGGGGACGGAATAAGGTAACGTCAACTGAGAGCTTCGGTCAGGATGCCGGCCGTATCTCGAATATCGGAAAATTCTTCCCGGTTATCTTCTTCCTCGTGGCTGCTCTCGTCAGCCTGACGACGATGACACGAATGATCGAGGAACAGCGTCAGCAGATCGGAACATTAAAAGCCCTCGGCTATTCCGACGGCGTGATCGCCTTTAAATATTTCGCATACGCGATGCTCTCCACCGTATCCGGCGCTCTCGCGGGCGTGGTGGTTGGAGAAAAAATCCTGCCCTGGGTTATTATGAATGCCTACGGCATGCTGTATACCGGACTCCCGTATTACATGACCCCGCTGAACTGGGAGCAGGGAGGCCTTGCGATTCTGGCGAGTGCAGCCTGCACCGGCGTGGCGACGATCGCGGCATGCTACAAAGAACTCGCCGCAGGTCCGGCAGAGCTGATGCGGCCGGAAGCACCGAAAAACGGCAAACGGATTTTCCTGGAACGCATCGGCGTACTCTGGAAACATCTGAACTTTACGCAGAAATCAACCGTGCGGAATCTGGTGCGGTATAAAAAACGATTCTTCATGACCGTTATCGGAATCGGCGGATGCATGGGTCTGATCCTCGTCGGTTTCGGCCTTCAGGATTCCATCACCGCGATTGCGAAAAACCAGTTCGTCAGCCTCTTCACCTATCAGGCGAATGCTGTGCTGAATTCAGATGTGGATGAATCCGAAAAAGAAGCATTGCAGACCGATCTGGAAAACTACAGCGGCATCGATGAGCTGCTGGAAATGTACTGCCAGAACATCGAACTGCAGACCGACAAAAAGACCGTGGATGCAGTGCTTGAAGTGCCGAAAGAACTGACGAATTTCAATGACTTCTATGCCTTCCGAGACCGGAAAAGCGGAGAAGTTTACGAATTCCCGACCGACGGCGGCGCAGCCATCAGCGAAAAGACAGCAACGATGCTCGGCGTAAAAGCAGGCGACACGGTTCAGCTGAAAAAAGGCGACGATATTGTGGACGTAAAGATTTCGATCATCGTCGAAAACTACGTGCGCCATTACCTGTATCTGGCCCCGGATCTCTACGAGGAGCTGTTCGGCGGAGCGCCGGACTACAACCAGCTTCTGATGAAATATCAGGACACGTCGGGCAATTATGAGACAGCACTCGGAGAAAAAATCATGACGTACGACGGTGTAGCGGCAATCTCGTTCACATCCGACCTGATTGATCAGATTGACAACATGCTTCGTTCCCTCGACATCGTCATCGTGGTGCTGATCGTATCGGCGGGCCTGCTGGCGTTTGTGGTGCTGTACAACCTGAACAACATCAACATCACCGAACGACAGAGAGAGCTGGCAACGCTGAAAGTGCTCGGCTTCTTCGACGGCGAGGTGGCATCGTACGTGTACCGGGAAAACATGGTGCTGACACTGTTCGGCGTTATCGCGGGCATGGGAATTGGAACGTTTTTACATCATTGCGTAATTCAGACCGTCGAGGTCGATATGATGATGTTCGGACGAAACGTGTTCCCGCGGAGCTACGGCTGGAGCGCCCTGATTACCCTGGCGTTTGCTCTGTTCGTCAATTTTATGATGTTCTACCGGTTAAGAAAAATTGATATGATTGAATCGCTGAAAAGCGTGGAGTAAACAACAGAAAAAGGCCGTCCGCGGTGATGCAGAGAATCTGCAGAAACCGTGGGCGGTTTTTTCATTTTGAAAGTGAAATATGAGCCGGAATGCTTGTTTTTTCAGACATTTCGTTGTATAAAAAAAATAAGGGTTTTTATCAGAACAGAATCAAAAAACAAAGAGTAAAGGGGATTTTTACAAATGGGAACAACAGAAACGAAAAAAATGAGAGTCGGCGTTGTCGGCTGCGGAGCGATCAGTGATATTTATCTGACGAACATGATTCATAACTTTGAGAATCTTGAGGTAGCAGCATGCTGCGCAGGCCATCTTGAACATGCGAAAAAGAAAGCAGAGCAGTATGGCATCAAGGGCTGTACCTACGAGGAAATTCTGGCAGATCCGTCGATTGAAATGGTAGTCATTCTGACACCGGCACCGACCCACGAGGGGCTGATCCGTCAGGCACTGGAAGCCGGAAAACACGTTTACACTGAAAAAACAATGACCCTCGCACCGGAAACGGCAGCGAAACTGATCGAGCTGGCAGAGGAGAAACATCTCTATCTCGGTTCCGCACCGGACACCTTCCTTGGATCGGCACTGCAGACCGCAAGAAAAGCGATCGACGACGGGCTGATCGGCGAGGTGACATCTTTCGAAGCATGCGCAAACCGCGATCTTGATTTACTGGCGAGCATCTTCCGTTTTCTGCGGATGCCGGGCGGCGGTATCTGCTACGATTTCGGTGTTTATTATCTGACGGCAATTGTGAGTCTTTTTGGTCCGGTGGATCGCGTTGTATCGTCCGTGCGAAACCTTGCGGCGAAGCGTGTGAACATCATTCCGGGCAGCCCGGAATACGGACAGGAATTTGACTATACAAACGAAAGTCAGGTCTTTACCATTCTGGAAATGAAAAACGGTGTGACCGGTACATTCTGCGTCAATGGTGACAGCGTCATCAATGATCAGGCGGTATTCACCATTTACGGTAAAAAAGGTATCTTAAAGCTTGTTGATCCGAACAATTTCGGCGGCGATGTTGTCTATATTCCGGGTGTAAAAGACTGGACACAGCAGGCTGTTCCGGAAGTTTTACATTATGGCTTTGATTACAGCGAAAACAGCCGTGGTCTTGGCCCGTCTGAGATGGCAGAAGCAATTGCCGAGGGCAGACCAAACCGTGCGAGTGCCAAAATGGCATATCACGTACTCGATACGATCGATCAGATTATGAAGAGTGCGGAAACGGGTGCATTTGAGAAGGTTCCATCCACCTGCGAAAGACCAGAGGCCATGCCGAATTCATAGCCTATTTCTGATAGGATTGCAGGTACATCTGACGGAAGTCGGTAGGGCTTACATTTTTTGATTTCAAAAAGACTCTGTTAAACGTAGAAATACTGTTAAAACCGGATTCGAGCGACACTTCGGTGATCGTGAGATCCGGTTTTTTTAACAGGTTTTCGGCGATATGGAGCCGTTCCCTGGTGACGAAATCCGTGAAGGAGAGGCCGGTGTATGCGCGGAACAGCTTGGAAAAATGGCAGCGGGAGAATCCGGCGACTTTTGATGCTTCTTCCAGGGAAACCGGTTCGGTGCAGTGACTTGAGATCCAGGTACATGCAGCAACCATCTGGCGGTGTACCTGTGCGGAATGGCCTGTTTTTTGCGGTGCGGCAGTTTCGGTCGGCACGGAGAGATTTTCGCCGAGCAGAATAAAAAACTGATATAGCAGAACGCATCCGCGCAGTTCAGAAAAACTGATACCGGAGAGGGAGAGCCTGCGAAGCTCTGTCAGAAATCCGCGAAGCTTTTCGATTTCCGGGAAGTTGTTCTGATTCAGAAGACGGATCTGATAAAAAAGATAAGCAACAGACTGGAAATCCACGCGTTTTTCCAGAAAATCTGCATCGAGTTGAAGCATGATCAGGCGATGTTCTTTGTTGGTTGTGGAAACAGCGTGCAGCTCGCCGGGCCAGATAAAAAGAAGATCACCGGGCTTTAGCGGAAAGGTTTCTCCATTTACTTCATAGATAATGCCGTTATCCTGTGCAAGCACAATTTCGATATAGTGATGCCAGTGCAGACCGAAATAGGCGGGGACATGCGAAATAGAGATATCGTAAACATAGCTGTTAGCAAAATGATTGTTTTCGAAAAAAGAAGTCGAATCGTTTTTCATGGCAAAAGAATCCTCCGTATCTGATAAACGGTATTATACAACAGAAGAGAGAAAAAATATAGAAAAAATCGAAACATCTGGGCAATGATCGGCAATATATAAGTAGTGTTTTACGAGGATCTGTATTATGGTTAAGATATGAAAATTGTGAAGAACGGCAGAAATCGGAAAAAGAGTGATGTGATTTTGGCGAAAATTCACAATAAAAGTTTATGAAAAGTGAAGAAGTGAGAGGTAAGCGAAAAATGCAGATTTATGTAGATGGAAATGCTGTACGAAGCGGAAATGGGCAGAAGGAATATCCATTTCAGACGATTTCCGAGGCGGCAAAAATTGCAAGGCCCGGCGACGAGGTGCTTGTAGCGTCTGGCGTATATCGGGAATATGTAGATCCGGCGAATGCGGGATGTGAGGATGCAAGAATTGTGTACCGTTCTGTGGAACCGGGAAAAGCTGTGATTACCGGTGCGGAAATTGTGGATAACTGGGAGCATTTGGAGGGTGATGTGTGGACAGCGCGCGTTTCGAACGGATTGTTTGGGGATTACAATCCATATACGACACTGGTCAGCGGTGACTGGTTTATCGCATCCTACACGGCACACACCGGAGAAGTGTATCTGAATGGAAAATCCATGTATGAGGTGACAAGTCTGGATCAGGTGAAAAAGCCGGAGATCTATAAAAAATCCTGGGATCAGGCATTCACGGTTTACACCTGGTATGTGGAGCAGGACGAAGAAAAAAATGAGACCGTTTTCTATGTGAATTTTCAGGGAAAAAATCCGAACGAAGAAACCGTAGAAATCAATGTACGTGAGAATTGCTTTTATCCATCGAAGGAGGGCATCGGTTATATCACGCTGTCCGGCTTTGTTGTAAAACAGGCGGCAACTCAGTGGGCTCCGCCGACGGCATATCAGGAAGGAATGGTCGGCCCGCACTGGTCAAAGGGATGGATCATCGAGGATTGTGAGATTTCAGATTCGAAGTGCTCGGGCATTTCCCTTGGAAAATACAGACAGCCGAACAATGACAATAAATGGCTCAAATGGAAATTCAAAGATGGTACACAGACGGAGCGTGACTGTATCTGCCAGGCGCAGCGAGAGGGATGGACGAAGGAAAATATCGGAAGCCATATCATCCGCCGGTGCAACATCCACGACTGTGGACAGACAGGTATTGTAGGCCACTTAGGCGGTGTGTTCTCGATTATTGAGGATAACCACGTTCACCATATCAATAATAAACAGAACCTTGCGGGTGCGGAGATCGGCGGCATCAAGATGCATGCAGCAATCGATGTGATCATTCGAAGAAACCATTTCCATCACTGTACGAGAGGCCTCTGGCTTGACTGGCAGGCACAGGGCACACGTGTTACGCAGAACCTGTTTCATGACAATACGCTGCCGAACGAGGAGAATGCAAATCCGGAGGGGATGGACGGCATCGGCGAGGATATCTTTATTGAAATTTCCCACGGACCGACGCTGGTGGACAATAACGTACTGCTTTCGGACCGCGCGATGAAGCTGGCAACGCAGGGTGTTGCGGTAGTACATAACCTGATCGCGGGATCGTTTACTGCTGTCGGCCGCGGTGTCAACAATGGCTCCGAAAAGCTGCCGTCGCCACGCTACACACCGTACCATGTGCCGCATCGCACGGAGATCAACGGATTTATGACGGTTCTTCACGGTGACTGCCGGTTCTACAATAATATCTTCATCCAGAAGCCGGTTCGTGCGGGAATGGAAGAAATCCGTAAACTGACCGGAGATAATGAGTGGGATGACGGAAATCTGACAGCAGGAACCGCACCGTACAGCGGATATCCGACATTGGAGGAGTACGTGGCAAGATTTGAGGGCTACTGCGGAATGGGCTCCGGAAAGTCACCGGATCTGTATTACGAGAAGCTGCCGGTATGGCTTGGCGGCAACGTTTACTTCAATGGGGCGAAGCCGGCAGAGCAGGAACAGGACGCTGTAGTGGATACCGAGCATGAAATCACCATCGGTGTAAAAGAAGAGAACGGAAAATGGAAACTGGAGACTAATGTTTACGATTATCTGCCGCAGAATGCCTGTGCAGTGATCTCAACGGAGACGCTTGGCATGGCATTTGAGCCGGAACAGAAATATGAGAATCCGGATGGAACGCCGATCGTGTTCCGATATGACTACTTCGGAAACCGTCAGGGCATTCATCCGCTGCCGGGCCCGTTTGCATCAAAAGAGGCTGCGGAAGAAGCATTATCGTAAAGAAATTCTATAGACCCGCAAAAAAATAGCGTAAAAAATTCAGCGCCGCAGAGAGTGAATGATTGCGTCACAGCCTTTTTTGCAGTGTTTTCGGGTTTTACTATAACAAAAAGGAGTATAGAGAAATGATTTACTATGTCAATAATTCCGCTCCGAAGAATGGAAACGGAACAAAAGAGATGCCGTTCAAGTTCATCA
Source organism: Blautia sp. AF32-4BH (assembly GCF_003460565.1). Lineage (NCBI taxonomy): Bacteria > Bacillati > Bacillota > Clostridia > Lachnospirales > Lachnospiraceae > Blautia > Blautia sp. AF32-4BH. The sequence continues at coordinate 158,424 of NZ_QTVL01000004.1, read as the reverse complement.
ACGATGCGGCAAAAATTGCAAAGGCAGGAGATGAAGTTCTGGTTGCACCTGGTATTTACCATGAATATGTTGATCCGGTCAACGGAGGAACCGAGGATACAAGAATCGTCTATAAGAGTGAGAAGCCGCTCGGCGCAAAGATCACCGGTGCGGAAACGATGAATGACTGGGAGCATTACAAAGATAATGTGTGGGTATGCCGTGTAGACAACGGAGTGTTTGGCAATTATAACCCATACACGACAATGGTCGGCGGTGACTGGTATTTTGCACCGGTGGTACGCCATACCGGCGCGGTTTATCTGAAAGACCGCCAGTTATACGAGGCAGAGACGCTCGAGGAGTGTATCAAGGGCGAGGTTTATGCGCCGTCCTGGGAGCCGGAGTGGTCGGTTTACAAATGGTATACCGAGCAGGACAAAGAGAAAAATCAGACGGTCATCTACGCAAACTTCCAGGGTAAAAACCCGACGGAGGAAAAAGTAGAAATCAACGTGCGCCGGAACTGCTTTATGCCGTCGAAAACAGGCGTAAATTACATTACGTTCAGTGGATTTGATGTCAGCAAGGCAGCAACGACATGGGCGCCGCCGGCTGCTTATCAGGACGGTATGATCGGTCCGCACTGGTCGAAGGGATGGATTATTGAGGACTGTGAGGTCAGCAACAGCAAGTGCTGCGGTATTTCGCTCGGAAAATATTACGATCCGGAGAACGACCATTACTTTACCAGAAAACACGTAAAAAGCCCGACCCAGATGGAGCGTGATGCTGTGTGCCGCGGCCAGTATCACGGCTGGACGAAGGAGAACATCGGAAGCCATATCATCCGCCGCTGCCACATCCATCACTGTGAGCAGACCGGTATTGTCGGACGGATGGGCGGTGTGTTCAGTATCATTGAGGACAACCACATTCACAACATCAACAATATGCAGCAGCTTGGCGGAGCCGAGATTTCCGGTATCAAGATGCATGCAGCGATCGATGTTGTGATGAGAAGAAATCACATTCATCATTGTACGATGGGCATCTGGTGCGACTGGGAGGCACAGGGAACACGCCTGACCCAGAACCTGCTGCACGACAACTGCCCGCCGGAGGGAACACCAAAGGCAGAGGGCGCAATGATGAGTCAGGATATTTTCATCGAGGTTGGCCATGGTCCGACACTGATCGATAACAACATTATGCTCTCACCGGTCAGCGTTCGTATGGCGACCGATGGTATTGCCTGCGTACACAATCTGATGCTTGGCTCATTAACTGCAGTTGGCGGCGGAACAGGAGACCGTTACACGCCATATCACATCCGTCACCGTACCGAGGTTGCCGGATTCATGACATTCCTGCATGGCGATGACCGGTTCTACAACAACATCTTTATCCAGAATTACCCGGTTGAGGAAACAGAAACGGTTGAGGACATGGGCTTCAAGATGGAGGATAACCAGGAGGTCGGAACGCATGTGTTCGACGAGTATCCGACCTATGACGAGTGGATCAGCCACTTTGAGCTGGATAAACCGGCCGACATGAGCAAGCTGGAGCCGTATCACAATAAATGTCATCTGCCGGTTTGGGTAAACGGAAACGCTTACTTTAACGGAGCAAAGGCGTGTGTGAATGAAAAAGAGAATCTTATGGATAACGAGAACCAGGTTAAGGTGGAACTTGTGGAAAAAGACGGCCACTATTCCATCAAGACGAACGTGTATGAGTTCCTGAAGGATTTCCGGACGGGAATTATCAACAGTGATATTTTAGGATACGCCTTCGAGCCGGAGCAGAGATTCGAAGATCCGGACGGAAGCACGATTATCTTCGATCAGGACTATCTTGGCGAGCACCGCGGCGTGGCAGCAATGCCGGGACCGTTTGCGGATGGAGCTGAGGCAGAGAAGATTCTGTGGTAGAAGAAATCAGAACTTACCGGTTGATATGAAAAAAACAGGGCGCTGTGCAGGAAATGGCACAGCGCCCTGTTTTGGTAAAAGGAAAGTCAGGATGCCTTTGCAGAATCTTTTGCCGTCGGCATTTTCGCGTATAAGATTTTCAGTATAATCGGTGTTGCAACACTCGAGAAGAGAATCAGCAGAATCACGGCACTGAAGAAATCGCCGGATAAAAAGCCTGCATTCAGACCCTTTTGCGCGACGATCAGACAGACTTCACCGCGGGTCATCATACCGACACCGATTTTCAGGCTGTCGCCCCAGGTAAAGCCGCATCCCTTTGACATCAGGCCACAGCCGATGATTTTTGCGACAAGGCCGACGATGACGAAACAGATGGCAAAGAGTACGAATTTCTCGTTCATGCCGCTGAGCGTTGTTTTGAGTCCGATACTTGCAAAGAAAATCGGTCCGAAAATCATATAGGAGCTGATATCCATTTTTTCTTCGATGTAATCGGAAGAATCGAGGGAACACAGGATAACGCCCGCAACGTATGCACCGGTAATATCGGCGATGCCGAAATATTTTTCGGAAATGTAGGACAGTCCGAAGCAGAGTGCAAGACCCAGAATCGGGAGACGGCGGGTGTGCGGAAATACGGAGTTCATGCGGTTGAACAGCTTAAAGCAGAGAAAACCGAGCACAATCGCAAGGGCAAAAAACAGAATGGTGGAGGCTGCTACTTTCAGCGGATTGGATGTCGGATCCTTAAAACCGATGACAACAGTCAGCACAATGATACCAATGACATCATCAATGATAGCTGCGTTTAAGACGGTTGTTCCAACCTCTGTTTTCAGTTTGCCGAGTTCTTTTAAGGCCTGTACGGTGATGCTGACCGATGTTGCAGTCAGAATAACACCGATAAAAACAGCGTGGTAAAATTCTTCCGTTCCGACAGCAGAGAAGCCATAAAAGCTCATGTATAAGACGGCTCCAAGAACCAGAGGAACAAAAACACCGGCACAGGCGATCAGCAGGGATTTCACTCCGGTGCGGAGCAGATCCTTCAGGCTGGTGCCAAGACCTGCGGAGAACATCAGCAAAATGACACCGATCTCCGCCATCTGTGCGAGAAAGTCAGACTGCTGAACGAGTCCCAGCACACTGGGTCCAAGGACAATACCGGCAATCAGCTCGCCCACAACCTGCGGAGCCTTGCATTTTCTGGCAAGAATACCAAACAATTTTGCGAATACGATAATGATTGCCAGGTCTTTTAAAATGACATACGTATCCATGAAAAAGATACCCCCTTTTATGAAGTTTATGTATGTGTCGGCAGCTTGAAAGAGCAATGCCGGAGTTTGATACGCATACATTTTCAGTATAACAAAAATTGAGAAAAAATACTATCGGCAAGAAAGAAAAAATAAAGTAAAACGGAAAAATGATGCAGGCGTATGGAACCGTTCTTTTGTAAAACAAAACTGGAAAAGAGGATTGTGAGGGTTATTGTCAGATTAAGAGCAGTGAATGGTAATGGAAAAAGAGATATAGAAAAGAGCATGTAGATATAGTATGATCAAAGCAGCAAATAAATTTTACATGGAGTTTAAAAAGCGGGATCAAAGAAAAAACGAAAGGGGAAAGAAAAAATGAGAGTTGGAAACGTGAAAGAAATTGTATTTTCGAAAGATCCAAAACAGATGAACTGGTTGCGTGAGGATTTTCCGTATGCCGAAGTGAAATGTCCTCCGGAGTTTTCAGCGGAGGTGCAGAATGAGAAAGACGGAGATGTGCTGACAACGAAGATTGTGGTTTCTTACAACGGTGCGCATTCGTATTTTACAAATGCCGGAAGTATTGGGGTTTCATTTCCGTTGCAGGACCGCTACACGGACAGTGTGACCTGCCGTGACTATCGGTGTCATGCACATGTTTTCTGTGGGGAGAATACCAGTTATATTATGGCGCTCCGCATGGGCGGTGCGGCTCCGCATCTGGGAATGGTGTTCACAAAAGGCAGTCTTTCTGCTTACAGTATTGAGCGCGATCTGAAACTGCAGAGCAATGACAGAGGCTGCTTCTGGCTGCACCCGTCCGCACAGGAATTTGCGCCGGGAGATACAATGAAGCTGGAGTGGAAAGTATTTCCGCATCAGGGACGCGAAGATTTCCGGGAGAAATTAAGAGCATTTTCCCAGGTGATTCTGGTGGATGCGGAGCAGTATGTGATTTATCCGGGAGAGACGAGTAAGGTAACCATTGAACCGGTATTTCCGGCGGAAAAAGTGACGGTAAACGGAACATCGCTGGAAAAGACGGAAAATGGTGTTTATGAATATCTGTTTGAAAATGAAAAAACAGGGGAGTATGTACTTTCGATCTGTGCCGACGAGGTGAAAACCACCTGCCGTCTTCTCGTGCAGGAGCGGCCGGAAACACTGGCGGCAAAACGGTGTGCGTTTATCGTCGATCACCAGCAGTATCATGGAAAGATCAAAGAACTGCAAGGTGCCTATCTGCCGTATGATAACGAAGAAAAAATTCTCGTCTGCACGCCGGAAAACGATTTCAATGCCGGACGGGAGCGTACCGGTATGGGTGTGCTGATTGCACGGGCACTGCAGCAGAATCTTTTAAAAGACCGGGAAAAAGCGGAGCAAAGCCTTCGTGAGTACCATGCATTCTATCTTCGCGAGCTGGTAAATGCAGCAACAGGTCTTGTTTGCAACTGCTCAGGAAAAGACAACAGCTATTTCCGGCTTTACAACTACCCATGGGCAGTGACATTCTTTCTTGAATGCTGGAAGCTGTGGGGAGAAAAAGAAGATTTGAAGACAGCAGTTCATATCACAGAGAAATTTTATGAACAGGATGGATTCCGTTTTTATCCGATTGAAATGCCGATTGTGATGCTCTGTCAAGAGCTGGAAAAAGCAGGAGAACAGGAGGATCTGAAAACAGTAAGAGATCTGTTCCGACGTCATGCTGATCAACTGATTGAGATTGGAACGGCTTATCCGGCTTCGGAAGTAAATTACGAGCAATCGATCGTACAGCCGGCGGCTGAAGTCATTCTTCAGGTTTATGAAGTGACCGGGGAAGAAAAATACCTGCGCGGAGCCGAGCAGCAGATCGCCGTCCTCGAACTCTTCGACGGCCAGCAGCCGGACTACCATCTGCATGAAATTGCAATCCGTCATTGGGACGGCTACTGGTTCGGAAAACGCAGAGTCTTCGGAGACACTTTCCCGCACTACTGGAGTGCAGAAAACGGTCGAACCTTCAAGCGTTACGCTCGCCTGACCGGAAACGAAGAATATAATATTCGCGGTGAGCATTCCCTGCGCGGCGTGCTGTCCATGTTCTTTGAGGATGGAACAGCGACCTGTGCGTACCTGTATCCGTATTCCGTCAACGGCCAGAAAACCGATTTTGCTGATCCGTATGCCAATGACCAGGATTGGGGATTGTGCATGAATCTGGAATAAAGAATGACCAGAACCTTCAAACTGAAATCATACAGAGTGATTCAGTTTGGAGGTTTTTGGGATTTGCAGAAGATGGATTCCGGCATGGTGTAAGAATAATGATATGATTTTCCTCAATGATGATGTAATAAAACCAGAACCAGACAAAGGATTTGTGAAAATCAAAAGGGTATGGAAACAATCCATACTCTATTTTTTCTTGTCAAAGCGGATATTCGCAATCCGCTTCGCTACTTGCTTGATTCGGTTAAAAAGAGAAATAAAAAACGTTGACGAAAAAAAAGAAATTTGATAAACTGAAAAAATAAAAGGGAGTAGCTAGCCAACCGTGTTCACTTCTTCGTCAGTACAGCTATTGATATTCAATAACTCGGAAAGTGATTAAATAGCGAGACTTTTACTGTAGATGCAGTAGGAGTCTCTTTTTTTATGCCTATAACACCTGCTGCAAAGAATGCAAAAGAAAGAGAGGAAGATACGTATGATGTTACAGGCAGGGATTTTGATAGTGGGTTTCCTTTTTCTGGTAAAAGGAGCAGACTGGTTTGTGGAAGGGTCTGCAAGCATAGCAAGAAAGTTTGGAATTCCCCAGCTGATTATCGGACTTACCATTGTTGCAATGGGAACGAGTATGCCGGAGGCTGCTGTAAGTATTACCGCAGCGATGCAGCAGAACGCAGGAATTACGATAGGAAATGTGGTTGGAAGCAATATTTTGAATATTTTTATTATTCTCGGACTTACGGCATTAATAACAAATGTGGCAATACAAAGGTCTACCTTGTTTTATGAAATACCGTTTATGATGTTTGTTACGGTAGTTTTAATGATATGCGGAATGACAGGAGGAAAAGTAACGTTTGCCGAGGGCATAGTCTTATGGGCACTGTTTCTTGTATATCTTGGCTATTTGTTTGTAATGTCGAAAAAAGGGGAAAATCCGGAAGAGGAGGAAGCGAAAAATTATCCTGTCTGGAAATGTCTTCTTTTGATGGTGGCAGGCGGCGTCCTGGTTGTAAAAGGAAGTGATTTTGCCGTCAGCGGGGCAACCGAGATTGCCCGATACTTTGGAATGAGTGAGCGTTTTATCGGATTGACGATTGTTGCTCTCGGAACATCTCTTCCAGAGCTGGTAACATCTGTGACAGCAGCAAAAAGAGGAAATGCAGGGATTGCAATCGGAAATATTGTCGGAAGCAATATTTTTAACATTTTATTTGTAATTGGAACAGCCGCACTGATCTGTCCTGTGCCATTTGAAACTAAATTTATTGTAGACACAGGAATCGCAATTCTGGCAGGTCTGGTTTTATGGATTGGGACGTACAAGAACAGGGAATTACGGAAAACGTGTGGTGTCGTTATGCTTTTATGCTATGCAGGATATTTTGCATATTTATGTGTGGTATAAGATGAACCATTTTTGATGAAACCATTATTTAAGCACCGACCATTTGGCCGGTGCTTTTGAAGTGCATTCTTCTGGAACATATGCTATAATCTGATCAAAGTAGAGAAAAGCGGAGAGTAGAAATGAAAAAATTACCAGAATCAGAACAGGAAATTATGATGATTATATGGGAATATGAGGAACCTGTCAGTCGATTTCAAGTTGAAGAAAAATTGAATGTAGAGAAAAATGTTGCACCGAGTACCATTTTAACATTGCTTACTCGTTTGGAAAAAAAAGGATTTATTCAAAAAGTGAGGAACGGGAAATCAAATCTTTATGTACCATTAGTAGAAAAAGAAAATTATATAGGCACGGTTGGAAAAAACATGTTAGATAAAATGTTTCAAGGGTCATTAGCAAAATTCGCATCGGCACTGTATGATGGAGAAAAACTTAGCTCAAAAGAGGTTAAGCAATTGCAGGAATTTATTGACAGACAAAAATAGAAAAAGTGGTGTAGAGGATATAGTTACAGATGGCATTTATCATAAAGTGGAATCTTTCAATAGGCATAGTCGCATTTATGGCATATGTTGTACAAAAAATAATGGGGAAAAGGCTCGGTCATTACTGGAGAAAGATAGTCTGGATACTTCTGACACTTAAAATGTGCTTTCCGTTTTGGAGTGTGACAGAGAAATTTCGGCAACATCCTTTTATGATTTCTATGCCGGCATATTATATCGGGGAACAAAATCAAAAGACCGCGATCATGACGAAAATGGGAAATGTTTCAATTCGAGGGTGGATGTCAGGCGAAAAATTTTTGCCATATATATGGATTGCAGGGATGATTTTATGTCTTTTGTTTCACGCAATACAATATAGAATATGGAAAAAAAGAATATTTGCAGAATGTAAAAAGATGCAAAAAAATTCCGTATTAGAAGCTCTAAAAAAAGCAAGCGAAGTTTGTAAAATAAAAAAAACAGAAATATGGGTCTGTGAAAATCAAGATTTTTATTCTCCTATGTTGTTTGGTGTACGAAATACAAAAGTATTGATTCCACAAGAAATGCTGGAAACGGAAAATTACTCCTATGAAGAATGGTATTTGATTTTTTTACATGAATTGACACATCAGAAAAAACACGATTTATGGTATAAAAGGTTTCTTCAAATTATAAGGGATGTTTATTGGTTTTGTATCCCAATGCTGTGGGTGCAAAAAATGGCAAATATAGATATCGAATGTGTCTGTGATGAGACTGTTACAAAACATATGAATCTGACGCAACGGAAAGATTATTGCAATGTTATTTTAAAAGTGGCTTCAAAACAAACGAAAAAAGAATTGTCTGGAGTTGTTTCAATGGTATCAGAAACAGAGATACTGAAAGAACGATTTTACAATGTGTTTTTAGCAAGAAAAAAACTTCGAATATACGTCACTGTTTTTCTTTTTGGAATAATTATTTTGAGTTTTTCGGAAATGCAAATAGCGCGACAAATATGGTCATCATCGCATATAGAAAATTGTCCCAAATGCAAAGCTGCGGTACAAGGAGAAGTGGTTTGGAATGCATGGGAAAATGAAAAAAATGTAGTATGTACACATCAATATGCATGGGGAGATGACTTACAGAAAGCCAGATATGGAGTAGAAAAAATCAGGTGTAATGAATGTGAAAATTTTTTTGAGATAAAGATCAGGCAAGAAAAAATAGTCTGCCATGGGTATAATGATTAATTAGACAAATGTAGAAAAAGATTGACAAAAAGTAGGAAGTATGGTATTTTTGTTATACAAATGTAGAACGTATGTTGACAGGTATAATAAATTTTTAAGGAGAAAAGTATGAAAGCGGTAAAGAAAAAATTTCCATTTTTCTAATGACCTTAATGTTGGCCAGTACATTTTCTGCCAATGTAACAAAAGCGGATGTTATCGAAAGTAAGAATATTTTTGCGTATGAAGAAATTATGCTGTATGCTGCAGTTTGCCCGAGATGTGGAGGAAGAATAACATCGTCAACCGTATGGGGAAGCTGGATAAGCAGTGGTACAGTTACATGTACCCATGGTCACGCATGGGGGACTGATTTGAAGCAGTATAGAACAGGAATAAAAACTACAAAATGTTTAAATTGTAATGCAGGAAATACTGCTAATGTGAAAGAAACAAGAACAATTTGTCACGGATATGATAATTAATGGTTAAAACACAAGGCTGTTGTATGATATGTAAAAAAACAGAAGTCATGCAATAGCCTTGTGCTATATAGAAACATAGGGGGTAGCATAATGATGGGAAAAAGGTTGAAAGAAATTTTTGGTTTGATTCTGATTAACATCACATTAGTCAGTGGGAGCTTAAATGCAGAAACGGTATATGCAGATACGCAAGCCAAGATTGAAATTGAGAAAACGGAAATGCCATTAAAAATTTGTGTTGATGAAGAAAATAAAAAAACGGTACTTCAAATAGTGGCAGCCTGGAAGAAAATATATAAAAATAATGGAGTGGAATTAATGGTAATCCCATCAGGGCAAAAGGCTTCGGAAGAAAAAGTACAGGAGATCCAGAATGAAATTACGACAGGAGAAGGGCCGGATGTATTTTTGGCAGAGGGGCCGAATCCGACCTGGAGTGAGCAAAGAGCAGTTGTTTTTGAGGACCCCAAAAAAGAAATGTATCAGGGAACCTTTCTTTCGTTGAAACCATACATGAAATATTTTGATATAGATATTTTAGAAGAGAGGATTTTGTCTGCAGGTATGGCTAATGAGGAACAAATACTGCTTCCTATGACATACGATTATTTTCTATATGCATTTACAACACAGGATTTACCGGAAAACACAGAAATATCAAGAAACTGGCTGGAATTAGCCAGACAAAAAGAAAAAGCAATTCAACAGATTGTAGGGCAAAGAAGTGGGGTTCAATTTTTTGATACATTTAGTGAGGTAGTTGATTATAAGAAAAAAACACTTCTATATTCGGAAGAGCAGATAAAAAAAGTTTTGGATGAAACAGTAGCATTAAAAACAAGATCATTAGCTTTAAACTGGAAAATAAAAGATACAGGAGTAGTAAGTCTAAATGATTTGGAAGAACTTGGAGGTGAAAAAACAGTTCATACGGTATTTGCAATGCCGAATCAGGAAGGCGGATTCACTGCAAATGTTACACTTTATGCAGGAATTAATAAGAACACAAAGCAACCTTTAAAAGCAGTCTCCTTTTTACAAATGCTATACAGTGAAGAAGTTTTATCAGGAAAAGGAATAGAGTTAGAAGATAGAAGAGAGGCAAGCAATATAAGATTTCCGCAAGGGGTTTCTATTTACAAAAAGGAACTGGAAAAACGAATGCGGAGTCTTTCAAGACAAGATCAAAAACAAATCAAAACGATACAGGAAGAAGTAAAAACCGTTCGATTTTATTCGATATGGGACAGGGAACTTAATTCCTTACTATCTAAGTATGAGGCGCAGGAAGATGAAAAGCAAAAAGAGCATGTCTTTACAGAAACAATACAGAAATGGAAGGAAAAGATACAAAAATGACATAAAAAATCAGTTCTGTGGAGTGAGAGTTGCAAGAAACAGATTTTCCGGAATACTGTGGAACAGTCTGTAAATGAAATCGTTGTTCTATGATATTCAAGGGTGAGAGCTCAAAAAATAGGCTTTTCACCCTTGCTTTAGAGATCAGTTAATGATCTGCGCTGTTTAAATGCTAAGCAACATATATAAAGATGCATATCAAAGAGTATTATTTTTGACAGGAATTTGTCCAATACATGAGACAAAAAACAGTCCAAAAAGTGCAACAAAAAAGTCAAATCAGAACATTTCCTTTCCGCGCAGGATATGCTAAACTTTTTTTATAATGAGAAAAAAGGATGTACGAACAGGGGTTTTTACGTACGGTCCGGAAAGAGGAAACTTCATGAAAAAACAGTATTTCTGCAATCCATTAAACATGGATTACCGTTACCAGTTTATCGAGGATATGAGAAGCGGCGAGGACAAGATTTCCCGCGAGGCCGCCGATCCGTCGATGATTTTATTTCAGGGAAAATATTATATTTTTGCATCCATGACGTTGAGCGTCTGGGTTTCGGAGGATATGGTTCACTGGGAGAGCCACCGTCTGCCGGACAGCCTGCCGCTGTATGACTATGCGCCGGATGTGCGCGTGGTCGGCGATTACGTCTATTTCAGCGCATCCCGCCGCGGCACGATCTGTGATTTTTACCGCACAAAAGATATCCTGAACGGTCCGTTCGAGCGCATCCCGGGAACTTTCGATTTCTGGGATCCGAACCTGTTTCTCGATGATGATGGAAAACTCTATTTTTACTGGGGCTGCAACAACGTGACGCCGATCTGGGGCGTCGAGCTCGACAAAGAGACAATGGTGCCGAAGACCGAGCGGATCGAGCTGATTTACGGAAATCCGGAAAGAATCGGATATGAGCGTGTGGGAGAAAACCATTCCAAAATGCCGCTCAGCGAAGAGGAAGCTGTAGAAAAATTTAAAGAATTTCTGAAAGCACAGGGAAAACCGGTCGATGAACTGACGGAGGAGCAGATTGGATTTGCCAAAATCATGTTCAGCCAGAGACCATTCATCGAGGGCGCATGGATGACGAAGCATGACGGAACCTATTACCTCCAGTATGCCGGCCCGGGAACGGAATACAACGTTTACGGTGACGGTGTTTACGAGAGTGATTCCCCGCTTGGCCCGTTCCGTCTGGCAAAGAACAATCCATATTCCTATAAACCGGGCGGATTCCTGCGCGGTGCAGGCCACGGTTCGACGATGGAAGACCGCTATGGAAACTGGTGGCACACCGCGACGATGCAGATCAGCAAAAACCACGATATGGAGCGCCGCGTCGGCATTTGGCGGGCTGGCTTCGACAAAGATGGTGTCCTGTTCTGCAATCAGCAGTTCGGCGACTGGCCGATGGCGGTGGAGCAGGCAAAAGAAGACCCGTGGGCAGAACCGGAGTGGTATCTCTTAAGCTATCAGAAAGCAATGACGGCATCGTCCTCGGAAGAAGGCAGAGAACCGTCGTTTGCGACAGATGAAAATATCCAGACCTGGTGGCGCGCAGCCGGAAATCAGCCGGGTGAGTGGATTTCGATGGATCTTGGTGAGGTAAAAGATGTCCGCGCCGTACAGATCAATTTTGCAGATGACAAAATCGATGCACCTCTGCCGGGCGAGCGTCAGGGGGAACGATATATCGACCCGAGCCAGCATAAGACCAGATGGCTCCTTGAGGCATCCGCCGATGGCACGAACTATTTTGTATTAGAAGACAAATCCAACGCAGAGACAAACCTGCCGCATGATTTCGTTGTAAAAGAAGAAGGCGTACAGATCCGCTATCTGAAACTCACCGTCTTTGAAGTACCGTACAGCCAGAATCCATGCGTTTCCGGTCTCCGCGTCTTCGGCCTTGGAAACGGCGAAAAACCAACCGAGCCGCAGTACCAGGCAGAGCGCGTTGGAACAATGGATATGCGCATCACCATCGAGCCGCAGGCAGATGCCGTCGGATACAACGTCCTCTGGGGATTTGCGCCGGATAAACTGTATCACAGCTGCATGACCTTTACGGCAGAGCAGAACATCGGTGCACTGGTAGAAGGGGAGACGGTGTATGTGAGAGTGGATGCATTTAATGAGAATGGAATTACCGAAGGAACGAAAGTCATCAAATTATAAAAACGATTCGAACATGGGAAGAATCCTCAGCAGCTGAGAACTACTGAGGGTTCTTTTCGTCTCCATATAATAATACCGAGGCATAAAACACCCCGTTCACGCACCGGAACTGCGCTGTTCCGTGGTATCGTTCGGCTGTGCTCTGCACCGATGAGGTTCCCGTTCCAAAGCCTTCGTGTTTGGTGGAAAGAAAGCATCTGTCTCACCAACCCTGTCTCCAACCAAGACCCCAGACAGCCAGACCGGAAAAGACAATCCATCCACCGGCGACCAGACCTCCCCGGGAAAATGGATCTTCGGTGTAATCGCATCAGGCATTGGAATCGCGGCGGCATACAGGAAAAAGAAAGAAGATAAGCAGGAATCATAAACATAAAATACCGGAACAATGTCAAAAGAAAATGATATTGTTTTGGTATTTTCTTGATAAAGTTCGTGTGGAAGAATATACTATAACTATTAAACAGGAGAAGGAGGAGCAGCAGATTGGGAACCTATTTTAATCCGGATGGGGAAGCGTTTCGAAAGATGATTCAGTCCGAAATTTATGTTGATAAAACAGGGCTGCTGAATTACACGAACAGCGTTCTGAATACGATGCAGGGATACTTATGCATCAGCAGACCGCGTCGTTTTGGAAAATCAATGGCTGCCAATATGCTGGCTGCCTATTACAGTCGTGAGAGCAGGGCGGAGGAACTGTTTTCGGGGTTTAAAATTTCCGAAAGTCCAGATTTTCAGAAGTACGCCAATCAATATAACACGATATTTCTGAATATGCAGGATTTCCTGAGCCAGAGCGGGAATGTCACGGAGATGATTGCATTGCTGCAGAAAAGCGTTCTGTGGGAGCTGCTGGGCGAGTATCCGGATTTTCGATATTTTGACGAGACCAACCTGGCACGGACAATGCAGGATGTGTATCAGCAGACGAAAATACCGTATGTAATCATTATCGATGAATGGGACTGCGTGTTCCGGGAATTTAAAACAGACCGGGAAGCGCAGGAAAAATATCTGGATTTTCTGCGGAATCTGATGAAGGACAAGAGCTATATTCATCTGGCATATATGACAGGAATCCTGCCGATTAAAAAATATGGAACGCATTCTGCTTTAAACATGTTTGATGAATTCTCCATGATCAGCCCGGGACCGCTGGCGGAATATGTAGGGTTTACGGAAGCGGAAGTGAAACAGCTCTGCGAAAAGTATCAGATGGATCTGGAAGAAGTCAAAAATTGGTACGACGGATATTCTTTCGAACAAGTGCCGTCTGTTTACAGCCCGCGATCTGTCGTAAACTGCATGCGCTTCCGCAAAATCGAAAATTACTGGAATCAGACGGAAACATTTGAAGCACTGCAGGTCTATATTGATCTCAACTTCGATGGCCTGAAAGACGACGTACTGAGCATGATCGCCGGCGAAACCGTACCAGTCAATACCGGCAGCTTCACAAACGATATGACGACGTTTCGGACAGAAGATGATGTGTTTACACTGCTGATTCATCTTGGTTATCTGGGATATGACGAGAAAAATAAATGTGTTTTCATTCCGAATGCGGAAGTGCGGGCGGAATATATCAACGCAGTCTCAGTTTCAGATTGGGGTGAGATTTCAAAAGCACTTAAAAACTCAGCAGACACCCTGCAGGCAATCTGGCAAATACGCCCGGAGCAGGTAGCAGAAGGAATCAAAGAGGCACATTTTGAGACGTCAATGCTTCAGTATAATGATGAAAATGCATTAAGTTATACCGTTTCCCTTGCACTTTATGCCGCAAGAAATTTCTATCAGGTATACCGGGAACTGCCGGGCGGAAAAGGATTCGCCGATCTGGTCTTTGTCCCGAGAAAAAAATTCGCAGATAAACCAGCATTGGTTGTAGAACTGAAATGGGATAAATCAGCAGAAGGTGCGATTCAGCAGATCAAAAAAAAAGAATACTGCCGAAGCCTGGAAGAATACCAGGGAAATTTGCTGCTCGTGGCGGTTAATTATGATAAGGCTACGAAAGAGCATGAATGCAGGATAGAAAGATATCAAAAGTAGAATATTGGGAAATTATTGAAGCCCCAGAGTACACAAAAATAAGTGTCTATGGGGCTTCTGTCGTTTATTTCGCTTTCTTCATCTCAAACACCAGCGCAATCGGTGCTGAGCCTCTTCGGTATCCTGCCGGAACGGTGATGCAAAGTCCGCTTTCCACTTCTCTGAAAGCAACCGTTTCCCCATTCTCCACCATGCAGATATCCGAAATCTTCTCTTCTGTATACGGCACGAAAATCTCAGCCTCTACCGATTCCTGCACCGTCGGATACAGCCGGAATACATACACGGAGTCACCCTTCTGTGTGAACGAAAGGTTTCCGCTCTGGTACGGTGCGCAGATGCGGGTTCCGTAGATGGCGTCGCCGTATGTTTTCATCCACTGTCCAAAGCCGTTCAGGCTGTCCCAGGCGTCGACCGGGATACGGCCGTCTGGCTGCGGGCTGACGTTCAGTGCCATGTTTCCGCCTTTGGCAACGATGTTGACAAGCAGGCCGACAAGTTCACGTGGAGATTTGTAGTGATCGCCGTATTCGTACGTAAAGTCTACGCCGAGTGTCAGGCAGCTCTCCCACGGAACACCGAGCGGCTCTTCCGGAATGCAGAGCTCCGGGGTAACGTAGTTCTCATAAGCGCCGCCGATCGTACGGTCAACGGAGAGAACCCATGGCTGAATCTTACGCGCTTCGTCAACGATGTCGCCAAGATCAATATCCTGTCCGTTATGCTCGCACACCCAGCCGGCATCGAACCAGAGAATATCCAGCTTGCCGTAATTCTCGCAGAGCTCCAGCACCTGATTCTTTGTATATTCTTTAAAACGGTTCCACACTTCCGGGTACTCCTTCGGATCGTAGGATGGTCCGCGGGATGTCATGCCGTCTTTTCTAAGCTCCTCATTCCAGTAGTCCGGGCAGTGCCAGTCTGCTTTGGAAAAGTAAGCGCCGATGCCGATGCCTTTCTCACGGAATGCATCAAACATGGATTTCACGATATCCGCATTCTTGTGCTCATGGAACGGGCAGTCCTCTGCGGTTGTCTTATAATCGGTATATTTCGTATCCCAGAGGCAGAATCCGTCGTGATGCTTTGTGGTCAGAATCAGATAGCGGAACCCGCAGTCCTCTGCCATCTGTGCCCACTCCTCCGGCTGGAAGCGGACTGGGTTGAACGAACGGTTCAGATTAAAATACTGTTTTTTGAACGTTTCTCCGTCTGCCCAGTTTACCTGGTGGCGGGACCAGTCAGAATCCTTGTCACTTAATGCCCAGGAAGCAACCATACCCGGCTGGCAGTACAGACCGAAATGCATCATCAGTGCCAGTTTTTGGTCCTGGAACCACTCAAGCTGCTGCAGAATGGCCGGATCGGTCGGACGCACATACGTTTCAGCGGCGCTGTAGTTGTGAACACCCTGGGAAACAATTTCCTGTTCCGGATCAGCGGGTGCTTCATTGCTCCGGATATCAATGGTCGGTTCTGGTGTTCTGTTTTGATCTTCGTGTTCTAAGTTCTCTGTGCTCATAAGAGAGTCTCCTTCTCATCAAGATAAAATTCACACCAATACTCGAAAATACAGCCAGAACCCGTAAAGAACCGGTTTTGGCACTACAATTAAGAAAGAATCCTGCTTTATGGGATTCTTTGGCTGCAGCGGGTTGAAAAAGCGACATAATTCCTCGCTTCCGCAGTGCGATCCTGCCCGGAGGGCTTTTTTCTATAGAAAAAACCGCGGCGACCCGATGACGTGCAGGCGGCCGCGGATCGGACAGGAATCCTGTCCTCGAGATAGTGTGTGTACGGACTCCCGACACCGGGGTATCCGTCTGTGTTGTCTATAGAATACCATATAAATGTTAAAAAGTCACCCTTTAATTTTAAACAAAATGTTCATAAAAAATCGGTAAAAGTGAACAAAAAGGATCGTGGAAAAATCTGAAAAAATAACCCCCACGGGGGCTTGCAGGACGAATTTTAGCGTAGTAAAGTAAAAAAAGAAAAAAACAGAAAACGAAAAGGAGGAGAACATTATGCATATGGCTGATGCGCTGGTTGCGCTTGCAGTGGCTGCAACAATGTATGTCTGTTCCGGCGGAGCAGCTGGTTTTTCTGTAAAAAAAGTACGCCTGGAGAGCGACCCGAAAAAGATCCCAGTGATGGGAGTGATGGGTGCGTTTGTCTTTGCGGCGCAGATGATTAACTTTACAATTCCGGGCACAGGATCGAGTGGTCATCTCTGCGGAGGGATGATGCTGACTGCATTACTCGGACCGTACGCCGCATTTTTAACAATGATCGGTGTGCTGCTGATCCAGTGTCTGCTGTTTGCGGACGGCGGTCTTCTGGCGCTTGGGTGCAACATCTGGAATATGGCGTTTTATGGGTGCTTTCTCGGCTATTTCCTGTTCTGGTGTCCGATGATGAAAAAGGGAATGTCGCGCGGAAAGATTGTAGGTGCTTCCATCCTTGGGTGCGTGGTGACGCTGCAGCTTGGTGCTTTCAGTGTGGCGCTGGAAACACTTGCATCCGGTATTACGGATCTGCCGTTTTCTGTATTTGTGGCAACAATGCAGCCGATTCATCTCGCGATTGGTCTTGTAGAAGGCCTGATTACAGCGGCCGTTCTGCTGTTCGTCTATGAAGCGCGTCCGGAGATGCTTTCGTGCAGCGAAGAAAGGGCAAAGAGCCGCTTTTCTTTCAAGAAGACAATTGCGATTTTAGGCATCGCAGCACTGGTGATCGGCGGAGCTGTTTCTCTTGCGGCATCCTCCAATCCGGATGGACTTGAGTGGTCCATGGAGCGTCTGACTGGCTCGACGGAACTGGAAAACGACGGAACCGGCGCACATGCAACGGCGGAAGAAATTCAGGAAAAAACGGCACTTCTGCCGGACTATGGATTTAAAAATTCCGATTCCACATTTGGAACCAGCTTTTCCGGAATTGCGGGATCCGCAGTCGTTCTTGTTGTCTGTGTCGGTGCATGCTATGCATTCCGCTTCTTTAAAAAGAAAAAGTCATAAGCTGCACGGAACAGGAGAAAAATGAATAAACTTGGCAATGCATTATATGAAATTCATCATATGGACATGCTTGCGGCGAAAGACCAGTGGGTGAACAAAATTCATCCACTGGTTAAACTCGTTTTGACGATTGTTTTTCTGACCGTAACGATGTCCTTTCCAAAGTACGATCTGACCGGCCTGCTGCGCATGGGAATTTATCCGATTGTGCTCTTTATTGTCGGCGAAATTTCGTTAAGCGACAGCATCCGGCGGCTTCGGATTGTTCTGCCGCTTGTCTGCTTTGTGGGGCTGTTTAATCCGATTTTTGACCGTCAGGTAATCGGGTATATTGGTACCGTTCCGCTGACAGCAGGGATGCTTTCCATGGTGACGCTGATGATCAAAGGCATTTACAGCGTACTGGCGGCGTATCTTCTGATTGCGACAACATCCATCGAAAAAATCTGTTATGCACTGCGTCTGCTTCACATCCCTGCCATTCTGGTGACACAGGTGCTGCTGACGTACCGCTATGTTACAGTGCTTCTCGAGGAGGCAAACCGCATGACCCAGGCGTACAGTCTGCGCGCGCCGAATCAGAAGGGTGTTCAGTTCAAGGTATGGGGAACACTGGCCGGCCAGCTGCTTCTGCGCAGCATGGACCGCGCAAATGAGGTGTATGAAAGCATGACTTTGCGCGGCTATCGGGGAGAATTTTACTATACAGCGAAGGAGCCGTGCAAAGCGAAGGACTGGCTGTATCTGGGTGTGTGGCTTGCACTTTTTGCCGTGCTGAAGGTAACGGGATGAAATGCTATGTGGGGAGACATCTATTTGCAACGAGTCGGAAGATGTAGAAAAGCAACCCGGTGCAGTGGCCTGCATGCGGAAGAGGAAAGAATTGTCGGGAGATATCAAAAATGAGCCATATTCACATCAATTTTGAACATGTTAATTATTCTTACGAAAAAACAGTCCCGATTCTGCAGGATATCACATTTACTGCACACGAGAATGACAGCATCGGGCTGATTGGAGCGAATGGTGTCGGGAAATCCACGCTGCTGAAATTGCTGGTCGGGCTGAATCCGGATTACGAAGGCAGTATCCGTGTAGAGGAGATGCCGGTTGTAAAGGAGATGCTTCCGAAGGTGCGCGAGAAAATAGGCTACGTCTTTCAGGATTCGGACAGTCAGCTGTTTATGTCGACGGTATTCGAGGACGTGGCATTTGCACCACGCAATTACGGACTGCTGGAAACAGAAGTGGAACAGCGTGTCAGCCATGCATTGGAACAGATTCATATCGGGCATTTACGGGATAAGCAGATTTATAAGCTGTCGGGCGGTGAGAAAAAGATGGCATCGATCGCCACGATCCTCGCAATGACACCGGATATCATTCTGATGGATGAACCATCGATTGCACTCGATCCAAAAAACCGTAGAACGTTAATTCATATACTGAACGATTTTGAACATCTGAAAATCATCGCATCGCATGATCTTGATATGATTCTGGAAACCTGCAATCGCGTGATTCTGATGGCCGGTGGACGGATTGTCTGCGACGGGGATACGAAAGAAATATTGACAAACAAAGAGCTTCTTGAGGCAAACGGACTGGAACTGCCGTTCTGCCTGCAGAAGCCGGTGTGGTAGAAAAGGCCGAAAAAAACAAAAGAAAACAACACCCGGGGATATCTGAAATCAAAAAATCAGATATTCCCGGTTGTTGTTTTTAAAAAGAATCCGAAGGTCGAATCGGGATTCGGATTTCTGTTACAAATTTTTCTGGATCGCTTGTCATTCCGTTGTCAATTAAGGTGATTTCCTGCGATCGTCTGTCATAAAGATATCTCCAAAGAAAATTTATACAGCAGTACGAATCGGTTTCTTCTTTAAGTACCGAAACACCAGCAGGCAGAGGATAATAGAGGTCAGAGATCCACATGCCGTTGTAATGCCCATCGGGAACAGCGTGTCCGGGAACCAGATGGAAGTCAGATACACACCGGGGATTCTAACAAGCAGAATGGCAATGATATTGTGCAGGAAGGAAAATTCCGACCGTCCGCAGGCACAGAAATAGCCGCTGAAGGTGAAGTGGACTCCAGCAAAAATGCAGTCCCAGATATAACCGCGGATATACTGACCGCCGAGGCGTGCAACCTCCGCATCTGTTGTGAAAAGACCGACCACAGGAACGGAAATAAACTGAATCGTAATAGCGACGATCAGTCCGAAAACGACAGCAATCAGTGCAGCACACCACATGGTCTGTTCGGCACGCTTCTGCTTTCCAGCACCGATGTTCTGCGCGCCGAGCGCCGAAACAGTGGAAAGCATGGAAGATGGAATCAGGAACAGGAAGCTGATGATTTTCTCTACAATACCGACTGCAGCCGCTGCTTCCAGACCGCGCCGGTTAGCGATGATGGTAATGATGATAAAGGCGATCTGAATAAAACCATCCTGCAGGGCGATCGGAACACCGATTTTAAGAATCTGTCCCATCACAGCTGTCTGAGGGGAGAGATCCGACCGGGTAAGACGGATGCCAGTATCACGTTTGCGGATCGCAATCAGTGCCAGAATGACGCTGAGTGTCTGGGAAAGCGTGGTTCCAAGCGCGGCACCGGATGGACCAAGATGCAGGGCGCCCATAAAGAGATAGTCGAGTGCGATATTGGCCGCACATGCGACTGCGATGAAGTACATCGGGCTTTTCGAATCACCAAGTCCACGGAAGATGGAACTGATGATATTATACGCGGTGATGAATGGAATACCAATGAAACAGATCGTCAGATAAGCGACGGTGCCGGAAACGGCTTCGGATGGTGTGGACATCACAAGTACGATCGGCTTTACCAGAAGAAGCAGGATTACCATCAGCACGACGGAAACACCGAGAAATAAAGTGATGGTATTTCCTGTGCAGCGTGATGCCTGCTTTTTATCTTTTGCGCCGACGGCCTGCGCGATGCTGACAGTCGTTCCCATGGCAAGTCCCACGATGATAACGGTAATCATATGCATAACCTGACTGCCGATGGAAACGGCTGTTGTACCGGCCGCACCGTCAAACTGACCGATGATGAAAAGATCTGCCATGCCGTAGAGCGTCTGCAGAAAATACGATAAGAGATAAGGCAGCGAAAAATAGAAAATATTTTTCCAGATACTGCCGGTTGTTAAGTTTCGTTCCATGATAGGGAAACCTCCTGTTGTAGAATGTTACGATTATAGTAAACCCTACAATAATTATAGAGTCAAGAATATAATTTTCTGCACTTTATAAAAATACTTTAGATTTATAAGTTCGAACGTTTTCCGTGTACACTCCTTGACAAATGTTCAAAAAAGAACTATTATACAAAAAAGTTCAAAATAGAACAAATAAGAATATCAAGTTAAAAAAGAAGGTGAAAAAGTATGTTTGATGAACAATGGCAATTTGCAGTGGAGGTAGAACGAAAATACAACCAGTACCGAAAAAAGGTCATGGTGCGTTATGATCTGTCAGCTGCGGAAGTGGATGTTCTGCTGTTTCTTGCGAATAACAGCCAGTTTGATCTTGCAGTGGATATTGTGCGTGTGCGGAAAATGCAGAAATCGCATGTTTCACTGGCAGTGAACAAGCTGTGTGAAAAAGGATACATTCAAAAAGAAACAGATGCGGCGGATCGCAAGAAAGTGCATTTGAAGCTAGAAGAAAGTGCATCAGAAATTATCCGCTTTGGACAGGATTGCCAGAGAGCGTTTGGAGAATCGTTGTTTTCCGGAATTTCCAGAGAAGACAGGGAAGAATTTCTCAGATTATGCGAGCTGATTCGGAGGAACGTGACGGAAAAATAAAAACGCTGAAAGCCAGAGAGAAGAACATAATAGAAAAATAAGACAAAACAAAAACAGAAAGAGGAGGAAAACAGTCATCTGCCCCTAAATGGCAAAGTACAGGAAAAGTGCAACGGATCTAAGCGGATGACAGAAAAACTATGACAATAACACAACTTATCGTATGTATTGTGGCTGGTCTTGGCGCCGGCCTTGGCACGGGACTTGCGGGACTCTCCGCAGCGGCCGTTGTTTCACCGATGCTGATTACCTTTTTACACATGCCGGCTTATCAGGCGATTGGCATTGCGCTGGCATCGGATGTGCTGGCATCAGGAGTAAGTGCCTGGACTTATAAAAAGAATAAAAACATTGATATCCGCCACGGCGTGATTATGCTGATATCTGTTCTGATTTTTACACTGGTCGGCAGCTTCGTATCTTCGCTTGTGCCAAATGGAACCATGGGCGGATTTTCGAAAGTGATGACACTGTTTGTCGGACTGAAATTTATCATCCGTCCGATCATGACGACGAAAGAAGTACAGGCAAACAAATCAGAAAAACAGAAAATCCAGCAGTCGATTCTCTGCGGTGTTGTGATTGGATTTATCTGTGGATTTGTCGGAGCAGGCGGTGGCATGATGCTGCTTCTGGTGCTGACAAGCGTGCTCGGATATGAGCTGAAAACAGCAGTTGGAACGAGCGTCTTTATTATGACCTTTACAGCTCTGACCGGTGCAATCTCTCATTTTTATATCGGCGGCGCGCCGGACATTCCAATTCTGATTGCCTGTGTCATCAGTACCCTGGTCTTTGCACAGATTGGAGCGAAATGGGCCAACGGGGCAAATGTGAAAATGTTGAACCGCGTGACGGGAATTTTGCTTTGTGCGCTGGGAGTGGTGATGTTGTTTTTCTAACTACGTCAGAAAGTGTTTGATAAGAACAGCGTGTATCTCCCCACAAAAAAGATAGGTAAGAACAATCCCAAGGCTGCCGAAATCGAAGCAGATAACACCGCAAGGCAGGAATGGAACAGAACAGCGGATTTGGCTCTCATATCGGGCATTGAAGAAGCAAAGATACTGGAAATCAAGCAGACCGAAATCCACGACAAAGCCGGTCAGTCCATCCGTGAAAACGGTTGGCTTCCAAACCTGTTCCGAGGTATCGTAGGCAAGGCAAAGGAATTTCTGCAAGCCATCATCCGTGAAAAGGATATGCCACCCAAGCCAGTCCTCAATATGGATATGGACGAGTTCCGCACAATGCAGACCCTTATGCTAAAGGTACAGAAACAGGCGAAAGCAATCAAGAAGATACAGGAGGTCACACTCCCGAATCTGCGACAGCAGCTTGCGGAAACAACGGGTATTTTCAAGGGTAAGGAACGAAAAGCTCTGGAAAAACAGATACAGCAGATCGAAGCCGAACTTGATGAAAAACTGGATAAACTCCCCGATATTCTGACCGATGACGGTTATCCTGATGTACAGGCATTTATGAAAACTTACCGCAAAGCAGAGGCTATTGTGACACAGTATAACCAAGACCTTGCAGAATGGGAGCAGGCAGTTAAGAACGGACAGAAACCTGCCGAGAAACAGCACAGACCGCCCGAAAGACAAAGTGTGCGAAACAGGCTCAGACAGCTTCAGGAAGAGGGGAAACAGAACTCTCAGCCGAAGCAGAGAAAGAAATCCCAAGACAGGGACAGATAATCACGACATAGGAAACATCACCGCAGGGCGACCTGCCTTGCGGTCTTACATATATTTTGACAGTAGAACACCCTGCAAGATTTTTACATTTTGCAGGGTGTTTGATAAATACATATAAAAGTTTTCAATAAACACGTATTACTATATCAATATTTTTTGGATAATGTGTAGGTATAGTAGGTGTCAATAATCAAAAGAATTGCTACGATGCCCATTGTCCACCAGAAACAAGAAAAGCCTTTCGTTAAAAAGCATACTATGATTATAATAACCCCGCCTACAATAAATGAAATACCGCCAAAGCGTTGGCTTTTTTTCCACGTTGTTTCATTTTTCATACTCCATACTGTTCTCAGTCCTGCGATTGAGTTCATTCGTAGTTTTGGCATAATATTGCCTAATATAATCATTGCAACACCAAGCAGTCCAAATAAAAGTTGATTAATATCAAGTGCAATTGAAGAAAGATTTTCAATCGAATTGAAATCAGCATACAAGAAATAACCTGTCATAGCGTTAAAAAGTGTAAGAGATACAATTCCTGCCACAATACATACATTTTCGTTGTTACTCCCATTTTCTTCTTGTTTTGAAGAGAATTTAGCCATACCAAGCATAAAGTAGCCAAATAAAACTGTGATCACAGGGAAAATTAATGTTTCGTATTTACTGCCCCAACGTGTTACTTGATTATTAAAATCATAATGAGCTGGAATTCGCTCTGGTAAGAAATGTAAGGCAATCAAAACAACTATCAATGGCAAAAACATAAGACTATAAAAAATGATTTTTTTCTTTTTCATTGTTGACCTCCACGTAATTTACTTATCCACATAATTGTTTCATCAAGGATAGACAAATTTAATTCATAGTAAATAAAATTTTTATATCGAGTTTCGTAAATCAAGTCTGCCTTTTTTAGCTTTGATAAATGATAGGACAATGCCTGTGGTGTCATATCCAATGCGATAGCTAAATCGCCTGAGCTTATTTTTCCTTCCTGTAACTTTAGCAGAATTTTTCGACGAGTATCGTCTGCTAAAGCAGCTAACACTTCATTTATAGCCAATCTTCCACGCCCTAATCTATTTCAAATAATTTTTAAATAGATTATATCAGTTTAGCATTTGTTTTTCAATGGCTATTTCAAAATATTTTTAAATAGCAAAACAAGAAATACCGTCAATGGTCTTGATGAACAGTGCAAACACTGCCATTGACGGTATTTCTTTATTTTGCTTATGAGCAGACAAGGGCAGTAAGCCAAAAGCTGGCTTACCGCCCTAATTCTTACTATGCGTAGATAATCTCGTTGTAAATGATTTCTCTAACTCTGGACTGAATTTCATTCATTTTCTGCACCCACAACATAGCATTGTCGGCTTTCAGTTGTTCGGTAACATTTTCCTGCTCTGCAATTTGCTTTGTCAGCAGGAGCAAGCGTTCCTGTGCCTGTTTGTCAATGTCGGCAAGGTAAGAGTTCAATGTACCCTCAATAAGCATTGTAGTGTAAAGGAGGTGTTTATGTTCCTTTAGGTACTGCTTGTGGCGTTGTCCCCACAGTCCGATAGGCTGCGTTTCTTCTTCGGAAAGTATCAGACAAGGGATATAATAATCGTCCTGCAATTCATACCATTGACTTTGAACCGGAACCACGCCCCAATCAGGGTGGAACGATTGGGATTGATGTTGGAATCAAAACATTCTATTCTGACAGTAACGGAAATACCGTATCGAATCCAAAATATCTGGAACGCGCGATGCAAAAACTTGTAAGAGAACAGCGCAGACTTTCCCGAAAACAGAAAGATTCCCATAACCGCAATAAGCAGCGGATCCGGGTTGCCCGGGTACATGAGAAAGTAACGGATCAAAGGAATGATTTCCTGCAGAAGCAGTCAACGATGCTGGTGCGTGAAAACCAAACCATCTGCATCGAAGACCTGCATGTGAAGGGAATGATCCGGAATCATAAACTGGCAAAATCCATAGCCAGTGTTTCGTGGGCAAAGTTTTTTGAAATGCTGGAATACAAAGCTGCCTGGTATGGAAATGAAATCCGCAGAGTGCCAACCATGTATCCGAGCAGCCAGACCTGCAGTGCATGCGGATATCAGAATCCGCTGGTGAAAAATCTGCACATTCGTATCTGGGAGTGTCCAATCTGTCATGCAGTTCATGACCGGGATACGAATGCAGGCATCAATATTTTAAAGAAAGGACTGCAGGTGCAGTCTGCATGAAGATAAAAAACTGTACCGCAGGGCATGCGGGAACAGGATAAATATAGCTTGTGGACACTGTGTAAGACATTGCAGTACCGTAAGGTATTTGCCAATGCAGTAGTGGAAGAAACAAGAATCCCCCTGCTTTAGCTGTGGGAAGTGTCAAAAAACTATAGATTTTACGCAGATAATCCCAAAATCAGAAAATGGTGTACAACTGGATGAAAAATAAATCAGGATCTCATCGCCCCATCCACAGAAAGAATTTCTCCGGTTACATACGAAGCCATATCGCTTGCCAGGAAGAGGAAAGCGTTTGCAATGTCTTCTGCCTCACCAATTCTTCGAAGAGGAATGCGGTTGATGAGTGGATCGATCATTTCTTTTGGAAGTGCGGCAACCATATCGGTACGGGTGATGCCAGGCGCAACCGCGTTTACACGGATATGGAAAGGACCAAGTTCCCGTGCGAGGGACCAGGTCAGACCGTTGACCGCATATTTACTGGATGGATAGGCAACGCCGCCCGGCTGGCCGCAGATGCTGACCATTGAGCTGGTATTTAAAATACAGCCGCCGCCCTGTTCTTTCATAATAGCAACGGTTGGAAGGATGCCGTTCATCATGGCGTTGACATTTAGATCCATGACACTGGCAAAGCGCTCTGCGGTATACTTGTCAATTGGTGTACTGTCTGAGACACCGGCGTTGTTCACAAGAATATCGATTTTGCCGTATTTTTCTTTGACTTTGTTGATCTCATCTACCATGGCAGCTGCATCGGTCAGCTTTGGCCATGCACCGGAAACTTCCCAGTCCGGGTTTTCTTCTTTTAAAGATGCAACCGCTTTTGCAACGGTCTCTTCCCGGGATCCGAACAGGACGACTTTCGCGCCGTTCTGCAGAAATTTGTGCACAATGGCATAGCCGATTCCTCTGGTTCCGCCGGTAACAATTGCAACTTTATCTTTTAACATCATACCATTCACCCGATCCCGTTTTTTTTATATCAATGAAAACTGATTATGCAGGCTGTAGTTTTTATTTTTTTAACGATTCGGAGAAAAATGAATTTTGCATGAAAAATCATTTGACTCTGAATGACGATTCGTTTTGGAGAATACAAAAAACGGGATATTTCCTTTCTCTTAAATTTTGTTGCAAATCTTTTCCTTTATTATACGGGATATCGTTGGTGGACAGTCAATGCAAATTTTTTCAGAAATAAACAGCATTCTTTTCTCAAAAGCAGAAGATTTCTATGGAAAAAGAGAATTGTTACGTGGCTTTTTGAGGGAAAACAGGATATAATAGGAAACAAAAGTATACACCAGGTGTATGCTTTTATAAAATCAAAACGAAAAAAGCGGAAAAACAGAAAGAAAAAGAGTGAAAAAAAAGAGAAACAGTCAGAATGCGGGGGAATGACTGGACAAAAGGAAAAACGGGGTGCAACAATGAGAATTCAGGAAGTAATCAAAAAAACAGGATTGTCCAGGAGGACGGTTTATTATTATATCGATCAGAAGATGATCTCGCCTGTTGTTGATGAACATAACGGTTACCATGATTTTTCAGAAGCAGATATTCAAAAACTTTTTATCATCCGCAAGCTGCGCGAGGCAGGACTTTCACTGGCGGATATCCGCGCGATTCTTCACAAGCCGCGCACAACACCATTTTATCTGCATAAACAGCTGAATGCACTCCAGTCGCAGATGCTTACCATTCAGCAGACGATCAGCGAAATGGATCGTCTGAGCGGACAGCTTCCTGTGTGCCAGTCGCTTGAACAGCTTGCGGGGATGCTTGCAGATACCGATTTTTGCCCGGAGGATCCTACCCGGAATCAGATGGAATCCCGGGATGCCCGGCTGCTGGCACAGTATTTGTGGATGGCATATCTGGATACGCCGGTTACGGAATATCAGCAGTTTTTGTGGCAGAAAATCACACAGCATACGATTGAGCACGCAGGTACGGATTTGAAAATGATGTCCCGTTATTTACAGTACATTTCTCCGGAGCAGATTGATGCGACGAATATCAACCAGTATCTGCGCAATCAGAAAATTATCTCTCTGACGGAGGAAGATTATCCGGGTTTTATGGAAGAGCTGAAAGTTTCTTTGCTTGCGTTTGCGGTAGATCCAGTACAGCAGGAAAAATGGCGTCTTCTTTATCAGCCGGTGATCCATCCGACGGCGTTGTTCTGTGTATCCGTGAGCGGATGGATGCGGGAATTTCATCCGGCATACCGCCGCTATTATGAAAACACGCACACCTGCTGCCGGATGCTGAAAGATTTTATGGACAGTGATGAGGGAGCAGCGCTGAATGCGACACTGCGGGAGGCGTTCCAGGGAAATTGTGATGTGCGTACAGGATATTACGGAGAACTGGAAGTGGCGGCAACATTCCATAAAAGTATTTATGCATTGCTGCCGCCAGAGAAGATCCGAAAATTTCTGGAAGAAAATTCAGATGAAAAATGATCTGGTTTTAGGATTCTGTTTTTATCATTCGAAGCGAGGATGCCCGGGGAACAAGTGTCACCGGCAGTACAATTTTTTCCGGTTCCGCCGCAGGGTTTTCCAGTGTGGAAAGGAGAATCCGGCTGGCTTCCCGTCCGATGCTTTCAAAGTCCTGATGAATAGAGGTAATTTCAAGACTCCGGCTGAGACTCGTGTCATCAAAACCACAGAGGCAGAGATCTTCCGGAATCCTAAGGCCAATGGTACGGCAGGCGAGAAAGATGAGTTCGGCAACCTGATCATTTTCTGCGAGAAGTGCAGTAATTCCATTTTGCCGCAGGGTAAGGAGCTGCTGTTGAAAAGGTGTGATTTCTGTTGAAAGGGCATCTTCTGTAGAAAGTGCATGTGGCCAGGTGATAAGCTGCCGGGAATCGGGCATGATTCCGGCGGCTTTTATTTCGTGCAAAAATCCGCCGAAACGATCACGGACCGACGAGGTTTCGGAAAGGGGAGCTGTTGTGAAAAAGGCGATGTTGCGATGCCCTTGTTCCAGAAGGTGGCGGGTGAGCTGCCGTCCGCCATCGTAATTGTCGCAGACAACATTGTTTAAATACGGACAGTCGGTCTGCTTGTCGATGATGACAACCGGGCGGTTTGCAAACAGGAAATCGTTTAACTGTTCCAGGTGGATATTGTCACGCTTGGGATAGTAGACAAGTCCGGCGATATTCTGAGAACGGAGCAGTTCCAGTGTGGCACGTTCCTTCGGAGAGGAAGAGCCGGTGATATGAATGCTTAAAAAGTATCCTTTTTCCGCCAGTGCGGCACTTAAGGAACCAATCGTTTCCGAAATGTTTCCCTGTGTTGTGGCAAAGGGAAGCAGCAGGGAAACCATTTTTGATTTGCTGTCGGTTTCTGATGCGGAGGAGGAAACCGGTGGGATTTTCTGCGAGACAAAGCTTCCAACGCCGCGTTTTCGATACAGGATTCCCTGCTGTTCCAGATCTTCAATCGCCCGCTTTGCTGTGATGCGGCTTACCTCATATTGCTCCGAGAGCATTTTTTCCGTGCAGAACACGGCATCGGAAGAAAACTGTCCGGTGCGGATGCGCTCTAAAAGAGCTTCTTTGATGATTTCATATTTGGGTTTCGTTATTCTTTTATTTCTATCCATGTCTATAAAATTCCTCAAATAGTATGATTGGTGACAACTGTATTTGTAAAAGTGTGATATCGACTTGCTTTGTATTATAATCTCGGGAAAAAGATAAGTCAAACTAAAAATAATATATCAAATAAAAAGAAAATGATATAAAATCATGGAAAAACGTAGAAATACTTGACAGAAGCATTGCGTTTTTTTATGATATGATATATCAAATCAACACGGCAATACAGGAACAAGACTTAATATAGAAAGAGTTTTAAGTTTGAAAATCATTTTTATAACAGGAGGAAACACATCATGAAAACAACTGTTCATATTATTTCCCATTCCCACTGGGACAGAGAGTGGTATCAGTCTTTTGAAAAACACAGAATGAAACTGATTGAGCTGGTAGACAATATTTTGGAAAAAGCAGAGAACGATCCGGAATTTGGCGGATTTTTCCTGGATGGACAGACGATTGCCCTGGACGATTACCTGGAAGTGCGCCCGGAAAAACGCGAGCAGGTGGAAAAATGCGTCCGTGAAGGAAAAATCCAGACTGGCCCGTGGTACATTCTGCAGGATGAGTTTCTGACCAGCGGTGAGGCATGTGTCCGCAATCTTCAGGTCGGCATGCAGGAAGCAGCGCGTTACGGAGCGATCGGAAATGTCGGTTATTTCCCGGATGCATTCGGAAATGCGGGACAGATGCCGCAGGTGCTGAAGCAGGCGGGCATGGATGCGGTTGTGTTCGGACGCGGCGTAAAACCGATCGGACCGAATAATGAGGTAACCGGAGGACAGTATGAGTCCACGTATTCCGAAATGATGTGGGCATCCCCGGACGGAACGAAACTGCCGGGTATTCTGTTTGCAAACTGGTATAACAACGGAGTGGAGATTCCGGTGGATGAGGTAGAAGCAAAAGTTTACTGGGACAAAAAACTGGCCGATGCGAGAAAATTTGCGGCAACACATCAGCTTCTGATGATGAACGGATGCGACCATCAGCCATTGCAGAAGGACATTACCGAGGCAATCCGTGTCGCACGGAAACTGTACCCGGACATTGAATTTATTCATTCGGATTTCAAAACCTATGTAAAGGCAATGGAAAAAGAAATTTCCGAGAATTTCTCTACGGTAAAAGGCGAGCTGACAAGCCAGGAAACAGACGGAAGATGGACACTGGCAAACACCGCTTCTTCCTGGATGGGACTGAAAGTGGACAACCGTGCCGGCGAAACAGCGCTGGAGCGGAAAGCAGAACCGGCGGCAGCCATGGCAGAGGTGCTTGGCAAAGCATACCCGGAAGACCAGATGATTTACAGCTGGAAAAAGCTGATGCAGAATCATCCGCATGACAGCATCTGCGGCTGCAGCGTCGATGAAGTAAATGAAGAAATGAAAACCCGCTTTGCGAAGAGCAGACAGGTAGCGGATGCGATTTACGATGAGAGTGTAGAATATCTGACCGATCAGGTGAATACCGCGGCACTTCCTAGAAACAGCGAAAAGATTCCGTTCGTTGTATGGAATACTTCTGGCACCGCGAAAAAACAGGTCATTGCAAAAGAACTGCACCTGTTCCGCGATTACAATCTGTTTGTATGGGATGGTTATGAGGCGGCCGAGGCTGTAGAAATGCCAAATCTGGTGCTTCGCGATGCAAACGGAAATGCAGTTCCGGCAAAAATCGAAAATGCAGGAATTTCCTTCGGGTACGATCTGCCGGATGACCGGTTCCGTCAGCCATATATGGCAAAGAAGGTGCTGGTAACGTTTGAGGCAGAAGTTCCGGCGATGGGATATGCAACATATTATCTGGAGCAGGCAGAGCCGGATCAGAACCAGGAAACCTCTGCAGATTTTGCGAATGAGCGTGTTCTGGAAAATGAAAACCTGAAAGTTACGGTCAATGAGGACGGTTCCTACCAGATTCTGAATAAGGAAACCGGAAGAACGTATGAAAATCTGGGATTCTATGAAGATACCGGAGATATGGGAAATGAATATATTTATATTCAGGACTCTGGAAAACAGACAGTCACAACGAAAGGCATGAAAGCTGAGATTCGCTGTGTGGAGAAAAATGCATTCCGCACGGTAGTTGAGATCTGTCACGAAATGATGATTCCGTCCGGTATGGGAGAGGAACTGCAGAGACAGCGTGAGATGTGTATTGACCCATATACGCGTGTGGCAAACCGTTCGAAGGAACTGGTTCCGATGGAAGTAAAGACGGTTCTGACACTGGAAAAATCGGGAAAAGGTCTGCGTGTCGCAACGACGATCTGTAATCAGGCAAAGGATCACAGAGTCCGCGTTGTAATGCCGACGGGTCTGAATACGTCTACGCATCTGGCAGATTCTGCCTTTGAGGTTGTGAAGAGAAATAACCGTCATAATGGTACCTGGACGAATCCTTGCGGATGTGAAAGACAGCAGTGTTTTGCTGCAATGGAAGATGAGACAAATGGTCTTCTTGTGGCAAACCGCGGATTGTATGAATATGAGGTTCTGGCGGATGAGGAGAATGCGATTGCGGTAACGCTGCTTCGTTCCGTTGCGGAGATGGGTGACTGGGGTTATTTCCCGACGCCAAAGGCGCAGCAGATCGGAACGTTTACCCTGGAGTTTGAAGTTGTGCCGTATGCAGCCGGTAAGACGGGCGAGGCATTTACCGAGGGTTACGCATTCCAGCAGGATCTGACAGCAGCACAGGCCGGTCTTTCAAAGGCATGGCTCAGAAAGCCGGGTCAGGTAAAACCGGAACTCGTATCGGGCGAGATGCCGCTGGAAATGAGCTTCCTCCGCTTTGAAGGGGAAGGAATTCATCTGACGGCGTTTAAGAAGGGACTTGCAAAGGACGATCTGTTTGTGCGGTTTGTGAACAATATGCCGCAGGATGAGGTACTTTCCTTCCGAAAGGAGAGCTGGATGAAAGAGGTTTACCGCAGTAATGTAGTGGAAGAGAAGGGTGAGGTACTTTGCCCGGATGAGAACGGGGTGTATCATGTGACACTCCGGGAGTTTGAGATTGCGACGTTTGGGGTTGTGAAATAACGGCTGGCGCGTGAGCTGGGAGTGAGAACGGGAGGAAAGTCTGGATCCGCCTGAAGGGCGGATCGGCGCAAGATGGTTGAAAAGAATAGGATGGAAAAAGCAAGAATGTGCTGGACTTTAAAGGGGACAAGTTATATGCTGGAAATATGAGAAAAATTTCCAAAGGAGGGTTTTTAAGATGCAGAAATGGACGAGCAGGATTGAGACCCCGATCAAGGCAGAGCTGATTTGTTATGATGTGAATGGAATTCATATTGTGTTTGGGGTGACGGAAGAGAATCAGCTGAAGCTGTTTCATTTTTCACATGCACCGTTTGACGCGGAGAATCTTTGCCGGAAGCCGGATGGAGTGTGGATGATGGAAGGAATGCGGGAAGCTCAGATTAAGGAGAGCTTCCAGCTGGTGCAGGTGAATTTTTCGGGGTATAACCGGCCGTATGAGAAGCATGGAAATAAGTATATTGTGACGGCTCCGGGATTTATGCTGAAGTTTGATTCCATTTCCGAGGAGAGAAATGAGAAGGGTGATGTGCTGCGGATTGTGCAGTCGGACGATGTGACAGGTGCGAAGGTGGAGTCTGTGATGCAGTTTTTTGATGGGATTCCGGTTGCGAGAATGTACAATACAGTGACGAACGAAGGAAAGGAAGACCAGACACTGGAGTACATTTCGAGTTTTAGTTACTGGGGTATTGAGAAGGAACAGAAAGAGGGAATTCCGAAGTTTGTCAGCTCGGATGACAAGATGTCGATGGTTGTGGTTCACAATGGATGGCAGAAGGAGCTGACGGTGAAGAAGTACCGGTTTGCAGATCTTGGCATGGCGCAGACGCAGCCGCATAATTATCAGAGAACTTCGAAGACGATTGAGATTACGAATACGGGCAACTGGTCGGCGAAGGAATATGTGCCGATGGGATATATTGGAAACAGTGCGGCAGATTCGAGTCTGTTTTTTGAGATTGACCACAGTGGTTCCTGGCATTATGAGATCGGAGATCAGAACTGCCATTTTTATCTGGCGGTGAGCGGTCCGACAGAGATTCAGTCACACTGGTCGAAGAATCTGAAGCCGGGAGATTCCTTTACAACGGTTCCGGTGGCTGTCGGCGTAGGTCATGATGATTTCGAGGAAGCGATTGGTACTTTGACGAAGTACCGCAGAAAGATCCGCCGTCCGAACAAAGATAATGAAAATCTGCCGGTTATTTTCAATGATTATATGAATTGTCTGTTTGGAGATCCGACCACAGAAAAAGAGTTCCCGCTGGTGGATGCGGCAGAGAAGGCCGGATGTGAGTATTTTGTCATTGATGCCGGCTGGTATGCGGACGGCAACTGGTGGGACAGTGTCGGTGAGTGGCAGGAGAGTAAAAAGCGCTTTCCGAATGGAGTGCGTGAGGTGACGGATTATATTCGTTCGAAGGGCATGATTCCTGGTGTCTGGCTGGAGCTGGAGGTTATGGGTATCAACTGTAAGAAGGCTTCCATTCTGCCGGATGAGTGCTTCTTCCTGCGCCACGGCAAGCGTGTGTATGACAGAAGCCGTTATCAGCTGGATTTCCGTCATCCGCTTGTGATTGAGCATGTGACCGAAGTCATCGACCGTGTGGTACGGGACTACGGTGTCGGCTATATCAAGATGGACTACAATATTGAGCCTGGTATTGGCACGGAAGTGGATGCGGACAGTTTTGGAGACGGTCTTCTGGAGCATGAGAGAGCGTATCTGGCATGGCTGGATGGCATCTACAAAAAGTATCCGGATCTTGTCATTGAGAACTGCTCGAGCGGCGGTCTTCGGATGGACTATGCGATGCTGGCGCGAAACAGCATTCAGTCGACGAGCGATCAGGAGGATTACCGCAATTATGCGACGATCTCGGCGAATGCAGCCATCGGCGTGACGCCGGAGCAGGCGGCGATCTGGTCATATCCGCTGCGGGACGGCACAAAAGAGGAAGTTATTTTCAATATGGTTAATGCGCTGCTGCTTCGTATTCACCAAAGCGGCCATCTCGCAGAAATTTCGCCGGAGCGGTTTGAACTTGTAAAAGAGGGAATTGACTGCTACAAAGAGATCCGCAGCGGCATCAAGGACGGCGTTCCGTTCTGGCCGATGGGATGGGCAGACAATGAAGAAAAACACCTCGCAGCCGGAATCCGTGTGCCGGGAGATGTAATTTATCTTGGTGTGTGGAGACGCGGCGGAGAGGCTGATTTTGAAGTTCCGCTGAACCGAGCATTCCCAGGGAAAGAGCTGGAGGTTTCCTGCGTTTACCCGAAAGCATGCGGTGATGTGTTCCATTACGATGACTACAGCAAGACGCTGCAGATTCACTTCCCGGAGACGTATATGGCGCGTCTGTTTCAGATTAAAGTGAAATAAAATTACATAAATCCCCGCCCGCGGAATAAATTGTATCGGAGTGTATCTGATAGGATTTTTCTGGGGAGGGGATTTTTTGCGTTTTCTTTCGGCGCTTTCAGATCTGATGGTTCCCGTGCTGATTTTTTACGTGGTCGGACTGGGGCTTTTGATGAAACAGGATGTGTTCGGCGATTTTCTGAACGGGGCGAAGGACGGCATGCGGACAGTGATCGGTATTGTGCCGACTCTGATCGGGCTGATGGCAGCGGTCGGTGTTCTGCGGTCATCGGGATTTCTGGAGGAATTTGGAAAACTGCTTGGAACCGTGCTGGAACCGGCGGGAATCCCGTCTGCGCTGGTACCGCTCGGTGTTGTGCGTCTCTTTTCCAACAGCGCGGCGGTGGGTCTTCTGCTGGATCTCTACAAAGAGGCGGGCTGTGACTCCTTTGCCGGACGGGCGGCTTCGATTATGATGTCGTGCACGGAGACGGTTTTTTATACGATGGCGGTCTATTTCGGAGCGGTCCACATCAAAAAAACGCGGTATACACTGGCGGGTGCATTGCTCTCTTCCCTGGTCGGAATGGCGGTCAGTATTGCCCTGGCAAAGGGAGTGTAAGGATTTTTTCTAATCATACCAGTGAAATGTGTTGACATTTCCATCCAACTGGAATAAGATGGAACCAACTTAAAACATACAAACTCAATAGGAAATAAGGAAATAGAGAAAAGAGCGCAAAAGTAAGGAGGAAATCAACGATGGCAAAGGTATATGACAGCATTCTGGATCTTGTAGGAAAAACTCCGCTGGTAGAACTGAAACGAATTGAAGAAAAAGAAGGACTGCAGGCGAAACTGATCGCAAAAGTAGAATCCTTCAATCCGGCAGGAAGCGTCAAAGACCGTATTGCAAAAGCGATGATTGAGGATGCTGAAGCAAAAGGTCTCTTAAAAGAAGGTTCCGTTATCATTGAGCCGACTTCCGGAAACACCGGAATCGGACTGGCAGCGGCAGCAACCGTAAAAGGCTATCGCATGATCCTTACCATGCCGGAGACAATGAGTGTGGAGCGCCGCAATATTGTAAAAGCATACGGCGCAGAAGTTGTTCTGACCGATGGAACGAAGGGAATGAAGGGTGCAATCGAGAAAGCCGATGAGCTTGCCAAAGAGATTCCGAACAGCTTTATCGCAGGCCAGTTTGTGAACCCGGCAAACCCGGCAACCCACAAAAAGACAACAGGACCGGAGATCTGGGAAGACACCGACGGAGAGGTTGATATCTTTGTTGCAGGTGTCGGCACCGGCGGAACCATCACCGGAACGGGTGAATATTTAAAAGAGAAAAAACCGGAAGTAAAAATCGTAGCAGTAGAACCGGCATCCTCCCCGGTACTGTCCGACGGCGTTTCCGGACCGCACAAAATCCAGGGAATTGGCGCAGGCTTTGTGCCGGATACCCTGAACACCAGCATTTACGATGAAATCATCAAAGTAGAAAATGAGGACGCTTTCGAGACCGGAAGATATCTGGCAGCCGAGGAAGCGATTCTCGCAGGAATTTCCTCCGGAGCAGCTCTGTATGCAGCAATCCAGCTCGCAAAACGAGAGGAAAATAAAGGCAAAACCATCGTTGTGCTCCTGCCGGATAACGGAGACAGATACTATTCCACAGCCCTGTTTGCCAAATAAAAGGGAACAGCTTCAGATTTTAAAATAATAGATATCAGCGAACACTGCCATCCGCGGCATTTTCTCTCCACCGCGAATGGCAGTTTCGCATATTAATTTATACCAGAAAGGGAACTTTACTTATGACATTACAACAGCTTCGCTACGTAATTCGGGCCGCAGATTCCAGATCCATGAATGAGGCGGCAAAGGCACTCTATATTTCACAGCCGAGTCTCTCCGGAGCAATCAAGGAGCTGGAAAAAGAGATTGGAATTGAGCTGTTCAAGCGCAGCAGCCACGGAACAGTACTGACCCCGGAGGGCGAGGAGTTTCTGGGTTACGCACGTCAGGTCACAGACCAGTATCAGCTTCTCGAGAACCGCTATATTTATCGCACCAAGGGAAAGAAAAAATTCAGCGTGTCGATGCAGCATTACAGTTTTGCCGTAAAGGCGTTTGTGGAGCTGGTGAAGCAGTTTGGTATGGATGAGTATGAGTTTGCGGTTTATGAGACGAGAACGTACGATGTGCTGATGGATGTAAAAAACTTCAAGAGTGAGCTTGGGATTTTGTATCGGAATGACTTTAATGCGAAGGTGCTGAACAAGCTGCTGAAGGATAATAACCTCGAGTTTCACGACCTGTTTTCCTGCGGAACGTACGTCTATCTATGGAAAGATCATCCGCTTGCGGATCAGGCGGAGATCACCATGGAGGAGCTGAAGGAATATCCATGCCTGTCATTTGATCAGGGAAGCAACAATTCGTTCTTCCTGGCAGAGGAAGTGCTTTCGACGTATGAATATAAGAGAATCATTAAGGCAAATGACCGTGCGACCATGCTGAATCTGATGGTCGGACTGAATGGTTATACGCTTTGCTCCGGCATTATCTGTGAGGAATTAAACGGCAGTGACTACCGCGCTGTGCCGCTTCACGCGGAGGAAAACATGATGATCGGTTATATTTCTAGGAAGGGTATGTCGATCAGCGCACTGGGACAGCAGTATTTGGAAGAAATTCGGAAATATAAGGAGCTTGTGCTGTAAAAAAGGAGAAACAAGAAGACTTTAACCGAATCAAGTAAGTCCCCTGCTTCCATTGCGAAAAGCAATAAGCAGTGGGTGGGGACTTGCTTGTATCAGGAGTGGTACAAGCCACTCCTGATAAGCTGCGAAGCAGCTATTCGGTTATGAGCAAGTAGCGAAGCGGATTGCGAATATCCGCTTTGACTCTCTGGAGTGTGTTTGAAAAAGGCTTTTCGCAAGCTGCGAGTCCCATCTTGTGGGAGATGAATTGCATTTGTTATCTTGTTTTATGCAGCATGATTGGATATAGAAATTTCAGAAGAAAAAATATTGGCGATAAAGAATAGCTATAGGAAAACCCTATAACCAGCCATCAATTTTCTATATTGGACAAAGCAGAAGACTGTCGCTATAATAATCCTTGTAAACAGATAGGAAATATCACCAAAACGAGAGGAAGCGAAGTGAATGAGAGCAGTTTTCGCAGAGAATCGAATTGTGATCTATGATGTCATGTGTTGCAGTGTAAGCAGATAAAACCGAAAGAAAACGGAGCCGCATTGCAGCATGGACAAAACAAGATGGCAACCGGTTCCGATAAATAATAGAAAATCGAACATGAAAAGAAATAGAAAAACGAAAAACAGAACAGGAGAATACAATCATGAGCAAAAAAACAAGAGCAGAAAGAAATCTTAAATTTGAAACCTTACAGCTTCACGTAGGACAGGAAAATCCGGATCCGGCAACCGGAGCAAGAGCAGTGCCGATCTATCAGACCTCTTCTTTCGTATTCAACAACTCCGATCACGCAGCAGCAAGATTCGGACTCCAGGATGCAGGAAACATCTACGGCCGTCTGACCAACCCGACCGAGGACGTTTTCGAGCAGAGAATGGCAGCACTGGAGGGCGGCGTTGCGGCACTTGCAGTAGCTTCCGGAGCAGCAGCTATCAACTACACCATCATCAACCTGGCACAGAAAGGCGACCATATCGTATCTGCAAAGAACATTTACGGTGGTTCCTACAACCTTCTGGCACACACCCTTCCACAGTACGGCATCAGCACCACATTTGTTGATGTATTCGATCTGGATGAGGTTCGCGCAGCCGTTCAGGAGAACACAAAAGCAATCTACATCGAGACGCTTGGAAACCCGAACTCCGATGTGGTAGATATCGAAGCACTCGCAAAAATCGCACATGAGAATAAAATCCCGCTGGTTGTAGACAACACCTTCGCAACTCCGTATCTGGTTCGCCCGATCGAGTACGGCGCAGATATCGTTGTACATTCCGCAACCAAATTTATCGGCGGTCACGGAACTACCCTTGGCGGTGTGATCGTAGACAGCGGTAAATTCGACTGGGAGGGATCCGGCAAATTCGCATCCCTGACCGAGCCAAACCCGAGCTACCACGGCATCAGCTTTACAAAAGCAGTTGGACCTGCTGCATTCGTTACAAAAGTACGTGCGATCCTTCTTCGTGATACAGGAGCAACTCTTTCTCCGTTCAATTCCTTCCTGCTTCTGCAGGGACTTGAGACACTGTCTCTCCGTGTAGAGCGTCATGTAGAGAACGCGCTGAAGGTTGTAAAATATCTGGAGAGCCAGCCACAGGTAGAAAAAGTACATCATCCGTCTGTATCCGATGATCCGGAGCAGCAGGCACTGTACGCAAAATACTTCCCGAACGGCGGCGGTTCCATCTTCACCTTCGAAATCAAAGGTGATGCACAGAAAGCAAAAGATTTCATCGACAATCTGGAGCTGTTCTCCCTGCTGGCTAACGTTGCCGATGTAAAATCTCTGGTGATCCATCCGGCAACCACTACACACAGCCAGTGCACCGAGGAAGAACTGCTGGATCAGGGAATCAAACCAAACACCATCCGTCTTTCCATCGGTACCGAGAACATCGACGATATCATCGAGGATCTGGATGAGGCATTTGAGGCAGTTCAGTAAAAAGGATACAAAGTAAAAGAGAATATAAAAAAGCATACAAAAAAAAGAAGCGTGTTTGAAAAAACAAACATGCTTCTTTTTTGGGCTTAGATAAACCGCATGGGAAATTATGATGCCAGAGCGTATTATGAATCGAATGCCAGTGCCAGTACATGACGCTGTTTGCACCGGAGGCAAGATGGCTGTAAGCCTGCTGGCGGAGCTGGCCCTTGTATGGCATCCATCCTGGAAATTCCTGTGCCTCGGTTTCCATAACAAGATAGTTGTCGTTTTTCAGAGAACGAATCATATCACCGCCAAAAGCGATTTCCGCACCGGTCAGATCGTCCT
Organism: Blautia sp. AF32-4BH; assembly: GCF_003460565.1. Classification (NCBI taxonomy): domain Bacteria; kingdom Bacillati; phylum Bacillota; class Clostridia; order Lachnospirales; family Lachnospiraceae; genus Blautia; species Blautia sp. AF32-4BH. Next base: position 118,971 of record NZ_QTVL01000004.1, on the reverse strand, counting down.
GGATCGGATGGTAAATATCGGTTCCGGCGATCGTCAGACATTTTACCAGCTATTTTTGTTTTTGCCTGCTATTAACCATAGGTCTGTCTCATGCTGCGTCAGCGTTACGCCGCTGGCATGTTTGAAAGCACCAGAAGCGTGTTTTTATACGGGATTTTGAATAAAAAAGACAAATGATTTCAGCGTCTGTGCAGAGATATTTCCCGGCTTTTTTGATGCTTTCATTTTGAGCGGATACGCGGCACCGATCACAAGAGGCGGTGCGTCGCGCAGAGGAACGGCGGTGACGTTTGGGTGGTGGAACAATGCAAAGTTACTCCCGGCAAACAGGCTTAAGGCTTCGCCGACTTCCACGGAGCTTATCATGGATTCCAGGCGGGCAGTGCGCAGGATGTGCGGCTTTTGGTCTGCCTTTTCAAATAGTTGCATACAGAGCTGATAAATCGAGGTATAGGGATGCATAAGAATCAGAGGTTCTCTGGCAATGTCAGCGATTGTCAGGGAAGATTTTTCTGCAAGCGGATGATCGATGGGGAGCATCACACAGAGACGATCCTTTGCGAGAGGTACAAAGTGATATTTCTGCGGTGAAATCATGGAATCCCGTGCAATGACAAGATCAAAACGACCGGACTGCAGACCGTCCATCAGCTCGTTTTCTTCACACTCTTCCAGCATCAGTTCAACCTCCGGATGCGTATGTGCGAAAGCGCGGATGCGGGAGGTGAGATGATACTGCGTCAGAAACGGAAGAGAGCCGACGCGGAGCGGCTGGCGTTCCGACTCTTTAAAGTGGCGCATTTTCTGCAGCATCTGATGATACTGGCGGGAGAGCTCTGAGGCTTCCTGGCAGAACAGCTTGCCTGCCGGAGTCAGAACCGCCTGGCGGCGGGTGCGGTCGAAGAGGGTGAGATTCAGTTCGGATTCCAGCTTCTGGATCTGCTTCGAGAGCGTGGACTGTGCGATATGAAGATTTTCTGCAGCTTCTAAAAAAGTGTCGCATCGGACGGTCATCAGAAAAAAGTCGATCTGTTCCATGGTCATAAGAGAGAACCTCCTTTTGAAAATCATTCCATTTCATTCATTCCATTCTGGAAACAATTGTACCACAGATCGAATTGATTCCACAAAGGTTTCTTTTTAAAATAAAAAAGGATAAAACATGCAGCAGGGAAAGTGGATGGAGAGGATCCGATGGATTTGCTGGCTGAATGGAGTACAAAAAAGAACATTCTATGAGATAGTTTTGATTTGGGGAATAAGGAGAATGATTATGGCTGAAAAAGTAAGAGATCTGCGCAGTGCGCTGGAACGATTGAAAAATATGCCGGGACAGCTTGCCGAGACGGATGTTGCAGTTGATCCGATGGCGGAGCTTGCCGGAGTTTACCGCTATGTCGGCGCGGGCGGAACGGTAAAACGTCCGACGAAAGAAGGACCGGCAATGATTTTCCGCAATATCAAAGGCCACCCGGACGCAAGTGTTGCGATCGGTGTCCTGGCGAGCCGGAAGCGTGTGGCTGCACTTCTGGACTGTGAGCCGGAGAATCTTGGGAAAATGCTGTATCACAGCGTGGAAAAGCCGGTTGCACCGGTGGAATTTCAGGGTGCGCCGCCGTGTCAGGAGGTTGTGCATCTGGCGACGGATCCCGATTTTGATCTGAACCGCCTCGTCCCGGCACCGACCAACACGCCGGATGACGCAGGCCCGTACATCACGCTTGGCATGTGTTACGCTTCTCACCCGGATACCGGGCTGCACGATGTGACGATTCACCGTCTCTGTATTCAGGGAAAAGACGAACTTTCGATTTTCTTCACGCCGGGTGCACGCCATATCGGCGCGATGGCAGACCGTGCGGAGGAGCTTGGCCAGAAACTGCCGATTTCCATCAGCATCGGCGTCGATCCTGCGATTGAGATCGGTTCCTGCTTTGAGCCGCCGACAACACCGCTTGGTTACGATGAGCTTTCGGTTGCAGGTGCGCTGCGGAAAGAGCCGGTGGAACTGTGCCATTGCGTTTCGGTAAATGAGATGGCAATTGCGAATGCAGAGTATGTGATCGAGGGCGAGGTTATCCCGGGCGTGCGTGTGCAGGAAGATCAGAACAGCCACACCGGTTACGCCATGCCGGAATTTCCGGGTTATACCGGTCCGGCGAGCGATCAGTGCCGCCTGATTAAAGTAAAAGCGGTAACACACCGGCGAAATCCGATCATGCAGACCTGCATCGGACCAAGCGAGGAACATGTTTCCATGGCGGGCATTCCGACGGAAGCGAGTATCTATGGCATGGTAGAAAAAGCAATGCCGGGACGACTCCGGAATGTGTACTGTGGTTCTGCGGGCGGCGGAAAATATATGGCTGTTCTTCAATTTAAAAAGCTTGGTCCAAGTGATGAGGGAAGACAGCGTCAGGCGGCGCTGCTGGCTTTTTCTGCATTCAGTGAACTGAAACATGTATTTCTCGTGGATGAGGACGTGGACTGCTTCGATATGAACGATGTCCTTTGGGCAATGAACACACGATTCCAGGGCGATGCGGATATCATCACGATCCCAGGTGTCCGGTGTCATCCGCTCGATCCGTCAAACGATCCGACGTGTTCGCCATCGATCCGCGATCACGGAATTGCATGCAAGACAATTTTTGACTGTACCGTGCCGTATGATCAGAAGAAAAGATTTGTGCGGGCGAGGTTTCTGGAAGTTGATCCGAAACACTGGCTGGACGAGGAATAAAAGCATGTTTTGCAAAAAAATGTTATATTGTGTTCTAAAAAGTATATTTTGTCAAAAAAGGAGAGTAGCCTGGTATGCTGAAATTTGAGAAAAACGATTATACAATAGAAGAAGTAACACTGTGTGGCGAGACGATCCGGTTTCGGGCGTTCCGCGACCTGATTTATGTGGAAAAACCGGTTAATGAAGAGTTTCAGAAGATGAATCTTTTTGTGCCGGAATGCTATTATGAGGGAGCATCCCTGCATGGCTATGATTTAGGGAGCGCGCCGGTTTTCATGCCGAATACGGTCGGCGGCTACATGCCGGGTCCGGCGGATGAGCCTGGAACGAATCCATTTTTACAGGGCAGACCCAACACGATTTTTCGTGCACTGCAGCACGGCTATGTTGTGGCATTCCCGGCAATCCGCGGCAGAGTGCAGAAGGGGGCAGATGGCCGGTACAACGGAAAAGCACCATCCTGCGTGGTTGATTATAAAGCAGCCGTGCGATATCTCCACTTTTTCGCGGATGAGCTGCCTGGCGATGCGAGCAAAATTATCACCAATGGAACGAGTGCCGGAGGTGCGCTGTCATCCCTGATGGGAAGCACGGGAAATCACCCGGACTATGAGCCGTATCTGCAGGCACTTGGCGCGGCGGATGCCGGAGATAACGTGTTTGCGGCTTCCTGCTACTGCCCAATCACAAACCTTGAACACGCAGACATGGCGTATGAATGGGAATTTTGCGGAGTAAATGATTTTCACCGTGCCAACATGAAAATGGATGAGGGCGGCCGCCCGGTTTTCACACCGGTGGATGGCGAGATGACGAAAGAACAGATCCTTGTTTCGGCAGAGGAAAAAGCAATGTTTCCGGCATATGTAAACAGCCTTGGATTGAAGGATGAAAACGGAGATCCACTGACACTTGATGCAGACGGAGAAGGATCCCTGAAGGAATATGTAAAACGCGTTGTGATGGAATCTGCGCAGAGAGCGTCTGACCAGGGTGTGGATTTATCAGATAAACCATGGCTGATCGTCGAGAACGGCAAAGTGCAGGGCATGGATTTTACCGCTTATGTCAAAGACATCACCCGGATGAAAACGGCACCTGCTTTTGATGCGCTGGATCTGGAAAGCCCGGAGAATGATCTGTTTGGAAACGAGACGACAAACTGCCGTCACTTCACGGAATACAGCACAGCACACACGAAAGCACAGGGCGCGTGTGCGGAAGCAGAAGTTGTGAAAATGATGAATCCAATGGAATACATTATGGACGAAAAAGCAGAAAAAGCACAGCATTTCCGCATCCGCCACGGCGAGTGCGACCGCGACACCTCTCTGGTGATCTCGGCGATGCTGGTATTAAAACTTCGTGAGGCAGGCTGTGAGGTGGATTACCATTCCCCATGGAATACACCGCATGCGGGCGACTACGATCTCGACGAGTTATTCGCATGGATTGACGGAATCTGTGGATAAAAGGAAGGAACGAGACGGATGGCTGTGGAAAAACGGATTGTAGTTGGCGCTTCCGGGGCGAGTGGAATGCCGCTGCTGATGAAGTGCCTTGAAATTCTGCGGGATAGTGAGGAATACCGTTCCCTTCTGGTGATGAGCCGCAGTGCAAAGCTGACGCTGGAACAGGAGACAGACTGGAGTGTTTCGCAGGTGGAAGCGCTGGCAGATGAAGTACTCGAGCAGGACAACATCGGTGCAGGCCCGGCGAGCGGGTCGTACCGGACGGAAGGCATGGTGATTGTGCCGTGCAGCATGAAAACGGCGGCCGGTATTGTAAGCGGATACACCGACAATCTGCTGCTGCGCGCGGCGGATGTGACCATCAAAGAAAAACGTCCGCTCGTGCTGGCAGCGCGGGAGACACCGATGAGTGAGATTCATCTGCGGAATCTGTACGAGCTGTCACGCATGTCAAATGTGTGGATTGTTCCGCCAATGATGACGTTTTATCAGAAACCGGAGTCGATTGACGATATGGTGACGCATCTGGCGGCGAAGCTGCTGTCGCCGTTCGGCGTGGAAGTGAAGGAGTATCGGAGATGGAAGGGATGCTGACGAAAAAGGCAACAGCCGCAGGATGCATGATGGAAGTGACGGTAATGAAGATTGGTGAGGACTTTCAGATCTGTCTCGCCGGAGGAGAAAAGCCGCATATCGGCTGTGTAGTGCAGGCCGTACCACGGGAATCGCTGACCGGAGACGGGAGCTGGAGTGCGACTTCCTCGGTGTGGAACCGCACCGGACATAAAGATGAGGTACTGTGCCGGATGCTGGCGGAAAAAATCTGTTGTGCCTGCCGTACCGTGACCGTCTGCACCGGTGGCGTGCATATCGATGAAATTACCGGAGAGCAGATCCGGGAGATTGTGGATGCGGTAGAGAAGATGGGAGAAGAGATTGCGCAGGATTTGAGATGATAAGTAAGCATGGAAAGCGGATAAAAAGTCATTGCATTTTTCGGACATGCTTTGGTTTTGTGTTATATTTCCTATTGAATATGTAGAGAATATGGGATAAAATAAAAGAAAGTATTTTTATCATGACATATATTCGGAGGAAATAAAATGAAAGTTTCGACAAGAGGACGGTATGCGCTTCGTCTGATGCTGGATCTGGCACTCAACAATACCGGCGAACCGGTGCGTTTGAAAGATGTGGCAAAGCGGCAGGAGATTTCGGAAAAATATCTGGAACAGATCATCTCGATTTTGAATAAAGCTGGTTTCGTAAAAAGTGTGCGCGGCCCGGCGGGCGGTTATTCCCTGAAACGAAAGCCGGAAGAATATACCGTGGGAATGATCCTGCGTCTGACCGAGGGTAGCCTTGCGCCGGTGGACTGTGTAGAAGACGGCGCCGACTGCGGCAGGGAAGATCAGTGCGTTACGGTGATGCTCTGGAAAAAACTGAACGATGCCATCAACAGTGTGGTGGACAATATTACGCTGGCAGATCTGGTGGAATGGCAGATGCAGAAGTCGAATGAGTATGTGATCTGACGGCAGACAGAATAAGCGATAACGTCCAATGAGGGAACAGAAGAGGGAAAATGGTGAAAACATCATTTTCCTCTTTTTTACCGGTAAAAATCTGGGAGCACGGCATTTACAAGCAAAAAAAAATTTGTTAAGATAAAAAACAGGGCGCATTTGGAGAAGAAAAAAATCAGGATGCGCAAAAGTGAAGAAAATAAAAGATAAGGAGTTTCCCCTTATGAAAAAACAACAGGAAAGCCTTAAAAATATGGTATATCAGGCCATTTTGAACGGCATTTTTACCGATGAATATAAACCCAATCAAATTATCAACGAGCAGGAGCTGGTACAGAAATTCGGCTGCAGCAAGACGCCAATCCGTGAAGCACTGGTGACGCTCTGCAACGAGGGAATTCTCCACAGCTTCCCGCGCTTCGGCTACCAGGTTGTCAGCGTGTCCCGCGAAGAGGCACAGAATATTCTGGATTTCCGCCTTGTTCTCGAGGGCGGATATCTTCGTCAGTCGATCGGACATATCACCGAAGAAAATCTGGCGGAGCTTGCCGAGATTGATGAGAGATGCAAGCAGAGCACCGACAGCGTCTGGGATCACTGGGAGGCAAATACAGCATTCCATCTGAAGCTGATTTCCTTCTCCGGCAACGCTTACGCATATCAGGAGCTTGAACGCACCATGAACGTCTTAAAACGCGCTTACGCCCAGTTTTACTGGCAGACCTGGTCCAACGTAAACCCGGCACTGGACATTGCGCATCATAACGATATTATGCAGAGTATCCGGGAGAAAGATCTGGAGAAGACGCAGAACTATCTGAAAGAGGATCTGGCGGATTTTTGTGGGTAAGAAATGAGACAGAGTGTATGGAAACGAAGAATTCCAATACACTCTGTTTTTTTGTGCGCTGGAGACCTTTTCCAGGCACGCTCCAGGGCTCGTGATTATCCATGAAAATGCTTCTCCCGATACTGCTGCGGTGTCACTCCACTGCTTTTCTTGAACTGCCGGTAAAAGTAGGAAACGTTTGCGATTCCGATCTGGTCACAGATTTGCTGGGGGGAGAAGCTGGTGGTGGCAAGCAGACGTTTTGCGGTTGTCATACGTTCGTCCATGATGTAGCTACTGAGCGACGCTCCTGTTTTCGTACTGAAAATGTGGGACAGGTAGTCCGGGTTCATGTGGATTTTCTCGGCGATGGAGGTGCGGCCCAGTTCAGGATCGGAAAGATGCGAACGGATATAGTCCTTGATGACGCTGATCGGGTCCGAGGCATCGGTGGAGAGGTGCTCTTCCATATTCAGCCGCTCTTTCTCATACCATGCATTTTTTTTCACCTCCTGCACAGCCGCCGCCAGCTTTTCCATAAGCTGATCCGGGTCGATTGGTTTTAACAGGTAGGAGAAAATATGTAAATTCAGCGCTTCCTGCGCATAATCAAATCGCTGATGGCCGGTCAGAACGAGTACGATGGGATGAAAATTGTTCTCATGCAGCCATTCCACTAACTGCAGACCGGTTTCGCGCGGCATTTCGATGTCAGTCAAAAGAATATCAATATCCTGGGAACCCTCAAAAATTCGTTTTGCCTGGCTGGCACTGTAGGCAGGAAACGCCTGCTCAATCCCGAGCGCCGACCAGTCTGTCGTTTCGATAATGTTTTTCACAATATAATATTCATCATCCACTACTAAAATGTTCATTGTAAAAGCCCTGTTCCTTTCTTCCGTTTCGCATGGATTTGAATCGTTACAAAAAGCAAGCCGAAAGCCTTTTTCAAACAAGCTTTAGCTCTCGTTTCTTTTGCAGGGGACCTGAGGTGTGTCGGAAGCATGTGAAAAAAGAGGTTCCGATGTTTCAATTTTGCTTTCCGGCGGATTGCCATCCTCCCGGTATGGAATGTATGGAATCGTAACCTCTGATCTTGCACCCCATCCGGGTTCGTTGGAAAAATGCGCATGGGCTTTTTCTCCATAAACAAGATAAAGCCGTTTGAGCAGATTGTAGGTTCCGATTTTTTTTCCATCAAAGTCATGAACCTGCTGGGAAACTGGCCGGTTCAGGTATTCCAGATCCTCTTCAAAATAACCACTGCCGGAGTCGAGATGAGTGAGAACCACATATTTTTCACCATTGCGCTCCACAAGGCTGCCGGTGATACGGACACGGAGCTCTTCGCCCATGATCATGTTGTGCTTGATGGTATTTTCTGTAAACATCAGCAGAATGATCGGAAAAACAGAAGCATTCCTGCATTTCTCATCCACATGGATTTCCCAGTTCAGACAGCCTGGAAACCGCAGTTCTGTCATCTCCAGAAAATTTTCTACGTATTTCAGTTCTTCTTTCAAAGGAACGGCTGTCTTATCCTGCAGGGTGTACCGCAAATGATTCGAAAGTGTGCGGACGAATTCATTTGTGAGCCGCCTTCCTTCTTCCGTGAATGGCATTGATGCGATTGCGGAGAGACAGTTGATCAGAGAGTGCGGCGCTACCTGGGATTTCAGATACTGAATCTCCAGTGCCTTCAGATTTAATTTATCCTCATAAACATTGATTTTTAACTTCTCAATTCGATTCATCAGCTTATTCAGTGTTTCACCGATTTCCAGAACCTCCTCACACCGCTCATTGGAAAGATCCGGGTGCGGCACCTGTTGTTCCTCTTTGACCTGTGATGCCATTTTCCGGATCAGATCAAGAGGCTTTGAAATCAGGTGTTCATAGGAAACGGTCCATAAAAGAGAAACCACGAAAATCAGCAGAGCACCCCCGAGCAGAAGCTTGAGCATATTGTAAATAGGAGTGTTGACTTCTTCGGAGGGGATGAGTGCATTTAAGGAGCAGGTAGAAGAAGGAAGCTTTTCAGCGACCTGTAAATATTGTATACCGTCCTTTCCGCGGATCCGATGAGATTTCTGGGTAGAAAAGTCGGTAGACAGTTTAAAATCGGACCAGCTTTCGTTGTCGTATGGAATACCATTTTCATCAGCAAACAGAAAAATGGTATTTGAATCATCAAATGGAGTATTCAGTTCATCCAGACGGATCCAGGCACCAAGATAGCCATGGAGATCATTGATAATTCGGATCAGATAGGTATGGCGTTCCAGCTCTATATAATACCAACTCTTGAAGTTGAGAGCGGAGGCGTCCTCTCCCGACTGACGTAAAAGCTTTTTCATGTAGGAACTACAGTCATTGGAGCCCCCATTTTTATAGCGGCAGACAAAATGGTCGTTTGCTTTTCCATAAACAAACATACCGTCAATGTCTGTCATGTAACTTAAAGTATTATCCAAAAGCCTGGAGGCTTTAATCTGGGAAATCACTGCGTTTGGGTTGTTTTTGGAAGTGATCGTATCGACAACATCAGTATTGTTATTAGCGAATTCCCAGAGACAGTTTTCAGCAGTTTCCATACTCTTATTTAACTGCTGGACATAAAGATCCATTGTCTGATGAATTCCCTGGTAGGTTTCATGCTGAAGCTGTTTGGAAATATAAAAAATTAAAAACAGCAATAAAATACTGAACATTATTAAAATACGCATCCAATACCAAAATGCTTTTTTCTTTAGGGAATATATTTTGTGTTTGTGCATAGTGTGGTCAAAAAAATTGAAGTTTAGTGAAAAAGTACGATGTTTTGATGAATTCAAGAAGGATGCCTCCGTAATTATATATAATTTGCACATAGATTCTAAGAAAAGTGCAATAAAACCTAAGCAATGTGAATTGCTAAAAAGTTTATTAAAATTATATAATAACAACAGTTGATAGTCAAAGCAATTTTGTTCGAACATACTTGCAACGACAAAAAAACGAGAAAACAAAGAGGAAACGAGGAGGAAAAACATGGCATCTTTAAAAAAATCCCATGCATCATCCGGGAGCAGCCACAGCAAAGCAGCAAAATTCAAACGATACCTTCCGCTGTATCTGATGTTCCTTCCAGGCGCGATCTATCTGCTCATTAACAATTATATTCCGATGGCAGGCATTATCGTAGCATTTAAGAAGTACAATGCCCGTTTGGGAATCTGGAAGAGCCCGTTCTGCGGACTGGCGAACTTTGAATTTCTGTTTGCATCATCGGATGCATGGACTATTACAAGAAATACGTTACTTTACAATCTGGCGTTTATTGTTCTGAACACGGTAGTCGGAATTATTTTTGCAATCTTTATCTGCGATACGTTTAATAAAAAATTAAAGAAAATTTATCAGAGTGCAATCTTGTTTCCATATCTGATGTCGGCTGTTATTCTTGGCTACATTGTATATGCATTTTTAAGTCAGAGTACAGGTATTGTAAACAATTCGATTTTAAGTGCACTTGGAAAAGATGCTGTGAACTGGTATGCAGAACCGAAATACTGGCCGTTCATTCTGATTTTTGTAAATACCTGGAAGGGTGTAGGATATGGATGTCTGATCTACATATCTACCATCAATGGCATTGATCCGTCTCTGTATGAGGCAGCTTCTCTGGATGGCGCAACCAAATGGCAGCAGATCAAAAACATTACGCTTCCATTCCTGAAACCAACCGTAATCACCCTGACATTGATGAGTGTCGGCCGTATCTTCTATTCCGATTTCGGTCTGTTCTATCAGGTACCACGTGATTCAGGACTTCTGTACTCGGCAACCAATGTTATTGATACCTACGTATACCGCGGCCTGATGAAATCCGGAAATGTCGGAATGTCTGCAGCAGCCGGCTTCTATCAGTCCATCATCGGATTTATCATTGTCCTTACCGCAAACGGAATCGTACGTAAAGTCAGCAAAGAAAACGCAATGTTCTAAGGAGATCACGTATGAAAGAAAAACCATTTTCCAAATATCAGATTTTAGCAAACGCTGTCATGATTATCTGGACGCTTGCCATTATCTTACCGTTTATTCTGTTATTTATGTCTTCTATTACAGATGAAAACACACTGGTAGCGAATGGATACTCCTTCTTTCCGAAGAAGTTCTCCCTCGCGTCCTATTCCTACATCATCAAATCCGGAGGTCAGATTTTGAAGGCCTATGGAGTAAGTATTGGTGTCACGGTAGTCGGAACTCTGTTGAATGTCCTTCTGTCTGCTCTGATGGCCTATCCTTTGTCAGTAAAAAATCTTCCGGGCAGAAATGTGATGATGTTCTTCGTGTTCTTTACCATGCTGTTCAACGGCGGTATCGTTCCATCTTACATTATGTGGACAGGTACCTTCCATATCAAAGATACGATTTTTGCACAGCTGCTTCCAAACTTCCTGCTTTCTGCATGGAATGTTATGATGATTCGAACTTATTTTACCACAAGCATTCCGGATGGATTATACGAGGCGGCAGAGATTGACGGTGCAAGCCAGTTTACCATCTTCTGGAAAATCGTACTTCCGCTTGGAAAACCGATCTTGGTAACAATGGGCACCTTTGCAGGCCTTGCTTACTGGAATGACTGGACCAATGGTCTGTACTATATCGTTAAGAATACAGGTCTGTACAACGTACAGAACCTTCTGAACCAGATGGTACAGAATATTCAGTTCCTGACACAGAGCTCCAACTCGAATGTGACAGCAGCTGCATCAACCATTCCGGCAACGGGAATCCAGATGGCAATCGCATTTGTAGCAATTCTGCCAATTATGCTGATTTTCCCATCTTTCCAGAAATATTATGCAAAAGGTATCGCTCTTGGTGCAGTCAAAGGCTGATACAGATGGAATGAATCATTAGCAGCGAAAAGGGCTGCTTCGTGATAAACTTATTTTAAGGAGGAATTTTTATATGAAAAGAAAAATGCTTGCTGCTTTTCTGGCAGCGACAATGGTGGGCGGCCTGCTTGTCGGCTGCGGAAACAGTGGAGACACTTCCGGCTCATCCAAGAGCTCTTCTGGAACAACATCAACAGCATCGGCATCTGGCGAGGCAGATGCTTCCGTAACAAAAACAGAGCTTGGTGAGTATACGGAAGAAAATCCTTATCATCTCGTATTTGCCTTCGTCGAGTTCTACGAGCAGGATGACGCAGCACGTACTGCAGTACAGGATGCATTGAATGAATATATGATTCCGAAATACCATATTGAAGTGGAATTTCTTCCACTGCAGTATGCAGAATATCAGCAGACGATTCAGCTGATGATTTCCGGTGGTGATGAGCTGGATGTTATGCCAATTTATTACAGCAATGCTTCCAGTTGGATTGCAATGAATGGTATTGTCGATATGAACCAGTATATGGATACTCCGGAGGGACAGGCTATTAAAGATGTGCTTGGTGAAGCAAATGCAACGGTAGGTTCCATGAATGGTATTCTGTTCGGTTTTCCGGCACAGAAGGAATCGGTTGAACTTGGTGGTCTGACTATGAGAGCAGATATCTGTGATGAACTTGGTATCGCAGAGGAATACGGACTGGAGCTGAATCAGGATGAATACACCGGAAAAGTGTATGACTGGTCTGTTGCAACTGAAATTTTCAAGAAAGTAAAAGAAGCACATCCGGAAATGACACCTCTGTATCTGCAGGGAAGTGCAAGCCCGATGAGACGTCTTGCATTTTTCGACGAGTTAGCGGATCAGTTCGGTGTTCTGGATTGGGAGGCTGATCATGACTCCACAACCGTAGTGAACGAGTTTGAAACCGATACTTACAAAGAAGCAGTAACCCAGCTGGCGGAATGGTTTGATGCAGGATACATTTATCCGGATGCGTTGACGGATACACAGGGAGCTGCAGTTATGATGAAGGCTGGAAATACGTTCTCTTATATGTCAGCAATTAAGCCGGGCTATCTTGTTGAGGCAAAGGCATCTACAGGAACAGACTGCTATGCAATGTATTTTGGACAGGATGTAGAAGGTGGATATTCAACTACAAACGTAAGTTTTTATGATACTGGCATCGCAACCAACAGTGCGGATCCGGAAATGGCCTTTAAGTTTATCTCCGCGCTGTATACAGATCCGGAGGTTATGAATCTGTGGCAGAATGGTATTCAGGATGTAAACTATAAAGTTCTGGATGATGGTACTGCTTATTATGTAGATGGTGAAGATGCTTCTAACTTTAAATATCATCAGAATACAGGATGGTTTATGGGCAATCAGTTTAACACATACGTATGGAATGATGGTTCCAAGGATGCAAATTACTGGGATAAACTGCAGCACCATAACGACTGGGCACAGTATTCACCGGCATACGGATTTATGTGGGATTCTTCTGAATACTCTACACAGATCACAGCTCTGCAGAATGCACTGAATACGTATCGTCCAGCACTTGAGACAGGCTCTGTCGGAGTTGCTGGTGTAGAAGAAACACTCCAGAAACTGAATGATGCGCTGTATGCAGCCGGACTGCAGACTGTTATGGATGCAAAACAGGAGCAGCTGGATAAATGGCTGGATGAAAACGGAGGAGCTACAGAAACTCCGCAGTCTAACCTTGATACGATTGCAGCAGCAAAAGAAGCAAACTAACGAAAGATCAACATTAGGTATAATTAGATCTAAGGCAAATCCGCCCGGAAACCGTAAAGCTGTGCGGTCTTCGGGCGGATTGCTTTGTATGTTTTTGGCTTTTACAGCAGAAAGGATTTACTATGAAAAAAATGAATTACACATTTTCCGTGCCGGACAACAAACGCGTGCGTATGATTGTCAGCACAGACTGCAAAAATGAGGCGGACGACCAGTTCGCACTGGCACATCACCTGATGACACCGATGTTTATTCTGAAAGGCATCGTTCCGTGTCACTTCAACATGTTCTCCCGCGATTATGGCGATGGCCACACGGCACAGGCGAGCATGGACGAGGTCAATAAAGTGCTGGATCTGATGGATCGGCAGGGCGTATGCCCGGTCTGCAAAGGATCGGAATTTCCGATGAAGGACGAGCAGACTCCGGCCGTGTCGGATGGCGCAAAGCTGATCGCCGAAGAAGCCATGAAAGATGATCCGCATCCGCTGTTCATCGCCTGCCAGGGAGCACTGACCGACGTTGCCTCCGCACTTCTGATGAAACCGGAAATCGCAGACCGCATGACCGCCATCTGGATCGGCGGAGCACCGTATCCGGAAGGGGGAGAAGAGTTCAACCTCCGCCAGGATATCGCAGCTGCAAACGTTGTGATGAAATCCGGCATGAAGGTATGGCAGGTTCCGTCTACCGTATACAAGAAAGTAACAGTTTCTCTTGCCGAGCTGCAGCTTAATGTTCAGCCATGTGGAGAAATTGGAAATTATCTGTATCAGCAGATGGTAGACTTTAACAACACCTTCTATCAGTTCCAGGAATGGCCGCACGGCGAAATCTGGGGTCTCGGCGATTCTCCGACAGTTGGGTTGCTGTTGGCAGAGGTACAGCGTACCGACCTCTATGAAATGGTAGAAGCGCCGGAAATCAGCTATGAGGACATGAGCTATCACTTCACCGGAAAGAACCGCAAAATTCGCGTTTACCATGATCCGAATGCGGAGCTGACGTTGAGAGACTTTTTTGCGAAACTGAAATTGAATTATGGGATGTGACAGGGACTGCTAATCAAAATCAGAGCCTGTTTGAAAAAAGCTTTCCACAAGATGTGTGTCACAATTTATCGGAAATTTTGTTCGACAGAGGGCGTCGCAGCGGGTTTTTGTATGGACAGAAAGAGCAATATAAAAACAGCCATCTGTGCAAGTTTGTCCAGATGGCTGTCTATCGTAATACTTTCGTTATTTACACACTTCGTCAATATCCACACGGTCGATCATAATATTCAGGATTTCCGTATCGGTATCTTTCATGCCGACTCTTCCGATGTATCCCATACTCTTGATCGTATCCTCGACATCTTCCCGCACGATACCTTCGCCCGGCTGGAAACTTCTGTGATGCTGGCCCATGTAGTGGGCGAGAATAGCAGCGTCAACAGCGGATGCAATTTTCGCCGCACAGGAGGATTTTGCGCCGTCGCAGACAATACCGCCGACGTTTCCAATGGTGTTGACGATCGTCAGACTGACATCTTCATAAGTTCCGCCAGAAAGATAGGTAATGGCGGCACCGGCTCCACAGCCTGCGCTGACGGCGCCGCAGTAAGCGGAAAGACTTCCAATATATTTTTTCTGATGAACCGCAATCAGGTTGCTGACAACGAGTGCGCGGTACAGTTTTTCCTGGGAAACGTTCCATTCTTTTGCAAACTCAATGACAGGAAGGGAAACGGTCATGCCCTGGTTTCCGCTGCCGGAATTGATGACGACCGGAAGAGAGCAGCCGCTCATACGCGCATCGGAGCCTGCCGCTGCACGGGCGCGGGCGCGGATTTTTACGTCATTGCCGTATTCATTCAGCAGCGTGCGGCCAACCTGTGCACCGTATGGATGACGGAGACCTTCATCGGAAATGGCAGAGTTCATGGTGATCTGACGGTCAAGAATTTCTTTGATGTCTTCGATCTTCACAGTATCGGCAAATTCAAGAATATCCTTGACGTTCAGCACACTTTTATCAACGTATTCAGGGGAATCCTCATGAGCCGCAATCTGATAAAGTATCTCACCATCTTTTACGATGCGTGAAATCAGGGTATGACGGTTTACAATCGTTACCTCCGCGCTGTGCTCTCCGGCAATGACTTTTGCAACAATGTAGAGATTCTCTACGCCTTCTTTTAAAGTACAGGTACAGAATCCCTGCTGTACCAGTTCTTTTGTCTTTTCAATATCTGCCTCGGTCACATCTTCAAGTACTTCAAGTTCACGTTCGGCACAGCCTCCGACGACGCCAAGCGTTGCCGCAACATCAATGCCCTTCAGACCGTTGGAATTTGGAACTTTAACACCCTTTACGTTTTTGATGATGTTTCCACTGCAGCAAAGCTCGATCGATTCCGGCATCTGTCCGAGTACTTCGCGTGCTTTTGCTGCCGCATATGCAATGGCAATCGGCTCTGTACAGCCAAGCGCCGGAACAAGCTCGTTTTTTAAAATCTTTACATAACTGTCATATAATTTCTGATCCATGAAAATTCTCCTGTATAGTTTTTTATGCGTTATCAACTGGTAAATCTTGCATTTCTTTCTGATTATACTATTGATATATCACTGATAATATCAGATGTCAAGTAGAGAATTGCAATTTGTGAATTAACATCATGCATTGACGCAGAAAAGAAAAGATGATACGATAAAAACAGTAAAATACTGAAATCGGAGGTAATCATTGGAGAATAGCAAAACTGTAACATTTTCACTTGGTGGAATGATTTTCGAATATGATGAGAAAAAGAATAAAATTAATATAGAAAAACATGGAATTTCATTTAAAAGTGCTGCCCGTGTATTTTTTGATTATGATCGAATAGAATATTATGATGAGGAAAATAGTAATGTTGAAGATCGATATGATATCATAGGTGATTTATCTGCAGGGACAGCGCAAATAGAGCGTAATACAGAGATTATGATTGGAAATATAAAAAGTGATGATGTTTTGTTTGTAGTGTATACGGAAAGAATACGGAAAAATGAAAATGGGGCAGAAATAGATGTGACAAGATTAATCTCCGCAAGATATGCAACCAATTTTGAAAGGGGGCTTTATTATGGTAAATACTAAAGAAATGACAGAAAGCCTGATAAAAGAACTCGCTTTTTCAGAAGAAGAATTAAGGGAACTAAAAGCAGCAAAAGAAAAACCTATTGTATTTGATGAAGATTGTCCGGAAACGACTCCAGAACGGGCGCTAAAATTTCGACGGGTAAATCCGCCGAGGGGAGCAGGCAAAAAAAGAGCATAAAAATTTGTGATCTCCGTAAAACCAGAAAATCCTAGTTTTACGGAGATCTTTTCAGAATAAATTGTATTTTCCTTTAAAGTGTCCTATACTGAAAAGTAGCAAAAATACACATCACGCTTTCATTTGGAGGATTTTTATGCAGAAGATTACGTTTCGAAAATTAGCTGGAGAAAAATATATTTACCCGGAACTGCAGGGACACTTTATAGAGTTTCTTGGCTCCTGTATTTATGATGGAATCTGGGTTGGAGAGGATTCGGAGATTCCGAATTATCATGGAATCCGAAAAGACCTTGTGGATGCATTTCAGAAGCTGCACCCGCCGGTGATCCGCTGGCCGGGCGGATGTTTTGCGGATGTATATCACTGGCGGAACGGCATAGGTCCGCGGGAGCAGCGGCCGGTTACATACAATGAAAACTTCGGTACTTTCGAGACGGATCCCAATCAGTTCGGTACGCACGAGATGATGGAATTCTGCGAGATGATCGGCGCGAAGCCATGGTTTAATATCAATATGATGACCGGCTCTCCATCCGAGATGCGAGAGTGGATGGAGTACTGTAACCGCAAAGAGCCGACGGCACTTTCGCAGGAACGAAAAACAAACGGCCATGAAAAACCGTTCGAGATTGAATACTGGGGTATCGGAAATGAAGTATGGGACGGTGGTGGAAAAATGACGCCGCAGATGTATGCGAACGAATACCGGAAATTCAGTTCCTCCTGTCCGTCGTTTGGAGGCGGCGATCAGGCATTTTCCATGAAATGCATCGCCAGCGGCCCGGATGGAAATAAGCCGAAAGAACGTGCTGCGTGGACGAAAGACTTTTTTAAGGAGATGGGAAAATACCGTATGCCATCGCTTTACGGCTATGATCTCCATTTTTACAACTGGAATCTGAAACAGCTTCAGACAGAGAAAAAGTTTGATGAAAAACAGTGGTATGATGTGATCAATGGATGCAAAGAGCTGGAAAATGTCATTCACGAGCAGCGCCGCCTGATAGACGCTGGTCTTGAGGCACTTCCGAAACCGGAGGGTCCGTTTCAGGCGGCACCGAGAAAATGTGAACTGATTGTCGGTGAGTGGGGAAACTGGCACAGCAGTGCGTTTAATGCACGCCCGGCGCTGTATCAGCAGTGTACGATGCGCGATGCCGTTACAACTGCACTGACGCTCGACATCTTCCACCGCAATACAGGGGATGTGCGCATGGCATGTGTGGCACAGTCTGTCAATGTCCTGAATTCCCTGTTCCTGACGGATGGTGAGCATTGTATTCTGACACCAAACTACGATGTGTTCGATATGTATCAGGTGCATCAGGGTGCGTATACGCTTGGCTTTGAGGAAAAGAACAAAGATCCTGAGGTCTGCATCTTTGCTTCGATCAAAAATGATGATATCTACGTCAACCTCGTAAATACAAGCTACAGCGAATCAAAGAAAATCGAATTGAAATTCAAACAGTATCCGGAATTTGTTGAGGCCAAAACACTGTACTCCCAAGATCCGCAGAACTACAACGATGCGAAACATCCGAACCGAGTCCGCTGCAAAGAAGGAAAAGCACCTGCACGGGAAAAAGACTCCTTCCAGATTGCACTGCCGGCGGCTTCGGTCAGCGTTTATCATTTCAGAAAAACAGAAACAGAAAAGTAATACATACAAAACGGGCCGCCCCGGGGAAAAGGATTGTTCTCACAGGGCGGCTCATTTCTATTACAAAAACAATTCAATCACAAATACCACGGCACAGCATGCCACCGAAACCTGAAACAGGCTTGCACCGAACCATGCGGCTGCGATGCCGACGACAAGCGCGAGTGCGCCGGAAACAGGGCTCTGTGTTGCATGGACAATCGCCGGGAAGGTCATGACTGACAGCGTCACGTATGGAACGTAGTACAGAAACGACTGAATAAACTGATTTTTAATCGGCTTCCGGATCAGCGTCAGCGGCAGAATCCGGATTGTGTAGGAAACCAGAGCCATGACGGCGATATAGATATAATTATTGTACATCAGCATTTTCCTCCTCTGTCTTTACCGGGAACAGGATAGCTCCGGCGCAGGAAATCAGAACGGTGAGCAGAATCGTTCTGGTTCCGTCGGAGAGAGTGGAGATGCCCGGGAGATAGCTGCAGATAAAGCTTAAGAAAAAGCTGACGGCAACAAGACCCGCTACCACACGGCTCTTTCGCGCCGGGGGAATGATGATTGCAAGGAACATGCCGTACAGCGCCACGCTTAAGGCACTGACAGCGCGCAGCGGCAGCAGATTTCCGGCAATAATACCAAGAGCCGTGCCGATCGACCACGCGGGAGCAGCGACGAGAATGGCACCGTATGTATAATACGGATTCAGCCAGCCCGGGCGCGCGATTGTGATGCCAAACAGTTCATCCGTTACATCGTAACCAATGAGAAAACGGTGGAAAAACGGCGTGTCCGGCGAAAAGCGCTGGGCAAGCGCACAGCTCATCAGAAGATACCGCGCATTGGCGATGAGCGTAATGATAGCGACCTGCAGATAGCCTGCGTTGGCGGCAATCAGTGTAAAGGCAGCGTATTCTCCGGCGGAAGCATTGTTGAAAAGACTGGCGAGAAAGCCCTGAAAAGGACTAAGACCTGCCTTACGCGCTGCAATGCCGAGCGAAAACGAGACCGCAAAATAGCCAAGCCCGATCGGAATGCCATCGCGGATTCCGTTGACCAGAACCTGGCGGGAAAATGAATAAGATCTTTGTGAACTCATAAAAAGCTACTTCCTTTTCCTTCGCAGAAGCTAGAGCATGTCTGAAAAAATCATTTCCGCAATCTGAGATTCGCAGCTTACGAAAAGTTTTTTTCAGACATGCTCTGGCATCTGGCAAAAATGTTGGGGTCAAGAGATCAAAAATCCTCTTGCAAGCGAGCTTGCACCGGCTTTTTGATCTTTTGCCCTGATATCTGATGAAAATTATAGCAAGTTTCGACAGGTTCGTAAACTCTTATTTTGTTCTTGTTCGTTTCACGCAGCCACTGCTTACGCCTGCGTTTCTAAGTCTGTTGAACTGAATTGTATAAAATTATGTACAAAAACAGAAGATAACGCTTGAAAATAGAAGAAAAATCCATTAATATCTATGTATACAAAAAACATTACCGAAGGTGGTGCCTACGATGAAACTGCGTGCGCTTGCAAAAATAAATCTTGGTCTTGATGTGACCGGAAAAAGAGAGGATGGTTACCATGAAGTCCGCATGGTAATGCAGACGATCCAGATGTACGATCAGCTGGAAATAAAGGAGAGAAAAGAACCTGGCATAAGGCTGACAACCAATCTGCCGTTCCTTCCGTGTAATGACGGAAATCTCGTATACAAAGCGGCAAAGCTTCTGATGGATGAATTTGATATCCATCAGGGAGTCGATATGAACCTGACAAAATTTATCCCGGTAGCGGCCGGCATGGCGGGCGGAAGCTCGGATGCGGCAGCAGCACTGGTAGGAATTAACCGCATGTTTCAGCTTGGTCTGACAAAACGCCAGCTGATGGAGCGGGGTGTGCAGATCGGAGCGGATGTTCCGTACTGTGTGATGCGCGGTACGGCGCTGGCAGAAGGAATCGGCGAAAAGCTGACATCCCTTCCCGGCGTACCGATGTGCTACGTGCTGATCGGAAAACCGGGCATCAATGTTTCGACGAAATTTGTCTATGGAAACCTGCATCTTGATGAGGTGACGGAGCATCCGGATATCGACGGCATGGTAGAGGCGATCCGAAATCATGACCTGTACGGCATCACGGACCGCATGGGAAATGTGCTGGAATCCGTGACGTGTCCGGCGTATCCGGTGATCGATGAGATCAAGGCACAGATGATGAAAAACGGTGCGGTCAATGCGATGATGAGCGGCAGCGGCCCGACCGTATTCGGCATTTTCGACGATCCGGACAAGGCAGAATTTGCCCGCGATCAGTTAAAAATAAGCGGACTGTCGAAACAGACATTCCTGACTACTGTATCAAAACCGGGAGGTACAAAGTATGGCAAAAAATGAGTTAGACCTGCAGATGGAGGATTATCAGTACCTTCCGCTCCGCGATGTCGTGTTCCGCACGCTGCGCCAGGCGATTCTGCGCGGGGAGTTAAAGCCGGGTGAACGGCTGATGGAGATCCGGCTGGCAAATCAGCTCGGCGTTTCACGTACACCGATCCGTGAAGCGATTCGCATGCTGGAATTGGATGGCCTTGTAATCATGGTGCCGCGAAAGGGTGCACAGGTGGCGCAGATCACGGAAAAAGATCTGAACGATGTGCTGGAGGTGCGGCTCGGACTCGAGGAGCTGGCGGTAAAACTGGCGTGTCAGCGGATTACAGAGAGCGAACTGCAGAAGCTTTATCAGGCATCGCGCAGCTTTGAACAAATGCTGGAGACAACAGAGACGGATGATCTGCAGAAGCTTGCACAGGCAGATGTGGCATTCCATGATGTGATTTATCAGGCGACGAACAACGAGCGCCTGATTCAGCTGCTGAACAATCTGCGGGAGCAAATGTACCGTTACCGGATTGAATATTTAAAGGATGTAAAATCCCGACGTTCCCTGGTCGAGGAGCACGATGCCCTCTATGAACGTATGAAAAATCGGGATCTTGCAGGCGCACAGAAGATGATCCGCGAGCATATCGAGCGACAGCAGGAGAGTATTATGCAGACCGTACATCACCAGAGCATGACGGGTGTAGAAGAAAAATAAAAGCGTATAAAATTTCGAAAAAGGAACATTCTGTTACAGAGTAAAAAAATCGTGACAGAATGTTTTTTTATGGAATTTTGCAGAGTATATTTCTCCAGATGGTTTTTCGGAAGCTTTCAAAAGGAGGAGAAGGAGGGACGCAGGCATGGAAAAAGAGAAGACGCAGATTTCACTCACACTGGCGGAAAATGAAAGCGTGATCCGTACATGGTGTGAAAATTGCGATGATATTCAGATCCGCCCGATGAAACTCGGCAAAACGGGCGGAACCGGTGCGCTGCTGATCTACGTAGAAGTGGCGGTGAGCTGCGTTATGTTGAAGGATTCCGTGATCGGGAAGCTGTTGAACCGTCTGATGGAGGTTCCCGAGGCAGATATCCCGGGGGTTCTCTCGGAAAATCGGCTCGGAATTTCGGATGCACTGGAATTTGACACTATGGAAGCTGCGTTCGCTTCCATGCTTGCGGGAAATGCAATTCTTTTTGTGGATCATTATGACCGTGCAGTCAAGATCGGATCGAAGGGTTATCCCAATTTAGGAGTGCAAAAAGCGGAGTCCGAAAAAGTGCTGCGCGGCTCTAACGAAGGTTTTTCCGACTCTGTCAAAACCAACACGGCACTCGTCCGCAAGCGTCTGCGGACCATCGATCTGAAAGTGGAGGAGATACATTTTGGTGCGCGTTCTGATACGGTTCTGGCTCTGGTGTATGAGAAAGAGTTGATTTATCCGAAATTTCTGGAAGAGGTAAAACAGCAGATTGCCGGCTGGGAAGTGGACGGCGTTTTTGACAGCGGCATGGTCGAGCAGCTCTGCGAACCGCAGTGGAAATCGCCGTTCCCGCGCTTCGAGACGACCGAACGGCCGGACCGCGCGGCGATGGAGATTCTGGACGGAAGAATCCTGCTTTTATGTGATAATTCCCCGGTCGGGATTCTCTTCCCGGCATCATTTGACAGCTTTTTAAAGGTCAGTGAGGACCGGTATCATCATTTTCTGATCGTCTCATTTGAGCGGCTGCTGCGGTATGCGGCGGTCTTTCTCGCCCTGTGGATTTCGGGTGGATACCTGGCTGTCACGGGCTTTCACACGCAGGTGCTTCCGACCAAACTCCTGCTGGCGTTCGCCGAAGCGCGGAAAGGCGTTCCGTTCCCCGGCATTCTGGAAATTCTTCTGATGGAATTTGCTTTTGAACTGATCCGCGAGGCCGGTGTGCGCATGCCGGGGCCGCTTGGCGGGACGATCGGAATTGTGGGCGGGCTGATCATCGGAGATGCAGCGGTTTCCGCCAATCTGGTGAGCCCGATGACCGTCGTTGTGGTTGCGGTTTCGGCGCTCTGTTCGCTGGCGATTCCGAACGAAGAGTTCGGTGCGCCGTTCCGGCTGCTGAAATTCGGCTTCATTTTGCTCGGCGGATGGCTCGGCATTTTCGGCATGGCGCTCGGCACGTTTCTTCTCGCAGGTCATCTCGCCGGGCTTATGAGTTTTGGTATTCCCTATCTGATGCCGTTTGTCGGGAAAGGACTTGCGGGCTACCATGCGCCGAAGGATTCCGTATGGCGGCCCCCGCTGCATCAGATGCGGGAGCGGCCGGTCTTTACAAAGCGCGATCAGAGAGTGCGGCTGCGGAAAAACAGAAAAGCTGCGGAGCCGGAAGAAAAACAGGAAAGGGGAGAGTGACGCATGTTTTCGGAAAATGACAGAATTTCACAGCGCCAGATGGAACGCCAGATCGTGCTCGTTCTGCTCTGCCCGGCGTTCTGGCAGCTCGCGGCGTACGGCGCATCGGACGGCCTGCCCGGTATGGCAGGGATTTTCGTTGGATATGGGCTGCTGGCGGTGTGGTGCATTTATCTCGTGCGCCTTGGCGGGCTTTACTGCCGCCTGGAAAGCGTGATGGGAAAGGCTGGGAAACTCCTTCTGGCAGTGATGCATCTGTGTTATCTGCTTTTCCTCGGCGGAACACTGCTTCGCAGAATGGCGGAGCTTGCCGCCGCGTATCTGACAGCGGGTGTACCGCAGGAGCTCTGCGGACTGTTTCTGCTCGCGGCGGCCGGGTTTGGTGTCGGCAGTGAAGTACAGAAAAGAGGACGGCTGGCGGAAGCACTCTATCCGTGGATTGTGGGCGGGATTTTGATTCTGCTTCTGCTGACAGTTCCGCAGATGCATTTTTCCTCGTTTGAGGATGCCTGGAAGACAGCAAAGTCTGTTGAAATTGTGGATAACGGAATACTTTTTGGGTGGAATGTGTGGAGAACACTGGAAAATGGAACACCGATTGCGCTGCTGCCGTTTTTACTGGGGCATGTGCAGAAAGAGCACAGGAGTGTCATTCTTCCGGTGACGCAGAGTATCTGGAAAACGGGGCTTCTTGTAATTGCAGGAAGCATGGCGTTGCTCGGCGTTTTCGGCCGGCGCGGCACGGCTGCGGCGCAGGACCCGCTCTTACTGTTAATGGCAGGAACGAGCCTGCCGGGTGGATTTCTGGAGCGGTTTGATATTCTGTGGATGGCATTTCTTTTGATGGGACTGCTGTTCACACTGGGAAGTCTGCTGTTTTACGTATCGCTGATCGGAGAGAAGACGGGACTGTGGAAACCGCAGAATCTCTATGTACGGATCGGTACAGTGCTTTTTATATGGCTGCTGTCATGCGCGGAAAGCGGCTGGTCGGTCCGATACGGTTACTTTCCGTTTTTTCTTGCCATCACGGTGCTGCTCGGCTTCTGCCAGAAGCATATGAAAAAACTGCGGCTTGTGTGTCTGGCGCTGGGCAGTATGATTTTCCTGTCATCCTGCGGGGCAGTAGAGCCGGAAAAGCGGCTGTATCCACTGGCGGTTGCCTTTGATTATGTGTCGGAAGAGGCGACTGCGCCGGAAAACAGTGAAACTGGGGAAGAAACCGGGACGGCGGTCAGTGAGAGCGGCGGAGAAAAGGAGACGGCTGGCGGTAAATGGCGCGTCTGGTATGCGCCTGCGAATCTTGCGGTGGTGACCGGCCAGGGAAAGGATGAGCAGGAGGAGGGAACCGACGAGGACCCCGCATCGCTGTTCTTTGAAGCGGAGACGTTTGAGGAGATTGCGCAGCAATATGACAGCACAGAGGAATATGATCTCGACACCGGACACGTCCAGGCGATTGTATTTTCCGATGCACTGCTCAGTGACCGGGGACGGATGGAAGAACTGTTGAAGTACCTGGAACAGGACCGTGCGCTTGGGCACAGTGCCTATCTGTTTCACGCAGAAAAACCAGAAGATATCATGGAGCAGAACGGAAAACAGGTGGAGTCTGTCGGTGAGTACCTGTGCGGAATTTATGACAACCGGGTGAAAAGAAAAGAGGCGGTGACACTGGCGGACTTGTGCTATGCGTGGGAAAACGAAAGGAGCATTCTGTGGATTCCGAAAGCGCCGTAAAAGGTTTAAAGTGTATGGAATATCGGAGCGGGCAGTGAGTGTCTGTGTATAAAAGTTTTGAAATCCGGCAAAACTGGAAAAAACAGGAGGCAGCATATGAATGAGAAAAAAGTACAGAGCCGGAAACGGAATCAAAATCAGACACAGAAGAAATCCAGGGACAGGCAGGCGCAGCCCCGAAATACATTTGGGAACCAGTATAGAAGTCAATTCCAGGCGGCATTTCAAATTTTCTGCCGCCGCTGGCTCCCCGTCTGCATTGCGGCGCTGATCCTTTCCGGAACCGCCAATCTTCTCCGCGAGTCCCGTCTGCAGCAGGAAGTCGCTGCAAAGATCGTGCGCTTTCACGTAAGAGCCAACAGCGACTGCGCCTCCGACCAGCAGATCAAGCTTCAGGTACGCGATGCCGTTGCCGAAGAACTGCAGACGATCCTGCACGGAGCCGAAACAAAAGCAGAAACCGAAGAAATCCTGCGTGAAAACGAGCCCTCCATCCGTGCCGCCGCCCTTCAGACGCTGCGCGCAGGAGGCAGTACTGACGATATCACCGTAACGTACGGAAAAGCCAGTTTTGAGGAAAAAGAAACGGGCAATTATATTCTCCCCGCCGGAACGTACGACGCTCTTCAGATCAACATCGGCAGAGCCAAAGGGCACAACTGGTGGTGCATGCTGTACCCGTCCATCTGCTTTTCGGATGCCCTGCGCCCCGTAAACGAGGACGGCGAAAGTGCAGAAAAAGTCGAAAAAAGCCGGATTCCGCTGCAGAATCTGTTGAGTGACGCCGCCTACCGCGAAATCCTGAAAAGTGACTGGATTTCGTTCCGGTTTTTCTGGCGTTAGGCGGATTTTTCGAAAGACTTTCAAGAGAAATGATTGCAATATTCCTCCATTCGGGTTAAAATAATGTATCAGCGACCTATTTTAACCAGGGTCGTGAAATGAAAAAAGAAATGTAAAAATTCAGATATATTAAATATAGAAATGAACCCCATTCGGCATGACAAAAAAGTAATGCCGGATGAAAAATGGAGGAAAGTATGAAAGCAGACAGACAGGCGCCGATCGGCGTCTTTGATTCCGGTGTCGGCGGACTGACCGTAGTGCGTGAGATTATGCGAAACCTGCCCGACGAACGAATCGTATATTTTGGAGATACCGCGCGTGTGCCGTACGGTTCCAAATCGAAGAACACCGTCATCCGTTATTCCCGTCAGATCGTACACTTTCTGGAAACCCAGCAGGTCAAGGCAATCGTCATCGCCTGCAACACCGCAAGTGCGCTGGCACTCGATACGATCGAAAAAGAGATTGATCTCCCGATCATCGGCGTGGTAAAACCGGGTGCACAGATGGCCGTCGAGACGACGCAGAACAAGCGCGTCGGCGTCATCGCAACCGAGAGCACTATTCAGAGCGGCCTCTACCAGCAGCTCATTACCGAGGCAGATCCGGCGATCACCGTTTACGGAAAACCGTGTCCGCTGTTTGTGCCGCTCGTGGAAGAGGGCTGGACAAAAGATCCGATCACCGAGGAAGTGGCGCGCCGCTATCTGGCAGAGATTCTGGATAAAGACATCGACACGCTGATTATGGGATGCACCCACTATCCGCTGCTGCGTTCTCTGCTGCGGAAAGTAGTCGGAGAAAAAGTAACACTCGTCAACCCGGCATACGAAACCTCACAGGCACTGCGCAGACTGCTGCGGGAGCTGGATCTGGAGAATCCGGGAAACGATGAGCTGGGCCGTCAAAAATACCAGTTCTTCGCAAGCGACGGCGTGGAGCGGTTCAATGCCTTCGCACATTCCGTTCTGCCGGAGCAGATCAGCGATACGAAACAGGTACAGATTGAAAACTATTAAAAACGACATACAGAAAAGAGAGAGGAACATCAGAAAAGGATGGAAAAAGACGTACTCATCAGCATCCGCGGACTGCAGTATCTGATGGATGAGGAATCCGGCGAACAAGAACCGGTGGAGGTTATGACGACGGGTTCGTACTACAAGAAAAACGGCCATCACTTTCTGATCTACGACGAGGCAACCGAAGGCTTTGACATGATGACGCACAACATGATCAAATTTACGGAAAACGCCCTCGAGGTGCGCAAGCGCGGCCTCATTGATGTCCATATGATTTTTGAGGAGGATAAAAAGAACATTTCGTTTTATCATACGCCATATGGCATGATCAACATGGGAGTTGCGGCGACGAAGGTCAGAATGAAAGAGACGCCGGATCAGATTTTACTGAAGGCAGAATACGCGCTCGACATCAACGACAGCTACGTGGGGGACTGCGTAATCGATATCGAGGTAAGACCGCGGGAAGGCGGAAAACTGAATTTATAAAAAAATACCCGGGAAGAATGAAAATCATTCAACTCGGGTATTTTCGCGAGCAACGAGCCAAAGTCCGGGCTTGCACGAGACCTTGGCGACTGCCGCGAAAGCAAAAAGAAACACGCAAAGCGTGTTTCTTTTTGCTTCAGATGAAATTTTATTTTTCCTCGCCGCGTGCCTTGCGGAGCATTTTCTGCCAGAAGCCGTTTTTCTTTGCCGGCTGCTCTAAAGAACCGCGGATGCCGCGAACTCCGGTGATATAGATACCGCTTACGGTAGCCTTGACTTCTTTTTTTACCGGGATCTGATCGAAGATAGCAGCGTCGCAGATCAGGGTCATGATTCTCGGACCGACTTTTGCTTTGACGATCGGCAGTTTTGCACGACGCATCATTTTCGGTGTCTGGTCGATGACCATCTGTGGAAGTCCGGAATCTTTCATGCGAAGCTTTTTCTTATCTATGATCAACATGGAGACAGTCTGTTTCATGGCCTCCATTTGTTCCTGCTGTGCGGCCTGTTTTGTCTGTGCTTTTTTACCGAAGTAATACAGCAGACCAAGGATGACAGCGATGACAGCTAATACGATTAATACGATAATCCAGGGTTTCATCCCTCTATTCCTCCTCTGCAAAAAATAATGTGGGCATCGGAACATACAATGCCAGTCTATGAACATTCTAACATTGATTTCGGCAAAACGCAAACACATTTTAGCGCAATCCAGGCGATTTTACGGTCGAAAATCATAAGAATTTCTAAAATCGGAGCCCCAGCCTTTTTTTTACCAGACAAGTATGGTAAAATGAGATTTACAACGCGCCGGGAACGGCGTAGTATGGAGGAAAATTCAAGAATGAAAAGAAAAGCAGCAGTCATGCTTCTGCTCATGACACTGGGAGCAGCCAGTGTGAGCGGATGTGGAAAAAACAATACAACAAGCAGCAGTTCCGTATCAAGCGCAAGCAGCACAAGCGCTTCCTCAGCATCCGATGCGTCGAGCGCAGGCAGCACATCGTCCGACAGCACAGCTTCTGAGGAATACGCTTCCCCGAGTGATGTAGACGGGATTCCGGTTGTCGATGAGGAAGTTGATCCGGCAGAGTGTGTAACGCTTGGAGATTACAAAAAGCTCACACTGGAAAAGAAAGTAGAGCAGGTAACGGATGATGACGTACAGACGGCCATTATGGCAGAGACAGCTGTCACCATGGACGATCCGGATGCCACCGTACAAAAAGGCGACACCGCCGATATTGCCTATGTTGGCAAAGTTGATGGCAAGGAGTTTGACGGCGGAAGCAGCGATTCCTACAATCTGGTGATCGGATCCGGTACCTTCATCGATGGATTTGAGGATGGTGTCATTGGAATGAAAACAGGGGAGACAAAGGATCTGAACCTGAAATTCCCTGACAGCTATCAGAGTACCGATCTGGCAGGAAAAGATGTTGTGTTTACCGTTACGGTAAATGCGTTTACCCGCCCGGCAGAAAACATTGACGGATGGGAGCTCGATGATGCATGGGTAGCAAAAAATACAGATTACAGTACTGTGGAGGAATACCGTGCCGGAAAACGCGCAGAGCTGGAGGCTGCAAATGAGACGACAGCGGAAAATAATCTGCAGAATGACGCGATGCAGCAGGTGGCAGACGGCTGTACGTTTCACAAAATTCCGAAATCCTATATCACCCTTGGCGAAGAAGATTACGATAAACGGTATACCGCTTATCTTCAGAATTACGGCATTTCCCTGGACGACTATCTGGAGCAGTATGCGGACAGAGCGACCTACAATCAGGAGAAAGCAACGTATGCAGGAACGATGGCAAAAAGTGCCCTTCTTCTGGATGCCGTAAAAGAGGCAGAAGGCTGGACAACAGATGACCAGGATTACCAGCAGATCTTAAACGATGAGGCAGCCAATGCCAATATGTCGCAGGAAGATTTCCTGAAGGCAGCCAATGACTATTACGGGGAAGATACGGTAGTGCGCAATATCATGATGGAGCGCATGATCAATATGGTTCTCGATAATGCAACGGTCAATACTGTGACTGTGGATGCAGACGGAAATACAGTAGAATAAAAAGAGAAATCACCCCGGAAAACAGGATAAAAATTTCTGTTTTCCGGGGTGATTTAACCGAATCAAGTAAGTCCCCTGCTTCCATTGCGAAAAGCAATAAGCAGTGGGGGGGGACTTGCTTGTATCAGGAGGAGTGCAAGCTCCTTCTGATAAACTGCGGAACAGTTATTCAGTTATGAGCAAGTAGCGAAGCGGATTGCGAATATCCGCTTCGCATGTGGGAAACGAATTGTGTTCGTTACGCCATGATTTTGCGGAACAGATCCTTCAGATCTTCTACGCTTGCATCCTTCGGGTTGCCCGGTGCGCAGGCATCTGCGTGTGCGGAATCTGCAAGGAACTGCAGATCTTCTTCTTTGACTGCCTCGAGAACAGATGGGATTCCAACGTCTGCGGACAGCTTCTTAACAGCATCAATCGCTGCTTTTCTGTACTCTTCCTGAGACATTTCGTCTACACCTGTAACGCCCATGGCACGTGCGATTTCGCGGTATTTCTCACCGGTGCACTCCTGGTTGTATTCCATAACGATCGGAAGCATCATGGCACATGCAACACCGTGTGGGGTATCATAAACAGCACCAAGGGTGTGTGCCATGGAGTGAGCGATTCCAAGACCTACGTTGGAGAAGCCCATACCTGCGATGTACTGGCCAAGAGCCATTCCTTCGCGTCCCTCTTTGGTGTTTGCGACAGCACCGCGCAGAGATTTGGAGATGAGTTCGATGGCTTTGAGATGGAACATGTCAGTCATTTCCCATGCAGCTTTTGTGGTGTAACCCTCGATTGCGTGGGTCAGAGCGTCCATACCGGTAGAAGCGGTCAGTCCTTTTGGCATGGAGGACATCATATCCGGGTCAACAACTGCGATGATTGGCATATCGTGCGGGTCAACGCATACGAATTTACGTTTTCTTTCAACGTCTGTGATAACGTAGTTGATGGTAACCTCTGCAGCAGTACCGGCTGTGGTCGGAACAGCGATGATCGGTACGCATGGATTTTTGGTCGGTGCAGTGCCTTCAAGGCTTCTGACATCCTCAAACTCCGGGTTTGCGATGATGATACCGATTGCTTTGGAGGTATCCATAGAAGAACCGCCGCCGATGGCGATCAGATAGTCAGCGCCGGATGCCTTGAAAGCTTCTACGCCGTGTTTTACGTTTTCGATGGTCGGGTTTGGCTTGATATCGCTGTAAAGCTCATAGTCGAGTCCGTTTGCGGTCAGAATATCGGTTACTTTGGAAGTAACGTTGAATTTAATCAGATCCGGGTCAGAGCATACGAAAGCTTTCTTGAAGCCGTGTGCCTTTGCTTCATTTGCGATCTCGGCAATAGCGCCTGCTCCGTGATAAGAGGTTGCATTTAAATTAATACGATTTGCCATGATTGAAAAACTCCCTTCTAAAATGAATAAATGGTTTTACTGAACTTGTTATTATATTAACAAATCCGGAAGGGAAAAAGAAAGTGACAGAAGAAGCGAAGTGTAACACTTTAAAAAAAATCGCCATTGTGACAAAAACAACAGAACAAAATTTGTGAAAAATAACCAGAGAGTGTCTGAAAAACCATTTCCGCAATCTGCAAGCCCCACTTTGACACGCGCTCTAAGAGAGCAGCTGCAGATTCCGGAACAGTTTTTTTAAGTCTTCCGGCATTGCCCGGACGAGAAGAGCTGCAAACTCGGAAGGTGTCAGATCCATGCCGGTAAGCACCCATTTTACGGTCATGGTGATGGAACCCTGACAGTACATTTCGAGAAGAAAATGCATTTCCGGTGAAACCGGACTGCCGCTTTTTTCGTGAATCAGATTTTCGTAGAACGCGAGAATCAGGTCAAAATCGTGCTCACGCAGAGAATTCTGCTTGTCGTAGCGGAAGGCAGCGGCGAAAAAAGCTTTTTCTTTCTGAATATAGGTAAATTTCTTTTCCAGACTGTCAAAAACGGTCGTTCCGCGCCCCATATGTTCGAAGGATTTTGTCAGTAATTTATCAAAGTACCAGTTGATTAGATCGTATTTGTCGAGAAAATTGCGGTAGAAGGTCTGGCGGGTAACACCGCAGATTTCACAGATCTGGCGCACGGTGATCTCTTCAACGGGTGTTGTTTTCATGCACTCCTTCATGGATTCGGCAAGACGGTATTTTGTTTTTTCTCCTTTGGGAGCAGATACGGTGGAATGGATCATCCGGGTAGTTTCCTTTCGCTTCGAAAATTGTAACTATGCAGAGTTATGCATATATTATAACGCGAATCCGAAAAAATAAAAAGCCCTGAACATGTTCCGGAGATAAGATACAGGAACATATTCAGGACGATTTTGCTTATTTTCTTTTGTTTACGGCCTGACCGACACAGTAGCATACAGCGGCAACAACCATGCCGTTGATGGAAGCGATGCCCCAGTATAAGAGGTTCGCAACAATGGCACCGAGAATGACACCGGCAACCGCAAACCAGTCTACGGTTTTAAGCTTCGGCTGATCGGTTTCAAAGTCCTTTTTGTTCATGAAGTAGGCGAGCACCAGAATCATGCCGACCGGCGGCAGGGTACAATTCAGAATGTTGAGCCAGCCGCAGAAGTTGTAGTACAGCCATACGGAGGCAACCGTTCCGATGATACCGGAAAGGAGAACCATCGGTTTTTTCCTCTGATGGAAGATGTTGGCAAGACCAAGACCTGCGGTATACAGAGCGTTGTCGTTTGTAGTCCAGATATTAAGACCGAGAACGAGAACAGCCAGGTAGAACAGGTTCAGGCGGACCATAACCTCGAAGATATCGTTTCCGCCGACAAAGATCGAGGAAACGGCACCGAAGAAGAACATAAGGGAGTTTCCGATGAAGAAGGCCACAACCGTGGTGATGGCACCCGCTTTTCCGTCCTTTGCAAAACGTGCGAAGTTCGGGGTTGCGGTTCCGCCGGAAACGAAGGAGCCGATGACAAGACCGGCACCGCCGATGATAGTCAGAGATCCGCTGGATTTGGCAAACTGATCGATGATCGTTCCGTCGCCTCTCATTACGGCCATGACCATGGCGATCGTTCCGAGAATGGCAACACTTGGTACAGCGATATAGCTGACGATGGTCAGAGATTCAATACCAAAATAGGCAGAGGCGGTCATGCAGACGCCGGCAAGAAGAACAAGTCCCCACTGTGCCGCAGTGCTTCCGCCGAGCAGCTCCTTGGAAACCGGAATTGCAAACATGGCAAGACCGACACCAAACCATCCGATCTGCGTAAAGCTGGTCATGGCTGACGGCAGATAGGAACCTTTTTCGCCAAAGGCTCTCTGGGACAAAAGATCAAGTGACAGACCGGTTTTTGCACCGACGTAGCCGAGCAGACCGGTATAAATACCAAGAATGATTCCACCAAGGATCAGTGATCCCAAAAAGCCCCAGAAATCGAGGCCGTCAGCGAGCTGCTGGCCGACCCACATGCTTGCCGAGAAGAAGGTGAAGCCAAGCATGATCATAAACATGGTTACTACATTTTTCCGGGCAGAAGACGGAACCGCGCTGTCCGCGAAGTCAACATCTTTTACTTTCTTTTCTTTTTCCATAATATCTCCTGAAAACTGTGATTACGGTTCGCCGAAATTCAGCGAACCGTAAGAAATGGTTTTTTGTTACAGCATGTATTTGCGAAGTGCTGCGGTAAACTCTTCAATTCGTTCAGCCGCAATTTCTTTCAGGGTAGCATCGCCAAGGCTTGCAATATAGCCTTTTTCCTGGCGGTACAGCCATTTGGTCACACGTTCATCGATTTCTTCATAGTGATTGATGTGAATCCACTCTTCGTAGGATGCGCCAAGCGGGCAGCCGAGCTTCTCCTCGAGCAGTCTGGTGAAGTCGATCCGGTCGGCCTTCTCCAGCATTTTATTCCAGAAATCGAGAACCTCCTCGACATGCTCATGGATTTCATAGCGTCTTGCACCGCCATCGTAGATGATGCATTTTTCAAACAGAGGATCGCGCATGGAAAGCGTTTCTCTTCGGAACTCCGGTGCAATGATACCGTCTTTCCAGTAGAAATCGACATCCGGCAGATTGATTCCAGATACGCCCCTGTCCTGATAGGTGCTGAAGATTCCTTCGTAATATACGGTGATAAAGCCTTCAAACTCCGGCCAGAACTCGCGGATTTCTTTTGTGAGACGTTCCAGAATTTTGATTCCGGTTGTGCCGCCGATCGTAAAGATGATAATGTTGCGAAGGGAAGCACCGTGCTCACGGTAGAAATCGGTTACGTAGCGCAGGCAGTGGATCAGCGTTTCACCCGTTGCGATGATATCGCCGATCAGAAGTGTACTTCCCGGAACCATCGTCAGCTTGCTGTATTTGATTTCCAGCCCTGCGATTTCTTCCTCTTTAAAGACGCGCTCACTTGACAGAAAACTGATGTCATGTACACGAATGTGCTCACGGTAGCAGCTTTCCTCCAGCGGATAATTCAAAGCGCCGCGCAGGATGGAAAGGATGTTGGCTGCGGTTACCTTTCCCTGCTCTTTAAAATAATAAAGCATCTGTGAAGTAGACGGAATCAGGCAGTGATAAACCTCATATCCGACAACCTCCGGTGTGTTCAGAAGCTTTCTTGTCTCTGCTTCGGAAACGACATAGTATTCGTTCTCATAATCGCCGCCTGCGAGGCGATAGCAGTCCACGCCCTGTTCCGAAAACTCCGGCACCAGTTTTACTTCATTCCATTTTTCCATTCAAAAGTTCCTCCCGGTTTTCCCTCTTTGGTAAACATGTTATAAACTTTTAACAGTGTAAGGGGTAGCAACCTGATTGTCAAGGGAAAAGGCGAATTTACATGATTTTCTTACAGAAGAAGGGAATGCGCCGCGAGAAAAGGAATTTTACCGGGTTTTGCCTTCTCCGGAAAAGTATTCCTTTGTAAGCTCCACAACCTTGCCCGAAAGCAGGAAGAGCGCAATCAGGTTTGGGATCGCCATGAGACCGTTGAAGGTCTCGGCAATGCTCCACATCAGGCCGAGGTTTGCGGTGGCGCCAAGGATGGCAACCAGCGCATAGGCGGCCATAAAATATTTTGTGATTCTTTCGGAGAATAAAAACTCGATGCAGCGTGCACCGTAAAGTCCCCATCCGAGAATCGTGGAAAAGGCGAAGCAGCACATCGCGAACGCGGTGAGCAGCGAAACCCAGTTTCCGTATGTAAGGGTAAAACCGCTGATGGTCAGCTCTGCGCCGGCAGCCTGTCCGTAGGTGATGGAAGTACCGCTGCAGAGAATAACAAGTGCAGTTAAGGTACAAATCACGATCGTATCAGTAAATACCTCAAAGATACCGAACATACCCTGTTTGACCGGCTTTTTTGTGTCGGCACAGGCGTGCGCGATCGAACCGGTACCAAGACCTGCCTCGTTTGAGAAAATACCGCGGGACACACCTTTTTTTACACTCATAAGCATGCTTCCGACGATACCGCCTGTAACGGCGGAGGGACGGAAGGCGCCCTCAAGGATCGAAACGAAAACAGACGGAATCCGGTTGAGGTTCAGCAAAATTACACCGATGGCAAGGACAATATAAAACAGAGCCATAAACGGAACGAGCTTTTCTGTTACCTGTGCGATCCGTTTGACACCGCCGAGCAGGATCAGCGCTACGAGTGCCGCAATGATGATACCCTGAATCAGGTTGGAGGTCGGGACCGCGTCCTTTGAGATCACATGGTAATTCATCAGTGCGGAGTTGACTGCGGTTGTGATGGTGTTGACCTGCGTTGCA
Organism: Blautia sp. AF32-4BH; assembly: GCF_003460565.1. Taxonomy (NCBI): domain Bacteria; kingdom Bacillati; phylum Bacillota; class Clostridia; order Lachnospirales; family Lachnospiraceae; genus Blautia; species Blautia sp. AF32-4BH. The sequence goes on along the minus strand of NZ_QTVL01000004.1, from coordinate 84,052 downwards.
TTTCCGGTTCCGAACACAGTCAGTACACCGAAAGCAGCGAAAAGATAGGCCAGAAAATGCCATTTTTTGCTGAGACCGTTTTTGATGTAATACATCGGTCCGCCGACGAGTTCCCCGTTGGCATTTTTCTCGTGATAGAAAACAGCCAGTGTTACCTCGGCAAATTTCGTACACATGCCGAGCAGAGCGGAAACCCACATCCAGAATACGGCACCGGGTCCGCCGATAGCGATAGCGCCGGCAACACCGGCAATATTACCGGTACCGACCGTGGCGGCAAGTGCTGTACAGACCGCCTGGAACGGTGTAATTGCGCCATCGGAAGCATCTCGTTTGCGGAACATTCTTCCGAGCGTTGTGCGGATCGCATACGGGAATTTTCGAATCTGGAGAAAACGGGTGCGCAGACTCAGGTAAAGACCGACACCGAAAATACAGATCATAGCCGGAACACCCCAGATAAAATTGTTCACGGCATTGTTGATGGTTTCAATCAGTTGGAGCATAGATACCTCTTTCTTTTTCATAAGCAGAAGCACTTTCTTGGAAGATCAGTGCTTTCATAAAGTAACACAATGCAAAAAGTATATCATCTCAGACGAGATTTGCAAGTTTTTTTCGAGAAAAAACGCGAACCCCCAAATTTTTTGCGATTCCGGAAAGATATATTTTCTCTAGCCTTATGGGTTTACCATGAGCCAGGCGGTTTTTTCCGTTTTCTTCCAGTTTTTGTGAAGGAATGCAGCGAAATATGATAGAATAGAAAAAAAACAGAAAAGAGGATTATTGCCATGTTTCAGGTAATTGATATGCACTGCGACACCATCCCGGCGCTGCAGTGGAAGGAAAAACAGGAGCATCTTGCGGATGCGGATCTTCAGATCAATCTGGATAAGCTGGAAAAGGGCGGCAGCCTCTGCCAGTGCTTTTCTTTGTTTACGTTCCTGAAGGGACTGAAAGACGAAACGCCGTTTGAGCATGTGAGAAAGCTGGCTGATCTCTGGAAATCAGAGGTGGAACGGTATCCGGACCGCATTTGTCAGATCAAAACGTATGCGGATCTGATGCAGGTACAGAAGGAAGGAAAAATAGGCGCGGTGATGACCGTCGAAGAGGGTGGTGTTTACGAGGGAAGTATTGAAAAACTGCATACGATGTACGATCTCGGCGTGCGGATTTCCACACTGACCTGGAACTTCCCGAATGAACTCGGATTCCCAAACCCGGCGCAGGAAGAGGGAAAGCCATATCTTCCGGATCTTGAAAACGGGCTGACGCCGACCGGTATTACCTTTGTCGAGGAGATGGAGCGGCTCGGCATAGTGATCGATTTATCACACTTAAATGATGCCGGAATCCGCGACGTTTTTGCACATACGAGAGGTCCGGTCATTGCATCTCATTCCAATGCGCGCGGTGCGTGCTTCCATCTGCGAAACCTTTCAGATGAAATGATTCGTCAGCTCGCAGAGCGTGGCGGCGTCACCGGTATCAATTTCTGTCCGTCGTTTCTGCGCGAGGAGCCGGCGGCGAAAAAGGCATCGACGATGGATATGGTACGCCATATGAAATATCTGCGCAACGTCGGCGGCATCGACATCATCGGCCTTGGAACCGATTTTGACGGTTTCAGTGGTGAAACGGATGTGCCGGACACCGCGCATATGCAGCATCTCGCAGATGTGATGAGCCACGACGGTTTCACCGATGAAGAGATCGAGAAGGTCTTTTCCAAGAATGTACTTCGGGTGTTTAGAGAATGCTGGAAATAAAACTACAGCTCCGGTGATGCCGCCAGAAGCTCCTTTGTATAATCATTCTGCGGATGCGCAAACAGTTCTTCCGTCTCCGCGTTCTCCACAATCCGGCCTTCTTTCATCACGAGAACCCGGTCGCACATCTGATAGATCACGTTGAGGTCATGCGAGATAAAGAGAATCGAGAGCTGAAGCTCCTCCTGAAGCTGAACCATCAGCTCCATGATCTGCTTTTGAATCGTCACATCGAGAGCGGAAACCGGTTCGTCGGCAAGGATCAGGCGTGAGCCCTGGATCAGTGCGGCCGCGATGCTGACTCTCTGGCGCTGGCCGCCGGAGAGCTCATGCGGGCGGCGTTTCAGGTGCTCTGCGGAGAGGCCGACTCTTTCGGCCATCGCAAGAACCCGTTTTTTTCGTTCTTCTTTTGGAACCTTCTGCATCCGAAGCGGCTCCTCTAAAATCCAGGAGATTTTCTTCGCAGGATTCAGGGAAGAAAATGGATCCTGGAAAATCATCTGCGGATGGTCGACCTGCGAAAATATTTCGCCTTCATCTGGGCGGATAAATCCTAAGATCACTTTGGAGAGTGTCGATTTTCCGCATCCGCTCTCTCCGACGAGACCGAGAATTTCATTTTCATGAAGCTCGAAAGAGATATCATGAAGCACCGTTTTTCTCTGCTTTCCCTCCTGATAGGAGGCAGAAATATGGCTGACTTTCAGAATGTTGTTTGGACTGATTTCTTCCATGGGTTATTCCTCCTTTTCCGCAGGCGGAGCAGCTTTTTTGTCAGAGCCTGTCGGCCATTGAGCTGTTGGAGCGATTTTGATTCGCTTTCGCAGCGATGTTCGTCGGTTCGGAATTGCATCGAGCAGGCGGCGGGTGTAGTCTTCCCTCGGGTGGAAAAAGACATCGTTTACACTGCCGGATTCCACAATCGTCCCATGATTCATGACGATGACCCGGTCACAGAGCGAACGGATGACGCCGAGGTCGTGTGAGATAAAAAGAATCGCCGTGTGATGGCGTTCATTGATTTTTTTCAGCAGCTTTAAGATCTGCGACTGAATCGTCACATCAAGAGCTGTTGTCGGCTCGTCTGCAATCAGAAGCTTCGGTTCTGTAATAAGCGCCGCAGCGATCATCACCCTCTGGCGCTGACCGCCGGAGAGCTGGTGAGGGTATTTTTTGCAAAGCTTTTCCGGGTCGGGAAGCTCGACCTCATGCATTATAGCAAGAACCTTTTCATGACGTTCTGCCGGTGTGCAGCTCTCATGAATCAGCAGTCCCTCTGCAATCTGTTCTTCGATGGCCAGAACCGGATTTAAAGAGGTCATCGGCTCCTGAAAAATCATACTGATTTCTTTTCCACGGATGCGCTGCAGATCCTGGCTGGAAGCGTGTGTAACGGAAGAACCTTCGTAAAGAATTTCTCCACCGGATACGGCGGAATTTTCCTTTAAAAGCTGCAGAATGGAGAGTGCTGTCTGCGTTTTGCCGGAACCGGATTCCCCGACAATGCCAAGCGTCTCACCTTCTTCTAAGGAAAAGGAGATGCCTTTTACCACTTCGGTCGGTGGCGTGGTATCGTAAAATGCAATTTTTAAGTCACGTACATCGAGAAGTGCCATATCAGTTACCGCCTTTCTTCTGTAATCCGTCGCCGAGGAGCGATACGCCAAGCGCCAGTAAAATGACGGCAAGACCGGGGAAAACAGAGCCCCAGGGAGCAGTCATCAGATACGTCTGGGATTCTGAGAGCATCCGTCCAAGCGAGGCATCGGGCGGCTGGACACCGATGCCGAGAAAGCTCATGCCGGCCTCGGAGAGAACGGCGTTGTTGAAACCGATTGCTGCCATCGAAAGAAGGGACGGGACCGTATTTGGCAGGATATGTACAAATATGATCCGAAGATGGGAAACACCCATCAGACGGGCACTTTTGACATAGTCCATATCTTTGCGTGCGAGAAATTCGCTTCTGGTGATACGTGCAAAGCTCGGAATGAATACGATACCGAGTGCAAGGATCACGTTGTATTTGCCGGGACCCAGCAGCGCGATAAATACCAGCGCCAGCAGGATTCCCGGAAAGGAAACAATGACATCGTTTATGCGCATCAGGATTTCGTCAATCCATCCGCCAAAATACCCGGTGAACGCACCGACAAGAACACCAATGGTTCCGCCGAGTAGCAGAGTAGCGAAAGCGACGAAGAAGGTTGTACCGGTTCCTTTTAAGACGCGGCTGAAAATATCGCGTCCAAAGTGATCGCAGCCGAACGGGTGCGACAGAGAGGGAGCAGCAAACTTGGCTGCGCCGTTCATTGCATCCGGGTCGTACGGTGTATAGAAAAAGCCGATCAGAAGAAACAGAAGCATAAAAGCGGTGAGAACAGCTCCGATGATCAGCGTGAGATTGCGTTTCTTTTTCATAATGAAAACCCTTTCCTTTGTCGTGGGCGGCTCCCCATGACCTTTCGGTCGCGGGAGCTGATGATCGAAAGCTCCCGTCAGTCTTTTACGCGGATACGCGGATCAATTCTGCCATACAGCAGATCTACCACGAAATTGATGATAATAATGAGGGCGGCGATCAGTACAAGGATGCCCTGAACCACGGGGTAATCGCGGTTGGAGATCGAAGTGATCAGAAGATTGCCCATGCCCGGAATCGAAAAAACCTGTTCCAGAATAATGCTGTTTGCTACAATATCTGCGATTGTCATGCCCCAGAAGGTCAGTACCGGAATCAGGGCGTTTTTCAGCACATGGTGATACATAACACGGCGTGTACTGTTTCCGCGGGAATAGGCGGTGCGCACATAGTCGGCATCGAGCTGCGAGAGCACAGAGCTGCGCAGCATTTTGACAGCCATGGAACAGCGCGGAAGTGCAATGGCGGCAGACGGTGCAACAAGATAACCGATAAAACCGGAAAAATTTTCAGAAATCGGCACATAGGCGCCCGGCTGAAACCATTTGAGAATCAGACCGAAAAGATACGTGATCAGAATACCGATGAAAAATCCCGGCACAGACATGATCACCTGATTGATCGTCATGATCAGCCGGTCCAGATGGCCTCCGGCGTGCTGTGCTGTGAAAATGCCGATGGGAATCGAGACAACAAGGATCATCAGGAATGCGATAACGGTGATAGCGATGGTAATCGGAACTTTATCGCGGATCAGTTCTCCGACCGGCATCGAGTACGAATACGAGGTGCCGAGATCTCCATGAAAAAAGCCGGTTACCCACGAAGCATACCGTTCCAGAACCGGCCGATCCAGGCCCATTTCCTTCTGCAGAGCCTCAATCCGCTCCGGCGTCGCCTCCGTTCCAAGCTGCGATTTTGCCGCATCTCCGGGTATGACGGAAAAGGCAAAGAACGATAAAAAGGATACAAGAAGCAGCGTAAGAAGGAGAGAGCCGAATTTCTTTGCAATGTATTTCATGAATGGAAATTCCTCCTTGTGTAATGTAGGATACTCCGGGAATTTTTCCCGGCTTATAAAAGCAGGCACAGAAAAGCTTCGGGCGTATCGGCTGAAGGTTTTCGTGCACGTCATTTTTATTGTAGACAATGCAGGTGTAAATAGCAAGATAAAATTGGAATATCTCGAATTACAGAATAACAGGAAAAGGCCTCTTGCATAACCGGTGTGGATGATGCAAAAAGCCTTTGATAAATTGCCTTCGATAAATCCCCTGTTTAGTTTTCCATTTCCCGTCCGAGATACGTTGCCGCTACCTGGAGGAGCTTTTTTTCCGTGTCGCCCGGCAGGGACTCCCTGTCTTTGCCGCAGAGAATGACCGAACCGATGGCATCACCGGAGGAGAGAATCGGAAAAATGAGCTCCGGCAGAGGAGTAGTATTGTCTGTGTTTTCCAAAATTGAAAAATAAGCCTTTTCACCGGGACGCGCAAGTACTGTTTTCCGGTTCAGAATCGCTTCCTCCAGCCGGCTGCTGATGGACTTGCCAAGATAATTTTTCTGTTCCGGCCCGTTTGCCGCTACAATCTGTTCCTGATCCGAAACACAAACGAGACATCCGGTCACCGTTGAAATCGATTTTGTAAACCCTGCTGCGCATTCCGCCAGCTCTTCGATCGGTGAGTATTTCTTCAGGATAATCTCACCCTCCCGTCCGGTATAAATTTCCATGGCCTGTCCCTCCCGGATCCGCATCGTGCGCCGGATTTCCTTGGGAACTACCACACGCCCCAGATCATCAATCCTTCGAACAATTCCCGTCGCTTTCATATGAAAAATTCCTCCTGTTTCCGCAATGTACTTTCCATAATTTGTGCTGTATGGGTAGTATGTGGAAAAACAGGTGGAATTATGCATGGAAAAAAGAAACAGTATTTCCGCTGTTTGCAGCAATTTCGGAAAAAATACAGTGGAACAGCAGTGGTTAGTCTGGTTGCTCCTTTTACAGAAGACTGCGGTCTTTTCCGAGATAGAACAAAGCGATCGTATCCGGTCCGACGTGGCTTCCGGTGCAGTAATCGTAGGAAGTATTGATAAATTCACGCACCTTCACTCTTTTCTGGATTTCTTCCATCATATAAAGAGATTCCTCATAGGCATCTGCATGTGCGATTCCGACGATCTGCTTTTCCGGTTCTTCGATCGTTTCACAGAAAAGACGAATCAGTTCATTTAAAACGGCCTTGCGTCCTCGGACATTCTTGTAGGAAACAATATAGCCATCTTCACTTCCACGCAGAATCGGTTTGATTTTCAGCATATTTCCGACCACAGCGACACTTCCCTTGATTCTTCCGGTGCGGGAAAGATATTTCAGATCGCCGACGGTGAAAATGCCGTTCATTTTGCCGACGTAGGTTTCCAGAAGATCTGCCGCTTCGTCTACGTTCATGCCCCGATCGCGCATTTCGCTGGCATAGATGGCGAGGATGCCCTGTGCAAGAGAGGCATTCAGGGAATCGACGAGGCGGATTTTACGTTTTCCGCCGTATTCCTCAAGAAGCTCCTCGGCAGCAAGTCTTGCGGAGTTATAAGTTCCGCTGATGTTTTTGCTTAAGGAAAGATAGATGACATCCTGATCTGCCTCAAGAGCGGTGCGGAACGCATCCGCAAAATTTGCGGTGCTGATCAGTCCGGTCTTGATTTCACAGCCGGTGCGCATGGCATTGTAATATTCTTTTCCTTTTGCAAGCTCCTCTTCCGGTGACAGATCCGGGTCGAAGCAGACCAGCTCTTTTCCATTCACAAGATTGACGAAAGAAACGACATGGATATCGTATTTTTTCGCAGTAACAGCAGGCAGATTTGCCGCTGAATCAACAAAAACCTGAAACATAAATAAAATTCTCCTTTGTAGTGTAAATGTCCCCCAAAATGATGTAACTTTTGATAAGCATTGTAACACATTGTATCACCAAAGAAGAGAGATTTCAATGGAAGATAGACAACATACTACAAAGGAGTGTGTCGACAAGTTGATTCCTGAAATCATCTGTTTTCGGAAGAAATTTGACCAGGTATCAATGCATAGTAATAATGACCAAAAACGGCAGACGTATTTTTAGTAAAAACGGCTTTTGAAATAAAAATAAAATCGTTTTATCTATAAATGAGCAAGTTCGTGATTTTGCATAAAAGAAAGACACCTTGATTCTTGATGTTGTATAATGAAAGTGACGAAACAAACATTTGCAACATTTACGAAAGAAGGTGCCTCTTGCAAATACTATACATCATTCTTTATTCATATACAACCAGCTTAAGCAATTAAGGATAGAGTAAACTTACTGTCAGTTGGAGAGTTGCAGAAGATTTCCTGCTATGAACTTGACCAGATTGTTTTCTCATAGTCTACTTCTCCCACAGTGTTTTGGTAGCATTTCGTATTTGCTGAAGGTACATGAAAGTGTTCTCCTGTTAAATAATATTCTGTAAGTTATTTTCTATAGATATCCGCTGATAGTAGGTATCTATGATATCCTGTAAAGTAATCGTATTCATTTTTTCTTCGGCAGCCTTTTGAATTTCATTATAAAATCCCTGCAAAGATAACTGAATGTTAATGCCAACGCCACAATCTGGATTGGTATGAGTATCTAAATGAAGCAATGGTTTATCACCTTCAACTGCTTTATAAATATCCAGCAATGTAATCTGATCGGCTGGTTTTGAAAGAGAAGGACGGGCATGTCCGGCTACACTGGTCATAAGTTCCGCTTTTTTTAGTTTTAACATAAGCTGGCGTACAAAGCCGGGATTTGTATGGACACTTTCTGCAATTGAGGCACTGGAGAGGGATTTTTCCTGGTTGATAGCAATCAGAACCATCACATGAACAGTATCACTTAATTTCGTTGAATATTTCATGATAAGAAACTCCTTGTAGTATGATATAATGATCTTGTTTTCACGTTTTTGGGATGAAAATATTTCTGGTTTGTTTAAAACATCCTAAGTTCTCAACAGTTCTTTTTAATGTGTTGATAAACTGTACATTTTTTAATGCTTTGATGATTGTAAATAATATAATTACAACTATAATGGAGATTAAAGGAAAAGTCAACACAGATACTATAAATGTTCACAAAGGAGAACTTATGGAATACAAAAATCAAACAGAAAATCGTGCATTTCAGGAAATGTTGCAGGCAGCAGTAAAACGGCTGCAAAATCGTTCCGGAGAGGAGATTGCTGCAAAAAGCGGGGCTGTTTTTCATAGCAGCCGGAATGTGCTTGAAGTACTGAGTTTTTATGAAACAATTGAAATTCAACTCCCTGAGTTTCGTATTAACTCAAACGTGGACGAATGGCATTATCTGACATTGCTGCATTATCTGGATATGGCCGATGGCACAGAAGGCTCACAGAAGCTCATTACTTTTGGTAACCTGAAAGATGGATTGATTCGGGGAACCAAGTTTGACCGGACTGCAGAGCAGAAACTGGAAAAGCTTTTGCAGGATAAAGATCCTGAGAAAATTCAGAAAGCATGTAAAAACCTAGGTGCAGAATTCACAGAAACAAAGGCGGATCTGTGTGCTGTTTTTCCAGTTCTGCCAAGATATCCGGTAACTTTAAAGATATGGTTTGCAGATGAAGAATTTCCTGCATCTGGCAAAATATTTCTTCAGGATCATGCCGATCATTATCTGAGTGTAGAAGATGCGGTAACAGTTGGAGAAATTTTGCTGCAAAAATTATCGGAAGCCTTTTCTTCTCTCTGATCATGAATCAGAAAACTTTCCAGCCCGGCTTTGATAAATTTGTCGATTACTGTCTGAATCTGTTTCCAGTCATTACAGTGATTGCGGAGCATCAGTCTGTTGATGGAAAGGCAGCCATTCATTTGAAAATAAAAAACCGATTCTGCCTGTTCAAAGGTCAGGAGGCTGTGTGACATAAGCCAGGTCACATAGCCTTCTTTTGTATTTTCTGCTATTTTTTCCAGAAGAATAGGGGCAATTGCATCATCCAGAAACAGTGCCCTGTATTGTGATTCCATCTGTATTTTCTGACAGAACGGATAGGAACAGCTTTTTTGATTTAGACAGAATAAATGATCTACCGTTGTTAACATATCCTGAGTCATATCATTAAAAATATCTGATAATACATCATGGATATCGTAGTAATGAAGATAAAAAGTGCCACGGTTGATTTCAGCATTTTTGCAGATCTCTGTAACTGTAATTTTCGTAAAACTTTTCTGATTTAACAACTCTAAGAACGTATCTTTTATGGTTTGCCTGGTATAGCGGGTACGGCGATCTTGTTTTCTCGTTTTTTCTGACATTATATACTCCTGTATTAGTTAGTATCATATAATTTCTCAACAATTTTTCTGATGTGTTGAGTAACCATACAAATCTCACAGATTGATTATTGTAATTTATATAGTAACAACTATAATGAGGTTTAAAGAAAAAGTCAACAGATTGTTCAGAATTTTAGGAGGAAAAACATGGGACATGTAATTGCAGTATCAGGAAAAGGCGGCGTAGGAAAAACAACTCTTTGTGGATTGTTGATCCAGTATTTATGTGAAAGCGGAAAACGTCCGGTCCTGGCGGTGGATGCAGATGCAAATGCAAATTTGAACGAAGTGCTCGGTGTTGAGCCGGAGGTCACACTTGGGGAGCTGAGAGAAGAAATTGAGCGGGCAGGCATAGACCCACGATATCAGATTCCCTCCGGTATGACAAAACAGGCATATCTGGAAATGCGTCTTTCTGATGCGATTGCAGAAGAAGACGATTATGATTTGATGGTAATGGGACGAACCCAGGGACAGGGCTGCTATTGTTTTGTAAATGGTCTTGTGCAGACCCAGGTTCAGAAACTGCAAAGCCATTATCCATATATTGTGGTTGATAACGAAGCGGGTATGGAACATATCAGCAGAGGAATCCTGCCAATGATGGAAGTTGCGATTCTTGTGAGTGACTGTTCCAGAAGAGGTGTTCAGGCAGCCGGACGTATTGCAAAGCTGATGAAGGAGTTAAACTTTAAACCACAGAAAACTGGATTAATCGTGAATCGTGTTCCGGATGGAAAACTGGATGCCGGAACTCTGGAAGAAATTCGAAATCAGGGACTGGAATTGTTAGGGGTTGTGCCACATGATGACCAGGTATATCAGTATGACTGTGATGGAAAGCCGATCATACAGCTTCCGAAAGATTCTCCTGTAAGAAGTGCACTGGGAGAAATTGTAAAGAAGTTGGAATTGTGAGTTGGAGGATTGAAAGTTTGAAGATTGAGTAAACAGAAATATTATCTGATTTGGCATAACTAATTGTAAAGAAAGGAAAATCTTCATGAGAAATCATTGGGCAGAAATAGAAAAATATTTAGAAGACCAGAAGATAGCGCAGGAACTAATTGGAGAACTGAGAGATTTTCACATGCGTTATGAGGTAGAGGATCAGGTAAAGGAACGGGTAGAAAAACCGGATATCCTGTTTTATGGGAAAAAGATTCTGGAAATGTCAATAGCAGCGCTTCTTCAGGGAGATAACCTGTTACTTTCCGGTGCGAAAGCTACAGGGAAAAATGTACTATGTGAGACACTGGCATGGATATTCGGAAGACCGGAATACGACATTTCTTTTCATGTAAATACAGACAGTGCCGATCTGATTGGAACGGATACCTTTATAAATAATGAGGTTCGCCTTCGGAAAGGCCCCATCTACCAATGCGCGGAATTTGGAGGATTTGGAATCCTGGACGAAATCAATATGGCAAAAAATGATGCGGTTTCTGTACTGCATGCCACACTGGATCATCGGCGCAGAATCGATATTCCAGGATATAACAGGATTTTACTTCATCCGGCAACACGATTTATCGGCACGATGAATTATGGCTACGCAGGTACCAGAGAGCTAAATGAAGCATTGGTTTCAAGGTTTATGGTAATTGATATGCCTGAAATGGATGAGGATAGTGTCCTTTTTGTATTAAGACAACATTTTCCAGATGGGGAAAAAAGTGCACTGAAAGCTTTTGCAGGACTGTTTCTGGATTTGCAGATCAAAGCTTATCATGGAGAAATCTCAACAAAATCTCTTGACCTGAGAGGATTGGTTTCTGCTGTAAAAGCAACAAAAAGCGGACTTTCTCCAATTGATGCAATCCAGATGGGAATCATAAATAAAAGTTTTGATGTATTTGAAAAAGAGATCGTAGAAGATGTGGTTTCTACCAGAATCCCATCTTCCTGGACCGGAAAAGACATATGGGGGTAAACTTGTATGGAGGATGTCAGATGGCCGGCGAAACAACTGGAAGAACATCGTCTGGAGATCAGCAATCGTATCAGAAATCTTTTTTGGACAGTCAGTGGTGATTATGATATGGAATTTGAACCGGACACAGAAAAATATGTTTATTCAAAACAAACGGTTCTATATGAGGCAGTGAAGCAGGGTGCCTTTGCACGATATTTTGATCAGAAGAAACTTGGCATGTATTTGATGAAAAAATTACATTTTTCTGCTGGAGAAGATATACTTTTGCCTCTTGCTGGATTATGCATGGATGCTGCTGTGGAGCGTTTTATCATTCGAGAACGTTTGGGAACAAAGGAAATCAGAGAACAGGCGTTCAGAGAATTGGAAAAGGCCGAGAAAGAGCAGGTATCAGACAAAGCTGGAACAGACCTGATTCACAGGATTAGGCTTCTGTATATAAGGCATGTTCTGGAGAACACAGACGATGAGGGAATGGATCCACAGGCAGAGATTGCATTGTACAAGATTCTTTCTCTGAAGGATGCGGAAAATACGGAAGATGTCATAAACGTGATAGATGAGATTTATAATCATGTTCTGGATCCCTCTTTTGAAAAAAGGAATGGAAATCTGGAGAAGATTCTGAATTTACCGGATATGGCATTAGCCAATGACGCGTGGCAGGAATGCATGACGGATGAACAGATGGAAGACATCATTCAAAAATATCTTTCTAATCTCAAAAAAAAGATGATGAGTCTGGATATCAGAAACAAAAAGAAAAAAAGATTTTATTTCTCTCCGGAAAATGAAGAAGTTCCGGAAAGCTCGGAGAATATAAATCCACAGGCAGTGCGACGGATACGGGAATATGTGGAACTGAATTACGGAAAATCGTATCTAAGTGAATCGGAGCAGGCCAGAGTCAACCGGAAATTTTGTACAGGAATCCATAAAAACTGTAACCTGTATCTTACAGATGGAATATTACAGAGCCCTGTGATTAAAAATAATCAATACCGTTTTTCTCAGCTTCAGTTTGAAAAAAATAAAGCCTATTATGGAAATAATCACTGGATCATTAAAAGAAATATTTCTGTGTTGGCAGAGTCACTGAAACGGGCCTTTATAATCCGAAAGGATGATTTTGTCAGCAGATCTGATGCAGGACAGCTTGTTCCTGAGAGATTATGGAAAATTGGAAGAACAGACGATGACAAGTTATTTAATAGAAAAAAGAGAGCAGAAGATTCTGAGTTTGTAATAGACGTCCTGATTGATTCCAGTGGTTCCCAGGCTGACAGACAGGATCAGGTAGCGGCGCAGGGATATATTATCAGTGAAGCATTAAGCCAGGCAGGAATTCCTCATCGGGTGACAGGATACTGTGCTTTCTGGGGATATACAGTACTTCAGAGATTTCGGGATTATGAAGATCCAAGGGAAACAAATGAAAGAATCTTTCAATTTCGTGCATATGCCAATAACAGAGATGGGCTTGCACTGAAAACAGTCGGTTCCTCTCTCATGGAGCGACCGGAAAAAAATAAGATTTTAATCGTATTAAGTGATGGAAAACCCTGTGATATGAGCATACAACGACCAGGAACCCGCCAGCCCAAGATCTATGACGGAGAAAAAGCTGTGAAAGATACTGCATATGAGGTACGTCGGGCCAGAAATCAGGGAATTTTCGTAATTGGTATTTTTGCAGGGAATGAAGAAGAGCTCTCCGTGGAAAAGAGAATCTATGGAAAAGACTTTGCCTATATTCGTAATATCAGCAATTTTTCCCGTATGGTAGGAACTTTTTTGCGAAGACAAATTGATATGGAATGAAAATGGAGGAATCACTATGGGTAAAATTGAATTTGCCAATTGCCAGGATGTAAGAAATCAGAAAAAGATACAGGAATTAGATTGTCCACGCTGTCATGAACCGGGAGGCATTGAAGCCTTTGTGAAAGACGGGATACTTGCAGAGGATGGAGTATGTGATAACTGCGGATATATTCTTCCAGAAGGAACAGAACTGGAGGAAGTGGAGTAAGACAGTTTGAAGTATGGTCATATGTAATGCCTATTATTTAGAAAAAAGAAAAGGAGTAAAGATAGAGATGAAAATAGCAGTTTGCGGAAAAGGTGGATGTGGAAAAAGTACAGTAACCAGTCTTTTGGCTAAGGCTTTAGCCAGACGAGGAAAAGAAATTTTGGTAATTGATTCCGATGAATCTAATTATGGTCTACACCGACAGCTGGGTATGAAGCTTCCCAGAGATTTTACAGACTATTTCGGTGGTAAGCAAAATGTTTTAAATGATATGATGTTATCAAAATTTACTCATCAGTTTTTTGAGGAAACCTGGACTATAGATGATATACCGGAAGATTATTATAGTCTGAAAGACGGTGTAAAACTGATGACCAGTGGAAAAATTCATCAGGCAAATGAAGGGTGTTCTTGTGCTATGGGAACTGTTATGACTCAATTTATCCAAAATCTCAGGCTTACAGAAGACCAATTTGCGCTAATGGATATGGAGGCTGGTATTGAACACTTTGGACGTGGAATTGATAACGGTGTAGATTTGATATTGATAATCATAGATCCATCCTATGAATCCCTACAGCTTTCCAAAAAAATCGGGGAATTATCGCAAAGTATTCGAAAACCATTTTATTACGTTCTCAATAAAGTAACAAAAGAAAATCAGGAAATGATGTATGAAGCTGTATGGAATTCAAGTCGAGTCGCTGTATCTCTTAGTGCGGATCCTGGTATTATGGGAGAGGGACTGATGGGGAAAGAACTATCAGAAAAACCAGATGCTATTGAAAACTTAACAGAATTTCTACTTTCTATTTAACAGAATAAGGAGATTTAGGTGGGTATAGGATGATACAGATTGCAATTGTGGAAGATGAAGAAATTTACGTAAAACAATTAACAGAGTATATCCGGAAATATCAAACGGAAAGGGGAAGATCAATAAAGGTTACGGTATTTGGTGATGGAGAAGATATAGATGATCAGATTAAAAAATCAAGTACAAACAAATAAGTATATTCCATCTTGGGCGTAATTTAAGTTTCGCTAAGTTTCACTCATATAGGTGTCTGTGCACAGCTCGGGAATAAATTCCCTCGCTGTCGGGCTGTCGCCCTATACATTTCCATGAAAAAGCCCTCTTTATCAAGCAAGCTTGAACGAGGGCTTTTCGCGTAAATGTGCATGACTCGTAGCGTTCACAAAATTTTCACAAAATAATTAGCACTCGTCTCTTGACAGTGCTAATAATAAGTGTTATATTACAGCTAGAACAAAGGAAGAGGGATACAAAGAGAGGAAAAGAAGAAAACCTCCGGTATCCGGAAGCCTTTCCGTTCCAAAGAAACAGGTAAACAAAAAGATCCGGTGAAAAGAAAAACCGGAGAAAAAGCATGGATCAGGTTCCATGAGAAGAATAAGAAGGAGCGATGACTTATGTTAATGCCTAGTATTTTTGGAGAAAATTTATTTGATGACTTTTTCAACGATTTTCCGTTCTATGATTATGACAAAGAGATGAAGAATACAGAAAAGAAACTGTATGGCCGCAAAGCCAGCCATGTGATGAAAACAGATATTCGCGAGCTGGCTAATGGCTACGAGGTAGTGGTTGACCTTCCGGGCTTCACAAAAGATGAAGTTCAGGCCACACTGGAAAATGGTTATCTGACCATCAGTGCAGAGAAAGGTCTTGACAAAGACGAGAAAGAAAAAGAGAACGGCCGCTACATCCGTAAAGAGCGTTACGCAGGTGCATGCAGCAGAAGCTTCTATGTAGGTGAAGATATTACCGAAGAGGATATCAAGGCTGAATTTAAACACGGTCTGCTGAAACTCTTCGTACCGAAGAAGGAAGCAAAACCGGCTGTGGAGCAGAAAAAGACAATCTCCATTGAAGGATAAAAGAAAAAAAGCAAAAGCGTTTGCCGCCCGGGAATGTTAAAATTCCCGGGCGGCAAAATTTTTATCTTTTCTGGTACATCCCGAGGGAAAGAATCCGGAATACGCGGGCGGATATACGTGATTTTCGGATTCGGAAAATAAATTGTATACAATAATGTACTTGCTATTTGGGAACAGGTCGGATACAATAGGCGTGACAATTACAAAATGAGAGAACTCGTATCAAAAGGAGAAATCATGAAGAAAAGAAGAAGCGTACTTGCGCTGCTTTTAGTTGCAGCTCTTACTGTTGTACTTGGCGGATGCCAGGATGGCAAGGATGGGAAAGCAGATTCTTCCGATACCACAAGTTCTCAGGTATCAACGGAATCAACCCCGACAGGGGAACCTGTTATGGGAGGTTCCATCACGGTAGGAATTCCTCAGGACATTGAGGATAGTCTTGACCCACACAAATCTGTTGCGGCAGGAACGAAAGAAATCCTATTCAATATTTATGAGGGCCTTGTAAAGCCCGATGAAGAAGGAAATCTGAACGATGCGGTGGCAGAGAGCCATTCGATCTCGGAGGATGGAAAGGTTTATACCTTCAAGCTCCGGAATGGTGTCAAATTCCACGATGGAACGACCGTCACTGCAGAGGATGTAAAATATTCAATCGAACGCTGTGCGGGTATCAACGGAGACGGAACGCCTCTGGTAGAGGCATTTTCCAATGTGGACAAGGTTGAAATTCCGGACGAGAGCACGATCGACATCTATTTAAAAGAGGCAGACACCGAGTTTCTTGCCTATCTGACGGTAGCGATTGTACCTGAGCATGTGGAAGATCTGGAAGCAGATCCGGTCGGAACAGGCCCGTTCCACTATGTATCACGGTCCCCGCAGGAAAACATTGTCCTTGAAAAATTCAGCGATTACTGGGATACGGAAAATCAGGCGTATCTGGACAAGGTAACATTTCGAATTGTCAAGGACAGCAATGCAGTCGTAACAAACCTGAAATCCGGTACACTGGACATGTATGCACGTCTCAGTTCCACACAGACAGCGCAGCTTGCCGAAGATTCCGATTTTACGATTTATGACGGCGGTATGAACCTGGTACAGGCGCTGTATCTGAACAATGCCGTGGAACCGCTCAACAATGTGAAGGTGCGCCAGGCGCTGTGCTATGCGGCAAACCGCCAGGAAGTGCTGGATATGATTGCGGACGGAAAAGGAACGATCATCGGAAGCAGCATGTTCCCGGCATTTGGAAAATATTATGTGCCGGAACTGTCAGAGCGATATAATCAGGATATTGAGAAGGCAAAAGAACTGTTAAAAGAAGCCGGATACCCAGATGGATTTGAGCTTACGATTACAGTGCCGAACAATTATCAGCAGCATATCGATACAGCCCAGGTTCTGGTAGAGCAGCTTAAAGCGATCGGTGTTACTGCCAAAATTCAGCAGGTCGAGTGGGACAGCTGGCTGTCGGATGTATATGCAGACCGGAAGTTCCAGTCCACGGTTGTCGGCGTTGATGCGGCATATCTGACCGGACGCGCGTTGCTGGAACGGTTTACCTCAACATCATCCAAGAACTTTATCAACTACAGCAACGAAGAGTATGATAAACTGTATCAGCAGGTTAAGACCAGCACGGATGAAGAGGAGCAGGTTGAGATTTACAAAAAAATGGAAACACTGCTCTGTGACGATGCGGCAAACCTGTATATCGAGGATATGGCATGTGAGGTTGCACTTCGGAGCGATTTTGCGGGCTATCGGTTCTATCCGCTGTATGTGCAGGATATGGCGAAAATTTATAAAGTAAAATAGTAGCTATTCCGTTACGGCTCGCTGGGTACCGGTGGGCGGTAACGCTATTTCAGGCAGGAAAAAGAAAAACTCTCATTCGATTGTCAAATCTGCCTGAAAAGAGATAAAATCTGAAAAAACAGAGAAAAAGCGGCGCAGAATTGCTGAAAAGAAGCAGTCTGCGTTGCTTTTTCTCTCTGTCGATAGAATCTCCGAAAATATGTTAGGCTTGACTTTTTTTTCAACACTGCCTACTATAGAAAAAGACAGAAAAAACATAAGGGCTTCGCGGCGATGCGTGAGGCCCTTTTTATCTAAGCTAATGTTTCTGAATGTATTGTGGAAAGAAGGGGAACCCATGACAGATTTTCTGGTAAGATGTTTTGTAAAAGAGTATGAGAACACTGACAATGCGGATGTGCGGACGAGATATGGTATTTTATCCAGTATGGTAGGAATCTGCTGCAATGTATTGCTGTTTGCCGCCAAGCTGCTGATCGGTGTTGGGATGCATTCTCTGGCGATCATGGCGGATGCGTTCAATAACCTTTCCGATGCGGCATCTTCGGTCATCAGCTTTGTTGGTGTCAAGATGGCAAACAAACCGGCCGACAAAGAGCATCCGTTCGGGCATGGACGGATCGAGTATATTGCAGCGCTGATCGTTTCGTTTCTGGTTATTGAAGTCGGCTTTACGTTTTTAAAGAGCTCCCTGGAGAAAATTCGCAATCCGGAAGAGATCACATTTCAGATGGTTCCGTTTTTGATTCTGGTGCTCTCGGTTGGTGTAAAGCTGTGGATGGCGCTTTTCAACCGAAAACTGGGAAACCGCATTCAGTCGAAGGTGATGCTGGCAACGTCGGCGGATTCCATGGGCGACGTGATCACGACGAGCGCAACGATCGCTTCTATATTGATCTGCCATTTCCTTTCGGTTAATATCGACGCAATCGCAGGACTTGTTGTGGCGGTACTCGTTATGTGGTCCGGTATTTCCATTGCAAAAGATACATTGGAACCGCTGATCGGGCAGGGCGCGGATCCGGATCTGTATGCACGGATCATGAAAGAGGTTGCTTCCTATGAAGGAATTGTAGGAACCCATGATCTGATTGTCCACAACTACGGGCCTGGCAGAAGTATGGCATCGATCCATGCGGAGGTGCCGCGAGATGTCGATATCGAGGTATCGCATGATATTATCGACCGCATTGAACATGAGGTCGGCAAAAAATTGGGGATTCTGCTGGTCATCCACATGGATCCGGTGGAGATCCACGATGCGACGGTTCTTGCGACAAAGGAGAAGGTAAGAAACGTAATTTCCATTCTCGATCCGGAGCTTTCCTTCCACGATTTCCGTATGATCAACGGGGCGGAGAAAAAGAAGCTGATTTTTGATCTTGAAATCCCGTATTCTTATAAGAAGAAAGACTGTGATCGCGTGATCGGGCAGATCGGGGCGCTGATGAAGGAAATGGATGAGAAGTATGAATGCGTCGTCAACATCGACAAAAAATACGTGGCGGGAGAGTGACAACGGCCGGGTTGAGCCGTCAAATCCCTTCCAAAATGTTCCAAAAGTCAGTTTTTTGAAAAAAATAAAAAAATTTCAAAAAAGGTGTTGACTTTTCTCTTGCGATAGTGTATTATACATTTTGTCGCAAGGCAATGGGCTATCGCCAAACGGTAAGGCAACGGACTCTGACTCCGTCAGTTCCTGGTTCGAATCCAGGTAGCCCAGCTCATTAAAAGGTCTCAGGTCTCGTACCTGAGGCCTTTTTCGATGCTCAAAAACAAATACAGCAGGAGGAACGAAACGATGAAGTATTCCTTTACGAGCAGAATCCGCTACAGCGAAATCGGTGAGGACGGAAATCTCACCCTGCCGGGGCTGATCAATTACTTTCAGGACTGCAGTACCTTCCAGTCGGAAGCGATCGGCGAGGGCGTTGCGGAGCTCAAAAAACGAGGCTGCGCCTGGGTGCTGTCCGCGTGGCAGATTCATGTGCGCCGCTATCCATCCCTTGGTGAAGCGGTAAAAATCACTACATGGGCGAGCGGCTTCAAAGGATTTCTTGGCATGCGTAACTTCACGATGGAAACAGAAGACGGCGAAATGCTCGCCTGTGCCAACTCCATCTGGTCTTACGTCAATATGGAAACGGGTCATCCCGTCCGTGCACCGAAAGAGACGACAGACGCCTATGGCATTGACGATCCGATCGACGAGGATTTCGGCGAGCGCAAAGTGAAAATGCCGGAAGCAGATTTCATCGGCGAACCGTTCCCGGTGCGGCCGCACAACCTCGATACGAACCACCACGTCAACAACGCACAGTTCATTTCCCTTGCCGGTGAATGCCTTCCGAAGAACTTCACCGTGCGCCGGATGCGCGCCGAATACAAACAGCAGGCGCACCTCGGCGATGTCCTGCATCCGTTGCGCGCTGAGACGGAAAACGGCTGTTTTATCTCGCTGAACGATGAAAAAGGACAGCCATACGTAGTTGTGGAATTTCAATGATTGTGGTACAATCGGAAAGAATAAGATACGAACGTAATAAACACAATGAGGAAAGGGGAATTTGCCATGAGAGCGCAGAACCTTACACTGTTAACCGATTTATATGAACTTACCATGATGCAGGGCTACTACGAGAACCCGTCCGATCAGATCGTGGTATTTGATGCATTTTACAGAAAGAATCCATGTGGCGGCGCATACGCCGTATGTGCAGGACTTGAGCAGGTAATCGAGTATGTCCGCGATCTTCACTTTTCACCGGATGACATCGACTATCTCCGTTCCCTCCATATTTTCAACGATGATTTCCTGGAGTATTTAAGAGGCTTCCATTTCACCGGAGATATCTATGCGATCCCGGAAGGAACCGTCGTATTCCCAAGAGAGCCGCTCTTAAAAGTTGTCGCTCCGATCATGGAGGCACAGCTTGTAGAGACCGCGATTCTGAACATGATCAACCATCAGAGCCTGATCGCGACGAAAGCATCCCGCGTTGTTTACGCGGCAAAGGGCGACGGCATCATGGAGTTTGGACTCCGCCGTGCGCAGGGACCGGATGCCGGCATTTACGGCGCGCGTGCTGCCATGATCGGCGGCTGCATCGGAACCTCCAATGTCCTGACAGGACAGATGTTTGATGTTCCGGTCAAGGGAACCCACGCACACAGCTGGATCATGAGTTTCCCTGATGAATACACCGCATTTAAAACGTATGCGAAACTGTATCCGGAAGCATGCATTCTTCTTGTAGATACGTACGATGTTCTCGAATCCGGCGTTCCGAACGCCATCCGCGTTTTCAAAGAGATGAGAGAAGCGGGCCTGCCGATGAAAGGCTACGGCATCCGTATCGACAGTGGTGACCTGGCTTACCTGTCGAAAAAAGCATATCAGATGCTCGAGGCAGAAGGTTTCGGCGATGCCATCATTTCCGCATCCAGCGATCTCGACGAGTACCTGATCGACAGCCTCAAAACCCAGGGCGCGAAGATTAATTCCTGGGGTGTCGGCACAAATCTGATTACCTCCGGTGACTGGCCGGCATTCGGCGGCGTTTACAAGCTGGCAGCAGCAAAAGATAAAGATGATGCAGAATTCATACCGAAGATCAAGCTGTCCGAGAACTCCGAGAAAGTAACAAACCCGGGCAATAAGACGATTTATCGTATTTATGATAAAGAAACCGGAAAGATCCGTGCCGACCTGATCTGCCTTGCAGACGAGACCTTCGACGAGAGCAAAGATATGATCATCTTCGACCCGATCGAGACCTGGAAAAAGACGAAGATCAAAGGCGGAACCTACACCTTACGCGAGCTCCTCGTTCCGATTTTCCAGAAGGGCGCATGCGTCTACACTTCTCCATCCGTCATGGAGATCCGCGACATCTGCACCAGAGAGAAAGATACCCTCTGGGAGGAGTCCAAACGTCTGGTCAATCCGCATGAGGTTTACGTGGATCTGTCCGACAAGCTGTACCACATCAAGAGCGACCTGCTCGAGGAGATGAGCATGAAGGCTCTCGGCGAGCAGTAAGAAAGGAAGTCAAATGTTAAATATAGGAAGAAAGCAAAAGCTGGTAGTAGTAAAGAAAGTAGAATTCGGTATTTATCTTGGGGAGACCCGGGAAGCAGGCGAGAAGGAACGTGTTCTTCTGCCGATCAAACAGGTGCCGGAAGGAACAAAAGAGGGAGATGAGCTGGAAGTATTTCTGTACCGCGATTCCAGCGACCGTCTGATTGCGACAACCAGAGAGCCGAAGCTGGTGCTTGGAGAGCTGGCTGTCTTAAACGTAGCTGCTACCGGAAAGATCGGAGCATTTCTGGACTGGGGTCTGGAAAAAGATCTGTTTCTTCCGTTTAAACAGCAGACCCGCCGCCTCCATCCAGGTGATGAGGTTCTGGTTTCCCTCTACATCGACAAGAGCGACCGTCTCTGCGCAACGATGAAGGTTTACCATTTCCTGAAAACCAATTCTCCGTACGTCATAGGCGATATCGTAAAGGGAAGAATCTACGAGATCAGCGGAAACTTCGGCGTTTTCGTTGCTGTTGATGACCGCTACTCCGGCCTGATTCCAAAGAGAGAAGCACAGGCAGACTATCATGTCGGCCAGGAACTTGAGTGCCGCGTTACAGAAGTCAAAGAGGACGGAAAACTCTCCCTGTCCGCACGCGGAAAAGCGTACGAGCAGATCGCAATCGATGCAGAGAGCGTTCTTTCTGTGATCGAGGAATTTGCAGGTGTCCTTCCATTTGATGACAAAGCATCACCGGAAGTGATTCAGAGAGAATTCGGCCTCAGCAAAGCAGCATTTAAGCGCGCGGTCGGCCATCTGATGAAAGAAAAACAGGTTGTCATCCGCGACGGTAAAATCTGGACGGCAGAAAAAGCAAAATAAGAAAAAATCGGGCACTGGACAGGAAACGCATCCTCTCCGGTGTCCGTTTTTTTGTGTCAGACAGCAGATAAAATTTTGAAGTTTTTTCTGCGCCCGGTTTGCGGTTGCGCGAAGAGAGGATTGCGCTTATAATATGATCTATATGACAAAAAATGACACAGGATCTGATGGAGAGCGATGAAGAAAAAGAAAAGTAAGAAAAAAACATCTTTTATTTCCAAAACCGCAATGACGGTTTTGACGATCATTCTGATTATTCTGTTTTTCTGCATTATGTCGATGGTCGAGAAAATACAGGGAACGGCCCGCGTTGTCAACTATGCCGGTCTGGTGCGCGGAAAAACGCAGCGGATTATCAAGCTGGAGGATGCGGGAGAACCGCAGGATACGATGATTGCAGACATCAACGCTTATATCGACGGTCTGCGGAACGGAAGCAGCGAGCTGGATCTGGTGCGCCTGGATGACCGGGATTTTCAGGATAAGATGACTGAGCTGGCATCGTATTTTGAAGAGCTGAAGGCAGAGATTCTGCTGGTGCGTGAAAAAGGATATGAGAATACCGCGATTATCGAAAAGAGTGAGACCTTTTTCAAAATCTGTGACGAGGCGACGGGCCTTGCGGAAGCGTATTCGCAGAGAATGGCGTCTTCGCTGAAGAAGCTGGAGCAGGTGGTAGTAGGAGATATCATCGGTCTGGTGTTTGTCATCGGCATGGAGCTGATCAAGGCCGTCCGCTATGCGGCGGTGAACCGTATTCTGCAGAAGAAAGTCTATCTCGATGAGGCGACGGGCCTGCCAAATAAAAATAAATGCGAAGAGATTCTGGAGGGAAGCGACGGAGGAGAAGAAAATTCCGGCGTGTATGCGGTCTGCGTGTTTGACCTCAACAATCTGCGCACGATCAACAACAGTCTGGGTCACGACAAGGGAGACGAATATATCCGTTCCTTTGCCGTTCAGCTTCGAAAAGCAGTCCCGGAGGAGTATTTCGTCGGAAGAAACGGCGGAGATGAGTTTCTTGCCATTCTGCGCGGACTGAACCGCGAAGAAGTGGAAGCGTGCATGAATCACATCCGCACGCAGACGGCAGAATATTCCCGCCAGCACCCGGAGATGCCGATCAGCTACGCCGGAGGCTATGCACTGTCCACGGAATTTGAAGACTGTGATATCCGGGAACTGTTCCGCCATGCGGACCAGAACATGTATATCGACAAAAACCGCGCGAAGATGGAAGAAGCCGCCGCAGAGCGGAAGATCAGCCTGGAAGCGCTGGACGTCGTAAAGAAAAAGGGATACCATTTTTCCAACTGTATTTACTGCAATGCAAGACAGGACCAGTACCGGATTCTGCGTGCCGTTTCGGGCTTTTTCCTTGCCGAGGACGGCAGCTATACCGGTGCGGCCGAGCATATTGTGCAGGGCATCACGGATGAGGAAAAGAGAAAGGAAACGCGTAGAATGCTGGATCTTACCCATCTGAAGGAGTGCTATCAGAAGGGAGAAGAGAGCGTAGAAATTCTGTGCGAGTATCGGGAGGGCAGCGAAGGGGAAGCGCTCTGCCGGGGAAAAGTCACCATTCTGTTCTACGACGCGGCCGAGGATGGCGGACTGCACCATTTTCTGATGGGCTTTGAGCGGTTCCGCTCCAATGGGGAAGCTGCTCGGAATGAAAAAGAACAGCTCGACCAATACTATGAACAGATGAAACAGTCGATCATTGAAAACAGCCACTACGCCGAGGCACTTCTCGAGACGGCCGAGGCCGTGTTCGCCGTTGATCTGACGAATGATTCGCTGGAGCAGATTTTTTACCACAGCGGGCAGAAGAAATTTGACCTCAATATAGATCTGCCGTGTTCCTACGAGAAATACTGCGGGGAATGCAGTGCGTTTGTCGCGGAGGAGACATTGGAATCATACCGCATTGTGGATTCCTCGAAGAAACTGCTGCAGCGCTTTGAAAACGGAGATAAGCAGGTAGTCGTGGAGTATCAGGAAACAGATGAGTCCGGCAGAAGAATATGGCTGCAGAAGACGGTTCTTATGTCACAGGATACCGTCTACGACCGAAAGACAAAGCGGGAGAGCGTTGTGGTACACGGCATGATCCTTTTCCGTGATACGTCAGAGTTCCACAGCCGGGAAGAGAGGGAGAAGATACAGCTTCAGGATGCCTTTAGAGCTGCAGACAGTGCAAGTCGTGCAAAAACAGAATTTATGAACCGCATGAGCCACGATGTGCGCACGCCGATCAATGGCATTATGGGCATGCTGGATATCATCCGCAAAAACCGGCAGGATGAGGCAAAAGTGGACGACTGCCTCGATAAAATCAATCTTTCCGCAAGCCATCTGCTGGCACTCGTCAACGATGTGCTCGATATGAATAAGCTGGAGTCCGGAAAAGAGACGATCGAGAGCGCTTCTTTTGATCTGACGCATCTGATGGATGATGTGGCATCCCTTGTCAATGCGCAGATTACGGAGATGGGCATTACCCACCGTATGCACCGCGGTGAGCTGACGCACACGAGACTGATCGGCAGTCCGCTGCGCCTGCGGCAGATTATGCTGAATCTCTTCAGCAATGCAATCAAGTACAACAAGCCGGGCGGAACGATCGATACGTATGCGGGCGAAGTCTCCTGCGACGGAACCCGGGTCGTCTACGAGTTCCGCATCATGGACAGCGGCATCGGAATGAGCAGCAAATTTATCGAAAAAGAGCTGTTCCATCCGTTCACACAGGAGAAGTCCGGTGCGAGAACGCAGTACAAGGGAACGGGCCTTGGCATGTCGATCGTCAAAGAACTGATCGAAAAAATGCAGGGCACGATCGAGGTAACGAGCCAGCAGGGCGTCGGAACGACGTATGTATTCCGGCTTCCGTTTTACATTGACTGCGAGGGACAGCGGATTCAGGAAGTAAAGACACGGATCGCAGGAAAAGAGCTTGTCCGTTTCCACGTTCTGCTTGTCGAGGATAATGAGATCAACATGGAAATCGCCGAGTTTTACCTGACCGATCACGGTGCGACGGTGGAAGAGGCATGGAACGGCCGCGAGGCGGTCGAAAAGTATGCGGCGAATCCGCAGAAATTTGATGTGATTTTAATGGATCTGATGATGCCTGTGATGGGCGGTCTTGAGGCAGCGCGGCAGATCCGCACCATGGAGCTTCCGGAAGCAAAACAAGTCCCGATCATCCCGATGACGGCGCAGTCTTCCGAAGAGAGCAAAGAGGGATGCCGCGCGGCGGGCATGAACAGCCATCTGACCAAGCCGATCGAGCCGGACAGCCTGGTGCAGACGATCTTGGAGACAACGGAACATGCCTTTGGAAAATAGAGGAGAAAACGATGAGTTTTACGCATTTACATGTACATACCGAATACAGCCTTCTGGACGGATCGAACAAGATCAAAGAGTACGTTGCCAGAGTCAAGGAGCTTGGCATGAACAGCGCCGCGATCACCGATCACGGCGTCATGTTCGGCTGTATCGATTTTTATAAAGAAGCCCGCGCGCAGGGCATCAAGCCGATCCTCGGCTGTGAGGTTTACGTGGCGCCGGGTTCCCGTTTCGACCGCGAAACCAGCCGCGGAGAGGACCGGTACTACCATCTGGTTCTGCTGGCGGAAAATAATACGGGCTATTCCAATCTGATGAAGATTGTTTCGGCGGGCTTTATCGATGGATTTTACTATAAGCCGCGTGTCGACATGGAGATTCTGGAAAAGTATCACGAGGGCATTATCGCGCTTTCCGCCTGCCTTGCAGGTGAGGTGGCGCGTGCGATGGTGCGGAACCAGTACGAGATGGGAAAAGAGGCCGCACTGCGGTATGAGAAGATTTTCGGAAAAGGCAATTTCTTCCTGGAACTGCAGGATCACGGCATCTCGGAGCAGCGGATGGTCAATCAGCAGCTGATGCGCCTCTCGGCAGAAACCGGCATCGAGCTGGTGGCGACGAATGATATTCACTACACGTACGCAGAAGATGCGGATTCCCACGATATTCTTCTGTGCCTGCAGACCGGAAAGAAGATCACGGATGAGGACCGCATGCGCTACGAGGGCGGACAGTATTTCGTGAAATCCGAGGCGGAGATGGCATCGCTCTTCCCGTATGCACCGCAGGCAATCGAAAATACACAGAAAATTGCAGACCGGTGTAATGTGGAGATCGAATTTGGTGTCACAAAACTTCCGAAATTCGATGTGCCGGAGGGATACACTTCCTGGGAATACTTAAATAAGCTCTGCTACGACGGCCTCGAGGAACGGTATCACCCGGCGACAGATGAACTGAAGGCGCGGCTGAAATATGAGCTTGATACGATCAAAACGATGGGTTACGTCGATTACTTCCTGATCGTGTGGGATTTCATCAAATTTGCGCGCGACCACGACATCATGGTCGGACCGGGACGAGGATCGGCGGCCGGAAGTATTGTTTCCTACACCCTTGGCATCACACAGCTGGACCCGATGCGGTACCAGCTCCTGTTCGAGCGTTTCCTGAACCCGGAACGAGTTACCATGCCTGATATCGATGTGGATTTCTGCTTCGAACGCCGCCCGGAGGTCATCGACTATGTAACGAGAAAATACGGCAAGGACCGCGTTGTACAGATCGTCACATTCGGTACACTGGCGGCGCGCGGTGTCATCCGCGATGTCGGCCGTGTGCTGGATATGCCGTATGCACAGGTCGATTCGATTGCGAAGATGATTCCGAATGAACTGAATATCACGATCGACAAGGCACTGCAGATGAACCATGAGCTGCGGGAGCTGTATCAGGGCAATGAAGAGGTTGCACATCTGATCGACATGTCACGGAGACTTGAAGGTCTGCCGCGCCACACGTCGATGCACGCCGCCGGTGTTGTCATCGGCTCGCGTCCGCTGGTGGAATTTGTGCCGCTCTCGCGAGGAAGCGACGGAACGATCGTCACGCAGTTCACGATGACGACGCTCGAGGAACTGGGACTTCTGAAAATGGACTTCTTAGGACTTCGGACCCTGACCGTCATTCAGAATGCGACAAAGCTCGCAGAGCGTTACAGCAATAAGAAAATTGATCTGCTTCACATCAATTACAACGATCCGAAAGTGCTCGGTATGATCGGCGCATCGAAAACGGTCGGTGTGTTCCAGCTCGAGAGTGCGGGAATGAAAAACTTCATGAAGGAGTTAAAACCGCAGAGCCTCGAGGATATCATCGCCGGAATTTCCCTGTACCGTCCGGGCCCGATGGATTTTATTCCGCAGTACATCAAAGGAAAAAACAACCCGGAATCCGTTACGTACGATACACCGCTCTTAAAACCGATTCTGGAGCCGACGTACGGCTGTATCGTCTACCAGGAACAGGTTATGCAGATCGTACAGGCACTGGCGGGCTATTCGCTTGGACGGGCCGATCTGGTGCGCCGTGCGATGTCGAAGAAAAAGGCATCTGTCATGGAAAAAGAGCGCCAGAATTTCGTTTATGGAAACGAGGCCGAGGGCGTGCCGGGCTGTATCAAAAACGGCATTGATGAGAAGACAGCGAACAAGATCTACGACGAGATGATCGACTTCGCGAAATACGCCTTCAACAAATCCCATGCGGCGGCGTACGCGTTCGTATCGTACCAGACGGCATGGCTGAAATACTATTACCCGGTTGAGTTCATGGCGGCTCTGATGACCTCCTGCATCGATAACCCGGGAAAAGTCGCAGAGTATATCTTGAGTTCCCGCCAGATGGGCATTTCCATTCTGCCGCCGGACATCAACCGAAGCGAAGGAAAATTCACGGTGGACGGCCAGGCGATCCGCTATGGCATGGCGGCGGTCAAAGGCATCGGAAAGCCGGTCATGGAGGCGATCGTGGAGGAGCGGAGTGCAAACGGACCGTTCCGCTCGTTAAAGGATTTCGCGGAGCGTCTGAGCGGAAAAGAAGTCAACAAGCGGACCGTCGAGAACTTTATCAAGGCGGGCGCATTCGACTGCTTCGGCGTGACGAGAAAGCAGCTCATGTTCGTCTACGCCAATGTGCTCGATGATGTGGCGCGCGAGAAAAAAGATTCGTTAAGCGGCCAGATGAGTCTGTTTGACTTCGTAGATGAGACGACCAAACGGTCGTATGAAACGGTGTACCCGGATGTCGGAGAATACGAAAAGAGTGATCTTTTGGCGCTCGAAAAAGAGGTGCTCGGCATCTACGTCAGCGGTCATCCGCTAGAGGAGCAGGAGGAGTGCTGGCGGAAGAACATTTCCGCGGTAACGACAGACTTCCAGCCGGATGAGGAGACGGGTTTCCCATCCGTCACCGACGGCGCGAAAGAGATTGTCGGCGGCATTATCACGGATAAAAAAATCAAATATACAAAGAATAACAAGACAATGGCATTTCTCACACTCGAGGACCTCGTCGGCAGTATGGAAATCGTCGTATTCCCGCGCGATTACGAGAAAAACGCAGCGATGATGCAGACCGATGCGCGTGTCTTCATCCAGGGCCGTGTTTCCGCGGAGGATGATAAGCCGAGCAAGCTGATCTGCGAGAAAATTTTCCCGTTTGCAGGCATCCCGAAAGAGCTCTGGATCCAGTTCCCGGACAAGGAAACGTACGAGAGAGAAGTGGCGGATCTGTACCAGATGCTGCATGAATCCGACGGCAAGGACAGCGTGATTCTCTACATCAAATCGATCAAAGCGATGAAAAAACTGCCGCCGAGCCGCAATGTGCAGGCAGATGCCCGTCTGGTGGCGTCACTTCAGGCAAAATTCGGTACCGGAAACGTGAAAGTTGTAGAAAAGAGTATTGAAAAAAGGGCCTGAATGCTTTAAAATAAAACTGTGTGTGATTAATAAATAAAACTACTCGTTTATTAATGTGTGTGATGAGATGGAGGAATTCATATGGCAACGACTAACAAGGTAAAGACAATCGGAGTGCTTACCAGCGGTGGTGATGCACCAGGTATGAACGCAGCGATCCGTGCAGCCGTAAGAAGAGGTCTGCAGAAGGGCGTTCAGATGAAAGGTATCCTGAAAGGCTACGACGGACTGATGAACGAAGAAATCATCGACATGACAGCCCGCGATGTATCCGACACCATCGAGCGCGGAGGTACCATCCTTTATACCGCCCGCTGCGCAGAGATGCGTACACTGGAAGGCCAGAAACGTGCTGCAGATGTCTGCAGAAAACACGGCATCGACGGACTGGTAGTTATCGGCGGAGACGGATCTTTTGCAGGAGCGCAGAAACTGGCAGCTCTTGGAATTAACACCGTAGGTGTACCGGGAACCATCGACCTGGATATCGCCTGCACAGAATATACCATCGGTTTTGATACCGCGGTAAACACTGCAATGGAAGCCATTGATAAAGTAAGAGATACTTCCACTTCCCATGAGAGATGCTCGATCATCGAGGTTATGGGACGTAATGCCGGATATATCGCTCTGTGGTGCGGTATCGCAAACGGCGCAGAGGATATTCTTCTTCCGGAGAAATACGATTACGATGAGCAGAAGATCATCAACAACATCATCGAGAACCGTAGAAAAGGCAAAAAACATCATATCATCGTAAATGCTGAGGGCATCGGCCATTCCACCAGCATGGCGCGCAGAATCGAAGCTGCAACCGGCATCGAGACCCGTGCAACGATCCTTGGACATATGCAGCGTGGAGGAAGCCCGACATGTAAAGACCGTGTATATGCGTCCATCATGGGTGCTTACGCAGTTGACCTTCTTCTGGAAGGCAAAACAGACCGCGTTGTTGCATACAAGAACGGTGAGTATGTAGATTACGATATCGATGAGGCACTGTCCATGACAAAGACTCTGCCGGAATATCAGTGGGAGATCGCAAGAGCTCTTTCTTATAACTATACGAAATAAAAAAATATCACGAAACAGACTGTTTTTAGCAAGCAGTCTGTTTCATTGGTATAATAGCGGGAATAAAAATGTTTCCGCGGACGGAATAGAGAGACAAAATAAAAAAACAGGAGGAACTTAACAATGGTTACCTGGAACAATCTTGATAAACTGGCTTCTTTTGAGGAGTTGAAAAAAGTGGAGCGTGTCAATCTTGCCGAGGTGATGTCCGGCGAAAACGGAGCAGAGCGCGTAAAATCTTACAGCGTTCCGATGGCAGAAGGACTTGCGTATAACTACGCAGCAAAACAGGTGAATGAGGATGTCCTTGCCGCACTCGTAAAACTGGCAGAAGAGGCACAGCTTTCTGAAAAATTTGAGGAGCTTTACAACGGTGCTGTCATCAACACCGGAGAGAACCGTCTCGTGCTTCATCAGCTGACCCGCGGCCAGCTCGGAAACACCGTTACGGCAGACGGCGTAGACAAACGTGCTTTCTACGTAGAGCAGCAGAACCGCATCGCAGAGTTTGCGAACAAAGTACATGCAGGTGAGATCACCAACGCAGCAGGTGAAAAATTCACCACCGTTGTGCAGATCGGTATCGGCGGAAGCGACCTTGGCCCGCGTGCGATGTATCTGGCTCTGGAAAACTGGGCAAAGAAAAACGGCTGCTTCAAAATGGAAGCAAAATTCATCAGCAACGTTGACCCGGATGACGCAGCAGCTGTTCTGAATTCGATCGACGTAGCACATTCCATCTTCGTTCTGGTATCCAAATCCGGAACCACACTGGAGACTCTGACCAATGAGTCCTTCGTAAAAGACGCTCTGAAAAATGCAGGCCTGGATGCATCCAAGCATATGATCGCCGTTACCAGTGAGACTTCTCCGCTGGCAAAGAGCGACGACTATCTGGCAGCATTCTTCATGGATGACTACATCGGAGGCCGTTATTCTTCCACATCCGCAGTCGGCGGCGCTGTTCTGTCCCTGGCTTTCGGACCGGAAGTATTCGCAGCATTCCTCGAGGGCGCTGCAGCAGAAGATAAACTTTCTGCAAACAAAGACGTATTACAGAACCCGGAGATGCTCGATGCGCTGATCGGTGTTTACGAGAGAAACGTTCTTGGCTATCCGAGCACTGCAGTTCTTCCGTACTCCCAGGCACTGAACCGTTTCCCGGCTCACTTACAGCAGGTAGATATGGAGTCCAACGGTAAATCGGTCAACCGCTTCGGCGAGCCGGTCAATTACCCGACCGGTCCGGTTCTCTTCGGCGAGCCAGGTACCAACGGACAGCATTCCTTCTATCAGCTGCTGCATCAGGGAACTGATATCGTTCCGCTGCAGTTTGTAGGCTTCCGCAATAACCAGATGGAGACCGATGTCGACATCCAGGGCAGCACCAGCCAGCAGAAACTCTGCGCAAACGTAGCAGCTCAGATCGTTGCATTTGCCTGCGGTAAAGCAGATGAGAATAAAAACAAAAACTTCGAAGGCGGCCGTCCGTCCAGCATCATCATCGGAGATCAGGTAAATCCGAAGACGCTGGGAGCACTGCTTGCACACTTCGAGAATAAGATCATGTTCCAGGGATTCCTGTGGAACGTAAACAGCTTCGACCAGGAAGGCGTCCAGCTTGGTAAAGTCCTTGCAAAACGCGTTCTGGCTCATGAGACAGACGGAGCACTGAAGGTATTCAGTGATCTGCTCAATATCTAAAAGCGTTATTTTCTGATCAGAAAAGGCGTCCTGTGAAAAAAATCTCCCGGAAAAACTCCGGGAGATTTCAGACTATAGACAAAGCCCTGCTTAGGGGCGGTGACGTAAGAAAACATTTATGTGAGAGAATCGGCGTAGTTTAGGCTACGCCGGTTTTCTTTTCTTTTTGGGCTGCTTGGGATTGCTCCCTTGCGTCCTCAAAATCAAATGCACCAATGAAGTTATAGACGATCTCGATTTCTCTGACCTTGATGCGCGGCTCATTCTCGTCCGGCGTATAAACCTCGGAGATATAAATTTTCTCCACAAACTCCCGGAGAACAGAGGCGTCAAGCTGCTGCATATCAGTGTACTTCCTGACCGCTGCAATAAACTGTCTGACATTGACTTTCTGCTTTTCCTGTTCCTTGACTTCTTGCCGAAGATATTCGACAAGGTTTGTAAGGTTAGTCTGTTCCAATTCATAGTCACGGGACAGTATATCAGCATGGCGGCTCCCTCCGTGGGCCGCCGATCCTGCGCTGGGCAAAGAGAAGCGGCGGCCTTGATTTCTCAAAGCCGCCGCTGGTTTTATGGGCGTGTCAAAAGGGCTGTTGTACGACGGCTTTTTTTCTTTGCCGTCGCCCGGCAGTTGAAACAATACTGTTTATTTGATTTCCAATGAAATGGTTAGTGTATCATTTTCAATTTTAGCGAACACATTGCCGCCGAGCTTGTCAGTTAATAGTTTTACCACAGCAAGCCCCACTCCTGTACCGCTATTATGCCTTGATTTGTCCCCGGTATAAAATCTTTCAAATAGTCGGTTTGGGTCTATTTCCACCTTACTATCAATGGGATTTTCAATGATAAAAATAGCACTCTTTTCTTTGCCTTGCTTCAGGTCAATTTTAATCGAGCCAGAGGAATATCGAATAGCATTTATAATAAGATTTTGAAAAATACGTTCTACCATACCATAGTCCGAATGGAGATAAACGGAATGATCTGGCAGACCAATTACAGGAGATATGCCTTTTGCTTCCAATGCTGGGGCGTTCTCTGTGATAAGATTTATCAGCAAATTTGTTAAGTTGAAATCTTCACGCACAGGAGTTACTTCTTTTGCGTCTATTACAGAAACATCGTAAAAGGTTTGTATCAGCGCTTTCATTCTTTCTGCTTTATTATAAATGGTTTCTATACGCTGTGTTTGACCTGCTGATAAATTCTCCTTTTTTAATAATTGTAAATGGCCAAGTATTACCGTCAGAGGGGTACGCAAGTCATGTGAAATATTAGCAATGGACTCTTTCAAATACATTTCGTGCCGTAATGTGCTTGCAATGGACTGTCTTTGCTTTTCATTATACTGGTTTAATACTGCGGCCAGTTGTTCTATATCTTTATCAACAAGAGAGATGTCCAGCATCTTTTCCGATTTTCCAGTTGTAAGATCGGTCATTTGTTTCGATAGGTTACGGATTTGTCTTTTGATTTGCACATATTTGAAAAGCACTACTATCAAGACTGCGATAACTAAAATTAACAACAGCTTTATTCCAGACACCTCCCTCCTTGTTATTTGAGTTCACATTTGCGAAAGCTAATCCATGAAAAGGTTATCAAAGCAACTATCCAAACAACGCCAACTAAAATGGCCCATGGCAAAAAATAGGTCACAGAAAAAACCGCTTCCCGTATCTGATAGGTTGCCAAAAATGCAACAGGAAGATCAAACATCATTCCATACCCAAGATAAAGGCTAAGAACAAAAGTGACTAAAGCGGTAACAGCTATTGCTCTTGCAGAGCTTCTTAACCAAAAAACAATCCAGATTGCAATAAGAAAAGTCGCACTGTTCAAAAGCAGAGAATATAAAATCGCCTTACTGACCTGATAACAAAGGTTGCCTGCTTCGGTAATACCAAAGCGGACACTTTCTCTTATACAACCAGCCACAGGATAAACAAGAGCCATGATATTAAATGCAATTAAGTATGAGATTACTTTAGCAAAGAAAATGGTTTTTCTCGAATGTCCTGCATTGACCTCAAGATCAATCGTCCGACTGGAAAATTCCTGTCCTAAAATCAGAGCTAAAATACTGGATATAATTATCAGGAGAAAGGTTGAATCGTAAACCATTCCATTAAAAATATCTGCGAGGGATGTAGCAGCCCCACCCATAGGCCCCATAGCTTCCGGGACATAAGTATCTGCGGTAAAAAAACCAATCAAAAATATCCCTATTAAACCGCACCAATAAAAGATATTATGTGATAATTGATATTTTTCCATTTTCAGTAAGTTGTTCATTCCCACACCTCCTTGTTATTTCAAATCCGAGCGTCGGAACCACAGATAAGTACCTAAGCATAATGCCAGTATCCATAAAAAATCTGAAAACATGAATTGCCCGCCGGATATGTTGGATTGTTGCAATGCCATAAGCCGAAGCTGGCCCATAGGCAATATTTGTGAGATAAGCTGCACTTGATCTCCATTCATCAAAAAGACCATTAAGAAAAAGAGTACCATCGGCACAGCCATACTCTTTCCTATATCACGGAAAATGAAGGCAAAGAAAAAAGGTAATAGGCACATTGCAAATTGCGAAGCAATCACCATTACAACTATGCCGATGCTTGCCAATGCTCCTTTAGTGACAAACGTACCAATTATGCTATGTAACAACAGTGGAAAAGACAGGATAACCATGCAGGCGATTTGATGAACTACCAGCTTCGCAAATAGTATCTTTCCGCGTCGATGTCCGGCATTGATATATGATTGTAATGTTCTTCTGCCAAAATCATTTCCAACAAACAGGGCAGAAAAGATGATTGTGAGGAAATATAGGATTGGCATATTGTATATCGAAGCAAAGAAAAGGTTGGATGTTTCCCCAACGCTATCCAGTAACAACACACTACTTAAAAGGAGATTAAACAATCCTATCCCCCAAAAATACCAGCTATGGAACAGCTTATAAAATTCAGCTTTTAGGAGATTTGACATTTCCTGTCCCTCCTATTTTGCTTAAAAAGTAATCTTCTAATGTATCACCGGCCACAGAAAGACCTGTAACGAGAATATGTGCATCTGACAAAGCAGCAGCCACTTTTTCCATATCATCGAGATAATCATATAGGCGAATTATGCCATCTGGCATCAGCTTAAAACTATCTGTGTGTAGCGTTTCTTCCAAAACGATCAGAGCTTTTTGTGGATCAGTTGCCTTTATTGCGATATGCCGTTTGCAACGATCATTTAGTTCTCGATCTGATATTTCTTCGATAATTTTGCCTTTGTCTATTAAAATAAACTCTGATGCTGTCTGATACAGTTCCTCTAAGATATGGCTGGATACCAATATCGTCATTCCGTATTCCTTATTCAAGGACTTTAGCAAATTACGAATTTCCACAATTCCAGCAGGATCAAGCCCATTGATCGGTTCATCCAAAATAAGAAATTCTGGTGTATTTAATAGTGCGATTGCAATACCCAATCGCTGTCGCATCCCCAGCGAAAAATTACGGACAGCTTTTTTCCCGGTATCTTTCAGACCTACCATGTCTAAAGTTTTTTGGATAACTGCTTTGTCAGGGATACCACGTTGGATACGCTGTATCTCCATATTTTGATAAGCGGTCATTGTCGGAAAAAGCGCAGGTGTTTCGATCATGCAACCGATCCGCTTTCTCTGTTCCTGCAATTCCTTTTCGACGGTTTTCCCCCACAACGATAAGGTGCCGCTTGTCGGAAACGCTAATCCTGTAACCAATCTCAAAAAGGTGGTCTTTCCTGCTCCATTTTGGCCTATGAAGCCATAAATTTTCCCTTTTTCAATTTTCAAATCAATATGATCTAAGGCAACTGTGTGCCGGTATTCTTTTGTTAAGTCATGTGCTTCCAAAATAACAGAACTCATGTTGTCATCCTCCTTTACATTTTAGTGTAAGGGGAAATCATAAAGAATTTCTTAATTTCTATTTGGAAACCATAAAAAAAGCATAAAGCCAAGAGCTTACCCCTCGGCTTTATGCAAACGGTATCCAATGCCCCACACAGTATCTATAAACTCTTTATCCGGGCAAATGGCTTTCATCTTGTTTCGCAAGTTGCTAATATGGACATTCAAGGTGTTGTCCTCGCTGATATACTCTGTATTCCAAACACTTTGAAACAAATTCGCCTTTGAGAAGATCTTGTCCGGGTATTTCATAAGCAATTCCAGTATAGCAAATTCTTTCGCAGTTAAAGGTAACTCCGCCCCTTGTAGCATAGCTCTGTTGCCGTCTAAATCTAAAACCAAATCATTGCACTTCAAAGATGACGGCGTGCTGTTTTGAAATTGAATCCGGCGTAAGTTGCTTTCAATTCTGGCGAGAACTTCTTCCATATCGAAAGGTTTTGTAATGTAATCATCCGCACCAAGCCGCAACAAATCAATCTTGTTCTGTGTTGTTTCCTTTGCTGAAATTACTATGACAGGAACCGTTGAGAATTTACGAATATCCGCAAGTATAGTATCACCACTCCGATAAGGCAGCATTATATCAAGCAGAATAAGATCAATCTGATGTTCTTGTATGCAGTCTAACACATGAAGCCCATCATACTGACAAAGCACCTCATATCCATTTCCCTGTAAAAAATCAGCCAGCAATTTGCTGATCTCTAAATCATCCTCAACAATCAAAATTTTCATGTTGTTCTATGTTCACCTGCCTTATGTCAGCATTGTACTACACTTTTTATCTCTAATAGATTTAATTATATTTCCTTTCAGGAGAGAATACAAGGCATAAAATATGAATTATTAGATGTTAGAAGAACACATTTCTATTGCTGGGTACACTGGAAATATGAAACCAAAAGCCAGCAAAAGCCCCTCCTGTCTACGCATTTAGGGGGCAAAAAGCCCACGGAAATCAAGGCTTTTCGGCGGTGGTCGATGGGGTGGCAGAATGATTTATCAAATACCCGTCGGAACGGGCTTTGAAATGCGTAGGAAAATCTTTCCGGCGCTGGTTTTCCCGCCGGTTCTGTGGTATGCTGGAATAAGACAAAAAACGACAGGAGTTGACACGATGGCCGAACAGGAAATGTTACTGGACACAGCTACCATCAGGGCCGCCGTCGCCGGTGAGCTATGGGCTAAACAAAAAGTGATCGAACACTACACCCCCATGATCGACGAGTTGGCCGTTGACGAAGATATGAAGCAGCACCTTATTCTGAAACTGTTGGAAGAACTGCCTAACTTCCCAATGGGGCAGGCATAAGAAAAAGAGCGCCGGACGCAGAGGCTTTGACACCTCCGCGCCCGGCGTTTTGGATAATTGCCGATTATGTCATAGCAAACTCGGTGTGAGAGCTGTCCAGCTTCATAAACTTGGATTTCACCAGCTCTGCCGGGTAATCGTCCCCGGCAATACGGATGGTCTTGCGGACGCTGCACACGGTTTCCACCAGCAAGTCCACGATCTCGTCCAGCGTTTCCCGGTCAATGCCCTTGGCGTGCTGGCAAAGGTGTTCGTACTCGATGTTGTCCATGATGATCTCACGATAAATCTCTATGGCGCTCTGTGATTTCGCTCCCGTTCCTTTCCGTTCCGGCGGCTGTGCCGCTTCGTCCTCCGAGGGGAAGGGTCGGGAAAGGATAGGAATGGAATCGGTAATTGATACATCCGTAGTTGTTTTTTCTTTACTTGATATATCTTTATTTAATTGCATTGGATTTTCCAATGTCGGGTTTCCCGGTGTCGGATTATCCGATGTTGGATTTTCCAACACCGAGTTTTCCAATCCCGGTGCCGCCTCGTCCGGCTGCTCTGGCCGGGGCTGGGGCTGTTCAAAGGCCCGGTCGCTGCCGGAAGTGAAGTACATAGGCCGTCGCCTTCTTTCTGCGTTTGGGCAAAAAGAAAAGCCGCAGACTTTTTCAAAATCTGCGGCTTAGCCGGGGAACAGAAAAGGGCGCTGTCATGCTTGACAACACCCTGTTTCTGTCTGATTATTCAGTTGTTTTGACCTGCCCCGTTTTCCGCTGCCCTAAAAAACATTGATTTTACTGGTTTTTTTCATGTTTTCTTATGGCAACGCTCTTTTTTGCAGGGTTTTTTCATTTTCAGATTATCCCAGCTTCGCCGGGAGAGACGAGGAAACCGTGGTCTGGTGCTTTTGACGGAATTGCCGCGGGGTGATCTGGTACCGCTTTTTAAAGGTGCGGATCAGATGACTGCAGTCCGCAAAGCCGGTCTCGGCTGCAATATAGTTCAGGTCATAGTCGGTAAAAAGAAGCAGGTTTTCAACCTTGTTCAGGCGGATAAACTCGATATACTGCTTACAGCTCTGCCCGTAATGCTTCAGAAAAAGTTTGGCAAAATAGGAGTAGCTCATGTTGTATTTATGTGCCAGTGCCTCGATATTGATGTTTTCCTGGGAATGGCGGTCGAGATAGACGAGGATATCCTGCATACTCTGTTCCTCACTCTCGGAAATCGATTCGGGATTGAAACAGATTCCCTGGCAGTGCCAGATACGCAGAAGCCGGAGAAACAGTGTGGAAAAGAGAGAATAGATATAGGCATCATAACCGTATTTCTTTTCAAGAGCCTCCCTCTCAAGGGTTACAAAAAAATCATGGAGATTCAGCTCTGAGAGATCTTCCTGCGTAAACAAAAGCGAAGGATAGGTCATTGTGGCGATTTTATGGAAAGCAAAGCTCAGGTTCGGAAGGTAGCTTCCGGTGAGCTGGATGCGGTTCAGGTTGAATTTGATACAGAAATAGCGGAATGGCCGATCCTGGTCTGCGGCAAGTGCGTGGACCGTCTGTGGAGGAAACAGGATGAAAGAGCCCGGTTTTATGTGGTAGACGGAATCGTTGCAGCTCACGAGAAGAGAACCTTCCTGCAGATAAAGAACCTCCGTAAAATAGTGCCAGTGGGATTTGACCGGCATGGAAAAACTGTCGGAGCAGCAGGAAAAGGCTTCAATCGGCGAGTGCAGGATGTCACTGTATTCAAAAAGATTCTTCAACGGAAAAGTCCCCCTTCAGGTAAAAAATATTCAGTATTTTTCTGGGAATATCAGTTTCGGAAAAATAGAAACATTCTATTTTTGTACAGTCGCATTATATCATATCCAAATGAAAATTGATACAATGGCGAAAGCATTTGAAAGAAAATTAATGCTGAATTTGGTAACTCAATTTCCTAAGATAAGGGGGGATATGAAAACATGAAAAGCAACACGAAACAATTCCCGAAAAACAAAATTGCGTGGCTGTGGGAAAACATGGAGGGAAAACGGGCGCTGTACTTTGTCGGTATTCTCGGAACCGTTTTGTACAATATTCTGCAGCTTACGATTCCCTATTTTTCGGGAAAAATTGTGGATCTGTTTTTAACTGGGGAGAACGCGGCGACAAATCTTCAGGTACACCGTGACCTGCTTTACCGCTTGCTGTTTGCGATGGTCGGCTTTACGTTCCTGCGTGTTATCGTTGTTTATGGCAGCTGTATGATCTATGAGACGGTGTCGCAGAGTGTTCTGTACCGGGTGCGGAATTATCTGTACGACAAGCTTCAGCGTCAGGATATGACGTTTTACAGTACCTATCGGACAGGAGATCTGATGACACGGCAGACAGGAGACCTGGATGCGGTGCGTCACATGGTTGCATGGGTTGTACGAATGGTGGTTGAGTCATTTTCTCTGTTTGCTGCAGCGGCCGTTTTCTTCCTGTATACGAACTGGAAGCTGGCACTGTGCGTTCTTGTGATTTCACCGTTTGTATTCTGGATTATCTATCTGTTCCGGAACCGCGTTGCCCCGATGCATGCGGCGCTGCGTGAAAAACTGGCACAGATGAATACATGCGCACAGGAGAATATTTCCGGAAACCGCGTTGTCAAAGCGTTTGCAAGAGAAGATTACGAAATCGAGAAATTCGACCGTGCCAATACCGACTATGCGGAGACGAATAAGGCAACCGGAATGGTATGGCTGAAATTTTTCCCGATTGTCGAGAGTATTGCGAACCTGATGCCGGTTGTCCTGCTCGCAGTCGGCGGTGTTTTTATGATCAGAGGACAGCTTACTATGGGAGACTATGTGGCATTTTCAGGCCTCATCTGGGCAATCGCCAATCCGATGCGTCAGATGGGAAATATCATGAACGAATTTCAGCGGTTCTCAGCAGCGTCGAAAAAGGTCATGGAGCTGTATTACTCCGAACCGAAAATCAGGGACGAAGAAAATGCCGTTTCCCATCCGGAGCGGTTTGAAGGCAAAATCGAGTTTGATAACGTTTCCTTCCAATACGAGGATGGTGATTTGCCGGTTCTGCACAATATTTCCTTCACGGCCCATCCGAACGAGACGGTTGCGATCATGGGCGAGACCGGCTGCGGCAAGACATCGCTGATCAATCTGATCCCGCGGTTTTATGAGCCGACAGAAGGACAGATCCGGATTGACGGAATTCCTGTAGAACAGCTGAAGCTGTATGATCTCCGAAAACAGATCGGACTTGCCACGCAGGATGTTCTGCTGTATTCTGACACGATCGAGGGAAACATTGCCTACGGCGATGATTCGATCAAGATGAACGAGGTTGTCAAGTTTGCAAGGTATTCCGCTGCGGCAGATTTCATTTCAAAGATGCCGGAGGGCTACGATACCCTGGTTGGAGAGCGCGGTGTTGGTCTTTCCGGAGGCCAGAAGCAGAGAATTTCTCTGGCAAGAGCACTGGCGATCCGTCCATCGGTTCTGATTCTTGACGATACAACATCGGCGGTTGATATGGAAACAGAGAAACAGATTCAGCAGTCCTTACGGGAGCTTGATTTTCCATGTACCAAGATTGTGATTGCACAGCGAATTTCGACAACGAAAACAGCGGACAAGATTATTGTTCTGCAAAATGGCTATATTGAAGAAATGGGAACACATGAGGAACTGATGGAGAAGAAGGGTTACTATTATGAACTGGTGAAGCTGCAGACCGGTGTGGATGAACTGTAGGAGGGGAAGCAATGGCAAAAAATACATACAAGCAGGATGAAGTGCTCGAAGAGCCGTTTGACATCAAGCATCTGCTCAGAGCTTCATCCTATATCAAAAAATATGCAAAACGGATGGTTTTTGCGATCCTTTTGAGTGGCATCGGCGGTGCGTCCGGCTATGTGGCGCCGATGATTATCCAGCGGGCGCTGGACCTTGCAATTCCGGAGAAAAACGAGAGGCTTTTATTTTCTCTTGTGGGAATGCTGGTCGGCATCTATCTGGTGAGCGTGATCTTCACAACAATCCGAAGCCGCATTATGGTGGATGTCAGTCAGAGTATCATCTATGATATCCGAAAAGATTTGTTTGCACATCTGCAGGAGCTGCCGTTCCAGTATTACGATGACCGCCCGCACGGCAAGATCCTGATTCGGGTTGTCAATTACGTCAACTCGGTGTCGGATATGCTGTCAAATGGTCTGATCAACATCGTTCTGGAGAGCTTCAACCTTCTGTTTATCGTGATTTTCATGTTTCTGGTTGATGTGCAGATGGCATTTGTCGTGCTCTGCGGCGTGCCGGTGCTGTGCGTTTTCATGGTCTGGATCAAGAATAAACAGAGACGTGCATGGCAGGCAGTTTCGAACAAGAACTCAAACCTGAATGCCTATCTGCAGGAGAATATTGTCGGAGCCCGCATTACGCAGATCTTTGCACGAGAGGATGAGAATGCGGAGATTTTCAAAGATCTTTCCAAGGATTGCCGCAGAACATGGAATACAGCAGTTCGCTATTCCAACCTGGTATGGCCGGGTATCGATTCAATTTCCGTCTGCGTGCGTGCTGCCATTTTTCTGTCCGGTCTGATCCTTTTCGGGCAGGGAAATAAGTCGGTTGGTACGATTGTAGCGATTTCGAGCTATGCATCGTATTTCTGGCAGCCGATCATGAACCTTGGAAACATCTTCAATAACTTTATCAACAACATTGCGTATCTGGAACGTATCTTTGAGACGATGGATGAGCCGGTGACGGTAAAGGATGCAAAAGATGCCGTTGAAATGCCAAAAATCCGCGGTGAGGTGACCTTCGATCACGTAAATTTCTCGTACGATGCGTCAAAACAGATCTTAAACGATGTTTCGTTTACGGTAAAACCGGGTGAGAGTGTGGCGCTTGTCGGACCGACCGGAGCCGGAAAGAGTACGATTGTCAATCTGATTTCACGGTTTTACAATGTCAATGGCGGTCGCGTCCTGATCGATGGACAGGATATCTCGCAGGTGACCATTCATTCCCTGCGTGAGCAGATGGGTATTATGATGCAGGACAGCTTTATTTTCTCGGGAGATATTGAGGATAATATCCGTTACGGAAAGCTTGACGCAACGCATGAGGAGATTGTGAAGGCGAGCAGAACTGTCTGTGCGGACGAGTTTATCAGCAAAATGCCGGATCGCTATCAGACGGAGGTAAGGGAGCGTGGTTCCATGCTGAGCCAGGGACAAAAGCAGCTCATTTCGTTTGCGCGTACCCTGCTTTCCGATCCGGCCATTCTGATTCTCGATGAGGCGACCTCAAGCATTGACGTACAGACCGAAAAAGCACTGCAGACGGGACTCAATGCCATGCTGAAGGGCAGAACCTCATTTATCATTGCGCATCGTCTGTCTACGATCCGCAACTGCGATAAGATTATGTATATCGATAACGGCGGTATTATGGAGAGCGGAACACATGATGAGCTGATGGCAAAGAAAGGCCATTATTATAAACTGTATACAGCACAGCTTGATGAAGTACAGAAAGCGGGCTGATCAAAAAAGATCATAAAAAAGATTATAAAAAAGGCTTCTGCCAGCGGATAAAAATCCGTGGCAGAAGCCTTTTGCCGTTTCTTGTTCGTGTCGCTTTTTGCGCGTGTCGCCGAAGCGACCCGCCGCAGGCGGAAAATTCGGCAAAGCAGGAGTTCTTCTTATTTTCCGGAGAAGTATTTCTCTTTGATGATCTCAACCGGCATATCCTCGCCAGTCCACAGTTTGAAGGAAGCAGCTCCCTGGTATAACAGCATGTACATACCGTTTCCGGTCTTGCATCCAGCCTCTTTTGCCTCACGCAGCAGGCGGGTTTCCTGCGGATTGTAGATCACATCGAAAACGAAGAGGTCTTTGTGGAACATCGTTGTGTCGGTGATGATGGTGTTCTCGGTTTTTGGAGCCATTCCGACGGAAGTTCCATTGACAAGAATGGCGCTGTCTGCGATGGATGCGCGAAGGACTTCCGGATCGGAGAAGTCGTGCAGGGTAACCTTGCAGGAAGTACGCTCATTGAGTTTTGCAACGATTTCCTCGGCTCTTCCGAAGAAATTGTCTCTGACGTTGAATACATTGATCTCAGCCACGCCGTCGAGGGCTGCCTGTACCAGGATTGCAGTAGCAGCGCCGCCGGCACCGAGCAGAGTCATCTTTTTGCCGATGATGTCTACGCCGTTTTCTGCAACTGCTCTCATGAAGCCGACGCCGTCGGTGGTGTAAGCGGTGAGAACGCCGTTGTCGTTGACGATGGTATTACATGCGCCGGAGATCTCCGAAGCAGGAGAAACCTTGTCTGCCAATTTGCACATGATATTTTTGCCAGGCATGGTGATGTTCCAGCCTCTTGCACCCATGGTGCGGAGTCCTTCGACTGCCTGCGGCATTTTGTCTTCCGGTACATCAAAGGCA
This sequence comes from Blautia sp. AF32-4BH, assembly GCF_003460565.1. Lineage (NCBI taxonomy): Bacteria > Bacillati > Bacillota > Clostridia > Lachnospirales > Lachnospiraceae > Blautia > Blautia sp. AF32-4BH. The sequence goes on along the minus strand of NZ_QTVL01000004.1, from coordinate 40,540 downwards.
AGGTAGCTATAATCAAGGCCGAGCTGGTCGCATGCTTCGTTGTGCATTTCCGGAGAAACACTGTGTGCAACCGGGCTTCCGAGTAAACATAATAATCCGGTGTGTCCTGTGATGTGTTTTGACATAATTTGAAATCCTCTCTCTCCTCGTATTTCCGCATGATGATAAATCGTGCTGTAGCACTTTAAACTGCTACTATATGAAGTGAATTATACTCCAGATGCCGAAAGAAAGCAAGAAAAAAAGAGGAAATGACGCAAAGTTCATTTCCTCTTTTCGTGTTGGTTTTTGATTAAGGTTTAAGATGGAAAAGATTCGCCCGGAAATCAGATTCCAAGTTTCTCTTTCATGTAGTCAACCGGAGTATCTTTTCCGGTGTACAGCTTGATTGCGATGAGTGCCTGGAACAGCATCATGCCCATGCCGTTGAATACTTTCTCACATCCTGCTTCTTTTGCCTGTTTCATCATAACGGTTTCGCGCGGAGCGTAAACGGTATCCGTTACGATGAGATCTTTTTTAAAGAAGGAAGGATCAGGAATGTTGGAAAGGTCTTCGAGTGGATGCATTCCTACGCCGGTAGCATCGCAGAACAGGTCAGCTGCGTGCATTTTTTCTTTCAGGAGGTCTTTGTCTGCCAGATCGTTCATGGTAGCCTTGCAGTTGGTGTTCTTATTGATCAGATCAACAATTTCCTCTCCACGGCTGTAGAATTTGTCTTTGATGTTGAAGATTTCAATTTCTGCAACTCCATCCAGAGCACCGCGCACTGCAATTGCAGTAGCAGCACCGCCGGTTCCGATCAGGACCATCTTCATTCCCTTGAAATCGATGCCCTCTTCGGTCAGTGCCTGCCAGTATCCCATACCATCGGTGTTGTAGCCTTTCAGTTTTCCGGTTACCTGACCGTTTTCGTCGCGGAGGTTGACTACGGTGTTGATAGCGCCGCATAACTTAGCTGCTTCATCTACCTCGTCCAGATATTTGTGGACAACAGTTTTGTTTGGCATGGAAATATTGGAACCGAGCATTTTCAGCGCGCGGATACTCTGCACAGCATCTTTTAAAGAATCGTTATCAACTTCGAAAGCAAGCTGAATGACGTCATCTCCGTTTTTGTCGTATGCAAGGTTGTGGGTTGTCGGAGACTGGGTGTGACGGATCGGGTAAGCCATTAATCCAACTAATTCGGTATGTCCTGTTACGTTTGGCATGATATTTTCCTCTTTTCTTTTTTCATGCTGCGCTGTTGTCATTGATGTTGGAGTCAAAAGGTTTTTTGACCTTTTGACCCTGGTATCTTGTCAGTTTGAAAAAGAAACAGCGTAGCAGATGATATACAGTTTTTGTCGGGCTGCTTAAAGTAGTGGAATCGTTATCGTTCCCTTATGCAGTGAAACACTTGTTATTTCGCTGGGTAAGAAAGCGATGCTGGGGATTACTCAAGCGGCTCCAGATGCAGGTATCCCTGGGATTCCAGTACGTTCAGGATAGCGCGGCCTTCCATGGTACCTTCCATGATACGGCGTGCACGTACGGAATCGCCGATGGTGTATACATAAGTATTGGTATCAGCGAATGCTTCCTGGATCTCCGGCAGAACCGGGTTGTTGGAGCGCATTCCAAGGCAGTTGAATCCGTAATCGAATTCAAGATCTTGAATAGTTCCGTCTGGAAGTTTTACGGTGAATGCGTTTTCTTTTACTTCCTGAAGAGCAGTGTTGACATATTCTTTTACACCGTATTTGTCGTGGGTCTCACGCATGGAGCATTTGGTGATCGGGTCTGCAAGCATACCGATCTGCGGCAGCATATCGATGATGGTACACTCAGCTCCTCTTGGTGCGAAGTACTCGATAACGTCAAGTCCTACGGAACCGCCGCCGACTACAACGACTTTCTTGCCCTGACAGGCTTCTTCCGGATATTTTCCAGCGTTTACGTTGTTGATCATACCAAAGATGGTATCTACGTTTCCGGCTTCGATGTTCTCTTTCAGGCCTTTGATCGGCGGAACAAGCGGAACAGAACCAGTAGCATTGACAACGATGTCTGGTTTGAACTGTTTGATTTTATCTACGGTAGCTTCCGTGTTGAGGAATACATACAGGTTTTTCAGTCTTGCAGCTCTTGCCTCAAGGTATTTCGGGAAATCTTTCATACGGGTCTTGCTTGGAAGATCGGAGATGAAAGTGGAAAGACCGCCGATGTGGTCGTTTTTCTCGAGTACGAAAACGTTGCATCCGACTTCTGCTGCGGTGCAGGCTGCTTCCATACCGGCAGTACCGGCGCCGACAACAACAACGTTACAGTTTTTGTTCACTTTCAGTGCTTTGTAAACATCGCCTTCCGGAACAGCCGGGTTTACGGTACAGCGGATCGGGCGGTTGACACCGATACGATTTCCGGCACATCCGACGTTACAGGAGATGCATTTTCTAAGGATATCTTCCTCGCCGTTTTCCACCTTCTTTACCCAGTTCGGCTCAGCGATCAGGCCGCGTCCCATGCCGACGATATCTACATCGCCGCTTTCGAGAACTTTTTCAACGACCTTCGGATCACGGTAGTTACCAGCGTTGATGACCGGTTTTTTGAATTTGTCTTTTACGGCTCTTGCCATGTAGGAACGCCATCCATCCGGCAGGAAGTTGGAGTCGATCTGATACTGAAGAGATGGGTTCAGACCGCAGGATACGTCGTACATATCTACGAACTCATCCAGGTACTCCAGGTACTCGAGCGTATCTTCCAGCGTATTTCCACCCGGAACACGCTCCTCGGCAGAGATACGAACGATGATCGGGAACCACGGTCCAACGTTTTTCCGTACTTCTTCCAGTACCATACGCGGGAAACGCAGACGGTTTTCTACAGAACCGCCGAACTCGTCTGTTCTCTTATTGTAATACGGGGAGATGAACTGGCTCATCAGGTAGGAATGGCCGCAGTGGATCTCGATGGCATCGAAACCGATGGCCTGCACACGTTTTGCGGCCTCGCCGTATTTTTTTACGGTTGTCATGATTTCTTCTTTTGTCATCGGACGAGGGGTTTCTCCGCCGGCTTTTGTCGGGATGTTGGAAGAAGAAACGGTTTCCATACCGGTTCTTGCGGAAGATGCGGAAGCTCCGGCGTGGTTGATCTGGATCGCTACGGTAGCACCGTTTTTATGAAGGTTTTCGACTAACTGATAGTAGCGCGGCATAAAGCTGTCGTGGTCGATACGGATCTGGCTGGTTCCGTTGGAACCGACCGGGTACTCGATGTTGGCGTTCTCCAGAATAATAAGACCAACGCCGCCTTTTGCGCGGAGAGAGTAGTAGTTCATATGACGGTTACTCATTTCACCGCTTGTCTCACCGTAGTTGGTTCCCATCGGGGTCATTGCAATACGGTTTTTAATCGTTGTTCGTTTGATGGTAATTGGTTCAAAAATTTTTGGGTAAGCACTCTTCATGAAAAATTCTCCTTATTCATTACATGAGCGGTAATCCTCTGTTTGTGACAAATCCATCATAACGCTTTCGACTAAAAATTAACAATATCTTTCAGATAAACTTTCGATACGTTTTCGCTATCATTTCCGGCCTCTTCAATAATGTCAGCGTGCTGTTTCATATATTCGGTAAACCGTTCGACAGCCGGAAGCCGGTAGCGGTTCTTCATCCAGAACATAAAGGTCTGATGATAAATCTCGAGACCTTTCAGCGTATGGATACGGATGCCGTCTGCCTGTTCCAGAATATCGGTTCGCGGCATAAGCGCGATACCGAAATTTTCGCGCACCAATGCCGCAATCGAATATTCATCCGGGCATTCCATGATAATATTCGGATGAAGCTGATATTTTCGGTAGAGATGACCAGTGTAAGCCCCCATCCAGGATGCGCGGTCGTAGCCGATCACCGGATAACGGGTAAGCTTTACAAGCGGAACCTCCGGTTCATCGGCAATCGGATGCTGTTCCGGGGACACGATGACAAGCGGCTGCTGGATCAACGGAAAAAACTCCATGTCGTCGCGCTTTAAAAAGCCGCCAAACCCAAGATCGAGTTCGCCGGATTTCACCTTCTGTGCAATGGCCGGGGTATGGTTCTGCCAGAAGCTAAATGCAACGTTTTTGTTTTCTCCTTTGTCCAGAAAGGTGCGGACATTGTGCGGAATATAATGTCCGGCAAGTGGAAAAATATAACCGATATTGATTTTGCCGCCACCGGAGGCGAGCTCTTTCATCTTGCCTGCCGCAATGTCACAGTCGCCCGCGATCCGGTCTGCATGCTCCAGGAAAAGACGGCCGGCATTGGTAAGGACAACACCGCGCCCTTTCTTTTCAAACAGCGTGATTCCAAGCTCGCTTTCAAGGGCGGCCATCGAACGGCTCAGGGATGGCTGGGAAATATAAAGCTCCTCTGCCGCCTGGTGATAATTTTCCAGCCGGGCGACCTTTCGGAAATAGAGAATCTGATTCAGTGTCATGTGGTTTTTCCTCCTGAAAAAATGATTCCGTAAGAAAGTCTTTGCTTCCTCTTATTATGATAACTCAAGTATACCACATCAATGCATTCAATGCATTGGTTTTTTCCTTTAAAAGCATTAGACCGTACACACTTTCACTGTTAAAATAAAGGCAAATGTTATTTTTTTAACATTCACGAAACTGGTAATCTGTTGTTTGTGACAAAACAAAAGGATGAACCGAACAGAGGAAAAAGACAATTTGACCTCAACATAATCTATTTAAAAAGGAGAGAAACCATGAACAAGAAATACCTGCCAAGTGCATTGATTCTGTACTTGAACTACTTTATCCACGGTGTTGGATGCTCCATCCTGGGCCAGGCAGTCATCAAAGAGGCTCTGGCAGCAGCATGGGGAGTGGAAGCAATGGCAATTACCGCAATTTCCGCAGCACTCGGTCTTGGCCGTCTGATCGCACTGCCATTTGCAGGTCCTCTGTCCGACAAGCTCGGACGTCGCATTTCCACCGCAATCGGAAGTGCTTCTTATGCAATTTATCTGATCGGCCTTGCCCTTGCATTTAATGCAGGAACACACGGTGGTTATACCATCGCTTACGTATGCGCCATTATCGGCGGTATCGCAAACTCCTTTCTGGATACCGGTATTTACCCGGCAGTATCCGAAATTATTTACAAAGCTCCTGGCGTTGCTACCATGGGAATCAAATTCTTCATCGCAATCGCACAGATGCTGCTTCCGTTTGTTCTTGGTGTAGCTGTTACTTCTACCGCAGCCGGCCTTACCTCCTACAATCCGTTATTCTATGGATGCGGAATTGCGTATATCGTACTTTTTGTACTGGTATTCCTGTTCCCGCTGCCAGATGCTGACCAGAAAGCATCAGGCAAAAAAGAGGGTCTGATCGACAGTCTGAAGCATACCCATTTTTCTTTCGAGTCCATCGCCATGATCCTGATCGGATTCACCTGCACCGGTACCTTCCAGCTGTGGCTGAACTGTGCGCAGAACTTTGCGAAAGAGAATGTAGGCTGGGCAAATCCGTCCATCATGCAGACCTACTATTCTGCAGGAACTATGCTGGCACTCGTTGTAACCGCATTCCTGACCAGAAAAATCAAAGACGTTCGTTTCATCGTTGTTTACCCGGCTATCTGCCTTGTAACCATGATCGCTGTCCTGATGGGACAGAGCAAACCGCTGATGATCGCCGGTGCTTTCATCATCGGATGGGCAGGCGCAGGCGGACTGCTTCAGATCGCAACTTCCGTTTGCAACATGCTGTTCCCGAAAATCAAAGGAACCGTAACCGCACTGGTTATGATCGCATCTTCTCTCTGCAACTACACCATCCTGACCGCAGCATCTAAAATGCAGCCGTCCGGCGTTATGACCATGAATATCGTTCTGACCGCAGTTGGTGTTGCACTTGGACTGTTTGTAAATATCCGCTATAAAAAAATGGTTGAACTTGCACAGCAGGACAATTAAAATGAGGTTAAGGATTGCGGAAGTACGAAGTACCAAGGAATCCGGACGTGAAAAAAAAAAGCCTGCAAAGAAAAGTCAGGGTTAAATTGAAGAAAGAAGGAAAAACACATGAATACAGTAAAAGTTCGTGATATTGAAATCGGTGCCGGCGCACCGAAAATCATCGTTCCGATCGTAGGTGTTACCAAAAACGATATCATCGAAGAAGCAAAAACCTTCCATTCGATTCCGGTTGATGTTGTAGAATGGCGTGTAGACTGGTTTGAAGGCGTATTCGACTTTGCGCAGGTAGAGGATGTGTTAAAAGACCTCCGCGAAGCACTCGGCAATATTCCGCTTCTGATGACATTCCGTACCTCCAAAGAGGGCGGTGAAAAAGCGATTGAGCCGGCAGCCTATGCGGAGCTGAACATCAAAGCAGCACAGACCGGATATGTGGATCTGGTGGATGTTGAGATCTTTACCGGAGATGACATTGTAAAGAAGATCATCGACGGTGCACACGCAGCAGGTGTGAAGGTCATCGCTTCCAATCATGATTTCTTCAAAACTCCTGCAAAAGCAGACATCATCTACAGATTGCGCAAGATGCAGGATATGAACGCAGATATTCCGAAGATTGCTGTTATGCCGCAGAACAGGAAAGACGTTCTGACCCTGCTTGCAGCAACAGAGGAAATGGCCACCAATTATGCGGACAGACCGATCATCACCATGTCTATGGCAGGCACCGGTGTAATCAGCCGTCTCTGCGGTGAGGTGTTTGGTTCTTCCATGACCTTCGGCGCGGCAAAGAAAGCATCCGCACCGGGTCAGATGGGTGTGAATGATCTGAGCACCGTTCTGGATCTGCTTCACAAAGCCATGTAACCGTTTTTTCTTTATGGGACACCGGTATTTTTAGCTTTGCTGTTGATGCCGATGTCCCTTTTGTATTATTGTTCTGTTATAAATTTAACGGAGGTATGCCTTTTATGAAGAGAATATTTCACTGGCTGGATGAAAATCTCGAAGAATTTCTTCTTGTGATCGGTCTGATCGCCATGACGCTGATCATGGGAGTCCAGGTTTTCTGTCGTTACGTTCTTGGCATGTCGCTGTCGTGGTCGGAAGAGCTGACCAGATATATTTTTATCTGGTGCGGTTTTTTAAGCGTCAGCTACTGCAGTAAGAAATGCCTTTCCATCAAGATCGAGCAGTTTGTTGCGATTTTCCCGCGGAGAGGAAAAGCCATCTTCAAAATTGTGAATCATACATTTGAACTGATTTTTTTCATCTATATGATTCCGTTTGCTTTTTCCTATATGATGTCGTCGGTTAAAAGCGGCCAGCTTTCCCCGGCCTGCAAAATCCCGATGTACTTTATCCAGGCAGCACCGCTCGTCTCCTTTGTGCTGGTTGCCTTTCGTGTTTTGCAGCGGTGGATGATCGAGTTCCGCGTGGCACGCGGTGAGAACGTTTTCGACCCGGCCCATCCGGAGCGCAATACGCCGGAATCCTTCATTGAGGCAAATGCCGGAGCAGATAACGCCACAGAAAATGCCCTGAACACGGGTATCGACAACCGCATTCATACGATTAAAAATTCAAACGAGGAGGAACGCTAATGCCGGTCGTAGTATTATTTTTGATTTTTGTTGCATTGCTGGTCATCGCTGTTCCGGTATCGATTACCCTTGGAATCACATCTGTGCTTCCGTCTGTGTTTGACCCGTCCTTTACGGTAGGAGCCAAATATCTGATCCGTGCCATGTTCGGAGGTCTCGATTCCTTCCCCCTGCTGGCAGTTCCGATGTTCGTCCTCTCCGGTATCATCATGGCTAAGGGAGGCATCTCCAAAAAACTGTTTGATGTCTTTGCCTATTTTCTCGGAAAATTCACCGCAGGTATGCCGTGCGCCGTTATCGTCACCTGCCTTTTCTATGGTGCGATTTCCGGTTCCGCTCCGGCGACCGTTGCTGCTGTCGGAAGCATGACAATCCCGATTCTGACTACTCTTGGTTATGATCTGACATTCTCCACAGCGATTGTGGCAGTTGCCGGCGGCCTTGGCGTTATCATTCCCCCGAGTATTCCGTTCATCATGTACGGTATGGCTTCCGGTGCTTCGGTCAGTGACCTGTTCCTTGCCGGAATTGTACCGGGTCTGATGATCGGTCTGCTGCTGATGCTTTATGCCATCTATCACTGCAAACGGTACGGGGAGGATAGGGAGAAGATTTATGCAGAAGTCAAAACGTTGCATGACAAAGGTTTGCTTCGCGTTTTAAGAGAGAGCTTTTTTGCATTACTTAGCCCGGTGATTATCCTCGGCTGTATCTACAGCGGCGTTGCTTCCCCGACCGAGGCGGCTGTTATCTCCGTATTCTATGCATTGATCATCAGCCTTTTTGTGTACAGGAGTATCCGCATCCGCGACATCTGGTCCATTCTGGTTGAGGCGATTCGCACCTTTACTCCGATCCTGTTCATCCTGGCGGCATCGACAGCATTTTCCCGTGTCCTGACGCTGATGCAGGTGCCGCAGACGGTCAGTGAGTTCATTCTGAACAACTTCCACAGCCCGGTTGCGATCCTTCTGATCATCAACGTATTCCTGCTGATTGTCGGAATGGTGATGGATACCACACCGGCAATCCTGATTCTGACCCCGATCCTGCTGCCGATCGTACAGGCAATCGGTATGGATCCGATTCAGTTTGGTGTGATCATGGTTGTCAACCTGGCGATCGGCTTCGTAACACCGCCGATCGGCGTCAACCTGTTCGTGGCAAGCTCCCTGACCGAGGTTCCGGTCATGCAGATCGCAAAGAAGGCTATGCCGATGATCGGTTTCTTCCTTGCGGCACTGCTGCTGATTACGTTTATTCCGGCGATTTCGATTGGAATTTTATAGGGAGGAGCGAAGGACAATGAAAAAGATGACAAAAAAGAAAAAGCTTTTCCGAAAAGTGACGGCACTTGCCGCTGTCATTGCGCTTGGCGCATCGCTTGCCGGCTGCGGCTCCTCCGGAGAAGAGACGACACAGCGCTATTCCTGGCCGCTGGCAACGGCGAGCCCGGAGGACACGGTAACACAGATCTTTGCCGAGAAGTTCGCGGAAGAGATTTCAGAGCTGAGCGATGGAAGGATGAAAATTCAGGTTTACGCAAACTCAACGCTCGGCGGCGACCGCGATTTGCTGGAAACGTGTGCCGACGGCGATATTCCGTTTGTCGTACAGAATACGGCACCGCAGGTTTCCTTTATGGGTGATCTTGCCGTGTTTGATTTGCCGTGTGTGTTTGATTCTCTCGATGAATGCCGTGAGAAGATCGATAATCCGGAGTTTTACGAGCTGATCAGCAATGTTTATACGGAGGGAGGCTATCACCTGCTCGGTATGGCAGATCAGGGATTTCGTGTCATGAGTACGAATAAGCCGGTTTACAGCTTTTCGGATTTCAAGGGTCAGAAGATCCGTACCATGGAGAACAGCTACCATCTGGCATTCTGGAAAGCCATCGGTGCCAACCCGACGCCGATGAGCTTCAGTGAGGTTTACATCGGCCTGCAGCAGCACACGATTGATGCACAGGAGAACCCGTATGAGGTCATCGTTTCGAATAACCTGTATGAGCAGCAGGATTACGTAGTGGAGACGAACCATCTGCCGCATCTGATTTCCCTGATCGTCAACGATGATTTCTTCCAGGATCTGCCTGCAGACGAGCAGGAGATCATGACAGAGGCCGCAAAGATTGCGACCGAGTACGCAAGAGAGCAGTCCGATGCCCGTATTGTCGACAAGATCGCGAAAATCGAGGAGAGCGGAACGAAGATTCTGACACTCGATGACCAGACAAGAGCTGACATCCGCGAGGCATCCCAGAGCGTGTATGAGTCGATCAAAGAGAATATTGATCCGGCGATTTACAATGCGTATATGGATGGAATTGAGTAAGAAAAGAAAATGAAATTCCCGGCTGAGGGGCACTGAAAAACAGTGTTTCGCGGCCGGATTTTTTTACACAAAATTTGCCTTGCACGGTCGAAACTGTAAGACTATAATGGGTTCAGATGGTTTTTCTAAATTTATGGGAGGCAAAAAAATGATTTTTAAACACATGGACCGGATTGTATTTGCAGGGGATTCCGTAACGGATATGGAGAGTGCACAGCCGGTGGGGGAAGGTTTATTTGAAAATGTCGGAAAGAGTTATGTCCGAATCGTCGAAAACATGCTTGCAGCATTCTACCCGGAGGTATATCTCCGCGTGACAAACTCCGGTATCGGCGGAAACACAAGCCGTGACCTGCTGCAGCGCTTCGACCGCGATGTCGTATCATTAAAACCAGACTGGGTATCCATCTGCATCGGCATCAACGACGTCTGGAGACAGTTCGACAGCCCGGCCATCCCGGACGAGCAGGTATCGCCGGAGGAGTACCGTTCCAACGTCGAAAAGATGATTCTTTCCGTAAAAGATAATGTAAAAGGAATTTTCCTCATGACCCCATACTACATGGAGCCAAATGGGGAGGACTGGATGAGAAAACGCATGGACACCTACGGCGCGATCTGCAGCGAGCTGGCTGAGAAATACGGCTGCCGCTTTATCGACCTGCAGGCCGTCTTCAACGATTACTTCCAGTACCGCCATTCCTCCTACATCGCCTGGGATCGAATCCATCCGAACCAGATCGGCGCTACAGTGATCGCACGGGCATTTCTGGAAAAATGCGGATTCGACTATAATCACAGACCGGAGCATGCTTGAAAAACCATTTCCGCAATCTGAAAGCGCCACTTTGCGGTATGGCTTGCCCTCATAAGGCAGACAAAAAGCGGGAATCGTTATTGGGGTCCTCGCTTTTTCTTTGTCCTGTTCTGTCTGAAAACGGCGGATAGAGTCGAAAAACAGAGAAAAACCGAGGTAAAATTTTGCTTAAATTACCAAAAATAATTGCTGTTTTGGGACAGTTATGGTATATTATGACTATACATACATTTATGTGGCGCTACATGGGGACATAAGAGTGAGACATAAAAGAAAGGTAACTATTCAGAACCCCATCTCGACTCCGCTTGCGCTGCATCTCGATGTTGCTTCTCGCCATATGAAATTCCAGAAAACCGCGCATTCATGCAAGCATGATTCACGATTTTCTTCTCTTTCGCATGGCGCTGAATAGTTACAAATAAAGAATAGAACAGGAGAAAAAAAGATATGTATCTGGAAGAGTATAAGAGATGGCTGGCAGCTGATCTGGAAGACGCAGATCTGAACCCGGAGCTGGCACGGATTGAAGGAAACGATGAGGAGATCAAGGACCGTTTTGCTGTATCTCTGAAATTCGGAACCGCAGGACTTCGTGGTGTACTTGGCGCAGGAACAAACCGTATGAATATCTATGTAGTGCGTCAGGCAACACAGGGCCTTGCAAACTGGGTAAAAACACAGGGCGGAAACCAGACCGTAGCCATTAGCTATGACAGCCGTATCAAGAGCGATGTTTTCGCAAAAACAGCAGCAGGCGTTCTGGCTGCAAACGGAATCAAAGTCAGAATTTACGATGCACTGATGCCGGTACCGGCACTTTCCTTTGCAACCCGTTACTATAACTGCAATGCAGGTATCATGGTAACTGCATCCCACAACCCGGCAAAATACAACGGCTACAAAGCCTACGGCCCGGACGGATGCCAGATGACCGATGATGCTGCAGCAATCGTATACGCAGAGATTCAGAAAACCGATATCCTGACCGGCGTAAAATATATGTCGTTTGCACAGGGAGTAGAAGAGGGACTGATCCGTTTCGTCGGCGATGACTGCAAGAATGCACTGTACGAAGCCATCGAATCCCGTCAGGTTCGTCCAGGCCTCTGCAAGACCGCTGGACTGAAACTCGTTTACAGCCCGCTGAACGGATCTGGTCTTGTACCGGTTACCCGTGTATTAAAAGACATCGGCATCACTGATATCACCATCGTTCCGGAGCAGGAGTATCCGAACGGATACTTCACCACCTGCAGCTATCCGAACCCGGAAATCTTTGCTGCACTGGAAAAAGGCCTGGATCTTGCAAAAGAGACCGGCGCAGACCTGATGCTGGCAACCGACCCGGATGCAGACCGCGTTGGTATCGCCATGAAATGCCCGGATGGAAGCTATGAGCTGGTAACCGGAAACGAAGTCGGCGTTCTGCTTCTCGACTACATCTGCGCAGGCCGCATCGAGAAAGGCACCATGCCGGAGAAACCGGTTGCTGTAAAATCCATCGTGTCTACACCGCTGGCAGATGCAGTTGCAGAGCACTACGGCGTAGAGCTCCGCAGCGTTCTGACCGGATTCAAATGGATCGGCGATCAGATTGCAAACCTGGAGGCAGACGGCGAAGTAGACCGCTTCATCTTCGGATTCGAGGAGAGCTACGGATACCTGGCTGGCCCGTATGTAAGAGATAAAGACGCAGTCATCGGCTCCATGCTGATCTGCGAGATGGCAGCTTACTACAGAAGCATCGGAAGCTCTCTGAAACAGAGACTGGAAGAGATCTATGCCGAGTATGGCCGCTACCTGAACAAAGTAGACAGTTTCGAGTTCCCGGGACTTAGCGGAATGGACAAGATGGCCGGTATTATGGATGGCCTTCGAAAAGAGCCGCTGACCGAGATCGCAGGTTCCGCTGTTGTCAAAGTAACCGATTACGAGAAACCGGAAGAAACAGGACTCCCATCCGCAAACGTTCTGATCTACAAACTGGCAAACGGTGAAACCGTCATCGTCCGCCCGTCCGGAACAGAGCCGAAAATCAAAGTATACTACACAACACTTGGTAAGGATCTGGCAGAGGCAGAAGCAGAGAAAGAAAAACTCGCAGAGGCTTTGAAACCGATTCTGGCATAAAGAAAATAAAAGAATAGAAGGGCGTGGCTTTGGTCACGCCCTTTTTTGAACCGAAATTTCTTTTGAAAAGTGTAAGATTTTCTGCAAAATGGCGTGATGATAGATGAAAGGGGGATTTCCATATGGAGGATACTCATATTGTCCAAATGTACTGGGACAGGAACGAAACAGCGATCAGCGAGTCTGCGATGAAATATGGTACATACTGTACGTCCATTGCACAGAATATTCTGCAGAATCCGGCGGATGCAGAAGAATGTGTCAACGACACTTGGCTTCACGCGTGGAACGCTATGCCGCCGCACCGGCCGTCTCTGTTATCCACATTTCTTGGAAAAATAACGAGAAATCTTTCGTTTGATCTGTATCGAAAAATGCATCGCAAAAAACGCGGAGGAAGTCAGATGGATGCAGTATTGGACGAGCTGGAAGAATGTGTTTCGGGGAAAGATGATATTGAGCGGCAGTGGGAGATGAAAGAACTGATCGCGGAGATCAATCAGTTTCTGCAGAAGCTGCCGGAGGAGAAACGATGCATGTTTGTCCTGCGGTACTGGTATGTAGACAGTATCGGTGAAATCGCGGAGCGGCTGGGAAGAAGTGAAAATTATATTTCAGTTTCATTAAACCGGATCCGTGGAAAATTGCATACACACTTGACGGAAAGGGGGTTCGAATTATGAAGAAAGAAGAATTGTTTGAAGTGCTGGGAAATCTGGAGCCTGGTATGGTGGAAAAAGCACGGAGTGATCGCCACCCGCGGAGAGGCGTATGGAAAAAATGGACGGCCGCCGCAGCCTGCGCGGTGATCATCGGCGGAGCTGTGCTGGGGGTTGCGACATGGAGAAACGGTCGGGAGGGTTCTGCAGTCCGTTATCCGTCGGGGGTAACGACGGTTCTGGCGGCTTATCCGGCATCTGTGGAGCGGACAATGGATGCACAGAAATTCATGGAAAGCGATGCACACTGGGACTGGTGGGATTCGTACCGGGAGTTGACAGCAAAATCAGCAGAACTGCAGTCGGGAATAGATGCATATTATCAGAACCTGATGAAACAAATGCTGGTTTCAGAGGATGAAAATACCGTCTGCTCGCCGATCAATCTGTATATCGCGTTTGCGATGCTGGCGGAAACTTCGGATGGAAATACGCGGCAGCAGATTCTGGATATGCTTGGTGCGCAGGACATGGACACCTTACGGGAAAATGTTTCTTCACTCTGGGAAAGCAATTATGCAGACACGCCCGCGCTGAAAAGTGTGCTGGCAAATTCGCTGTGGCTGGATGGTGAGGAAACATACAATGACACAACGCTGCAGCGGCTGGCGGAACAGTATTATGCATCGACCTTCCGTGGGACTCCTGGATCGGAAGAGATGAATCAGGCCCTGCGGACCTGGACGGATGATAATACCGGAGGGCTTTTAAAAGAATACACCGAAAATATGGCGATTGCCCCGGAAACGGTATTTGAACTGGTATCAACCATCTATTATAAGGCGATGTGGAGGGAAAATTTCTGGGAAGTGAATACAGAGAAGGAAACCTTCCACGGAGCTGCGGGAGATACCACTGTGGACATGATGAAGAAAACGGAATGGATGGATGTCTACCAGGGCGAACATTTCCGTGCAGTCAGCCTTAGCCTTCAGGACAGCGGCTCCATGTATTTCCTGCTTCCGGATGAAAATACCGATGTCAATGAACTGGTATCGGATCCGGATCTGATGAAGGTTATACGGCGGGATGAAAGCAGTGATAACTGGTATTCCCCTATGGTGAACCTGTCTGTTCCTAAATTTAAAGTATCGGAAAAAACAGACCTGATCGAAACGGTGCGCGCACTAGGTGTAACGGATGCGCTGGATGCAGATCTGGCAGATTTCAGCCCATTAACAGGGGACAAAGAGAATTTATACCTGAGCAAAGCAGACCACGCCGCCATGCTTGAAATCGACGAAAACGGAGTAACCGGAGCAGCGTATACAGAACTTGGCGTTTCAGAAGCCGCAGCAGAAATACCGGACGACGAAATCGACTTTGTACTGGATCGTCCATTCCTGTTTCTTGTCACGGGGCAGGACGGATCGATTCTGTTTTCGGGAGTTGTGAGAAATATTGCAGAGACATGAAAAAAAGGAGTCGGACTGTCCGGCTCCTGTGTCTGAGACACGTTACAGTATCTCTTCGGTGCTTATTTTTGCTCTGCGTTCCTTTGTCGGAGCAGAAAAACAGACAAAATCAGTACAGCAGGGAAAATGCAGCCGGCCAGCATACCTGCCTTCAGATCGTCGCCGGTGTTTTGTGTGACAAATCCAATAACAAATGGGCCAATGGAACCGCCCATATCTCCGGCCATGGCGAGAAGTGCGAACAGTGCAGTTCCGCCGAGTGGAATTTTAGAGGATGAAATACTGATGGTTCCCGGCCACATAATTCCTACGGAGAAACCACACACAACGCAGCCTGTAAGATTTAAAAGAGGATATGGTGCGAGAGCTGCAGCCAGATAACAGATCAGGCAAAGTGTACCGGATGCGATCATAAATTTTGTTAAGTCAATTTTTTCCCCGTATTTACCATAGAAGGTTCTGCTGATGCCCATCATCACAGCAAACAGGCACGGTCCTGCAATGTCTCCAATGCTTTTTGAGAGACCTAATGCAGACTCGGCATAAGCGGAAGCCCATTGCGCCATCGAAATCTCGCTTGCTCCGGCGCAGACCATAAGAACAAGGGAAATCCAGAAAATGGGAAGACGGCACAGCTGACGAATGGTAAGTCCTTCTTCGCTTCCGGTGAGTGATTCAATCGGGCAGGAAAGGAAATTAAACGTATTGTACAGTGGAAGTACAGCCCAGATACATGCGAGGATCGGCCAGCGTTCCATACCAAAAACTGCCAGAAAAGCAGTGGAGAGTAAGATGACGCCTACAGACCCCCAGCAGTAAAAGGAGTGAAGCAGACTCATAACGCTGTCCTTATTGTCAAACGGACAAGCCTCTACGATTGGGCTGACAAGAACCTCAATCAGTCCGCTTCCGGCGGCATAGATCATGGCACTGAGCAAAATTCCTGCATAGGCATTTGGCAGAATATTGGGCAGAAAGGCAAGTCCAATCAGGCCGCAGGCGGAAAGAATTTCAGAAGCAACGACACACCTGCGATAACCGATTTTATCGACATATCTGGCACAGAACAAATCGACAAGAAGTTGTGTGAAAAAGAATACTGTCGAGATAAACGCAATTTTTCCAAGAGAAATATGGTAAGTTCTGTGAAAGGTAAGAAATAGTAAAGGTGCAAAATTTGCAGAAATTGCCTGCGTGATAAATCCAAGATAACAGGCAATTAAGGTTTTGTGGTAGTTCTTTTTCATGATGATATACTCCGTTTTTTAAAATGGCAGAACTGCTGCGGCCGTAGTGTTCGTTTCGTTGCCGTTCACCGTGTTCCATGGAGCGACAACGATTCTTTTTGTATAATAACGTAAAATAGTGTCGCTTTCACTGGAATATATCGTCTGTTTATTGTATAATATCGTAAAATAGAGAGGGGCGTGCCTGAAAAACGGAGGCGGGGAAAGATGGAATTTAATACATTTTATAGCAAGATCCAAACGGATGAAACCATGATGGAAACGATACAGCATGGAAACAGTGAATATCCGTTTCAATTGTATTACGACGATCTTGCGTTGTTTGATTTTCATTGTGTAGAATGGCACTGGCATGTGGAGTTTGAGTTTGTTTTTGTACAGGAGGGAACAGCAACCTTCTGGGTTGGCGAAAAGCAGTTTTCACTGGGACAGGGAACGGGCATTTTTATTAACTCAAAGATTTTGCATCGCTATTTTTCTGAAGGCCATGCGATTGTGCCAAATTTCGTTCTGAAACCGACATTTCTCGCTTCGGCAGACAGCCTGATTTACAAAAAATACATTGCACCGATACAGGCGTGTAAGGTGGACTGCATTGTCTTTTGCAGGGAAATAAAATGGCAGGCAGAAGCACTGGAGCTCATGCAGAAAATTCTCAAAGCGCAGGAATCAGACAAAGACCGGGAACTGGTTACTTTATTTCTGACGCAGGAATTGTGGCACTTGCTTTATTTGCACATGGATTCGGAAGTGCTGCAGAAAAAAAGAGAAAATACGGCATCCTCACAGGGAAGAACACAGCTGATGATGCAATATATTCATCAAAATTTCCGACAGAATCTTACCTTGGAGGATATTGCCGGGCAGGCTATGGTGAGCAAGAGTACGGCATTGAATCTGTTCCGAAGATATCTTCACGATACGCCGGTGCATTATCTGGTGAAGTATCGTCTGCAGGAGGCTGCAAAGCTTCTGGCCACGACGGAGAAAAAGATAACTGTAATTTCCGGCGAGACGGGATTTGAAAATATGGATTATTTTTGCAAGACATTTAAGAAATATTATGGGAGGACACCAACGGAATATCGAAGAAAAAAACAAATGGATACGGATGACAGAGAATGGATCGTTCAAGATGTAGTGTAAGAGGAAACGAAAAAATTACATTCTGAAAAAGGAGCGGAATCTGGTGTGGGTTCTGCTCCTTTTTAAATGGAAAATTATGGAATATACTTATTCGGCACAGCCAAAAACTCTTCTACATATTGCTCCAGTGCCGCAAGCAGTTCTTCAAGCGGAAAGACCTTCAGATCCTGCGCAGCTTCCGGCGGGACGGAGAGGAAGTGATGGAGGAGGTCAAGTACCTGTTGGACGTTCTCATATTGAATTTCTGTGATTCCAGGGTTCGTGACGTTAGGATTGAGATCGAGCGGGATGCAATAGCGGTTGACAAGATATGTATTCATTCGTGTATAGTCCCCGTAATAATACTCCTCCGTGAGATATCTGGAAAAAGGAATGGATGTCCGCGATTTTTTGATATAAACCGTTGCAATCTCATCTCTCATATCTGTAATTTCCCCATCCGCATTATAAAATTCCACAATCTGAGGAATGAAATCCTTAAAAAATTTCCGGTCAATATAAAGATGAAAATAATATCCCAGTGCGCTCGAATCTGGCAGAAGTGAACGGTATTTCGCTGTAAACCGTGTAAGATCCGGGAATACCATCATTTTTTCGCGGTAAAGCGGATCGCGGAAATGGGAGGATTCTTTCTGCTGCGTCGCATCCGGCAGAAGATTTCCGATCAGAAAATCATTTACCGATGAAATCGGATATGGAAAATCCGGGTGGGACGGGAGGTGCTTTAACAGCATTTGGGCTGCGGTGAGATGTAAAATAAAACCTGGCATGGGAATGAAGATGTCCTTTCGTATTTGCTTCTAATCTAAACAAAATGGCAGCGTTTGTCAAATTCTATTTGAGTAGCGTAAATTCTAAAAAAAACATAAACACCGGCAAATTTCTTGACATGGAAATTTGCCGGTGTTATTATTTAACACGCGTAAATAAATAACACTGTTAAGTATTTGCACAAAAAGGAGGGGGATAATATGAAGGATGCATTTGAAAAACTGTTTCGTGCGGTGCACCAGTTTAAAAAACTGAACGTATCAGACCTGATTCCGGGACTCAGCAGTTCCGAATTTTCCGTTATGGGTGCGATTTTGCAAATGGGAGAAAACGGAAAAATTACAAGCTCAGAGCTGGCGGCGAAGACCAAAACACTTCCGCCGGCTGTGTCGCGCACACTGCGCGGACTGGAAGAAAAAGGATATGTAGAGCGGAGCGTTGACAAAAAAGACCGCAGAAATACGTATATCAGTCTGACAGAGAAGGGCTGGAAAAAGGGGGAAGAGGTACGGGACAGAATGCAGGACTTTGGCTGCTCTGTGATGTCACAGTTAAAGGAAGAGGATATAGATCAGCTGGTTGATTATCTGGATCGTATCTATGAGATCGCAGAAAAAGAAATTGACACCCGAAAACGACAGAATTAGTGTGCCGGCAAGCTGGTACACAAAAAAAGACAGAAAGGGGAAAAAATGAGTAAGATTTTCAAGAACATGATCCCGTACTGGAAATCGATTCTTGTGATTCTTATGCTTTTGTTTGTCCAGGCGTGGTGCGACCTGTCGCTCCCGTCGTACACATCCGATATTATTGATGTGGGCATTCAGAACAGCGGTGTTGAGCACGTTACGCCCAAAAGGATCAAAGAGGAAGAATTTCAGACAGCAAAGTTCATCATGACGGATGATGAGGCAGACTTGTGGGAGAGCCTTTATACGAAAAAGAACAGCTATTATGAGCGGAACAAAGCTTCCGAAAAAGAACTAGATACAGCGGATGAAACGCTGACCGTTGCACTCCTTATGAATTACCAGATGGGTGCGATGGAGGAAACCACCTTCAAACAGCTCATGGCACAGCAGACCGGTCAGGATGCGTCCGTGTTTGAAAACATGACGATAGGGCAGATCGGAGAGATGATGCATGTGGAGCTGAAGAGCTTCCGGCAGGAAAAAGAAGATGAGGATGGAAACAAGGTGGAAGTGACCTGCGTAGATGTCCGTCCGATTTTTGCGTCTATGCTCGAGAGTGGACAGATGGAGAAGGATGACGTGCTTTCGATGCGCGATAGCATGGAAAAAACGCTCGATACGATGGGAAGCTCGCTGGTAAAATCGATGGGAATTGCCTATGCGGTTTCCGCAGATAAAGCGGCGGGACTTGATATCGACCGGATTCAGAAGTCGTATCTTCTGACGGCGGGTCTTAAGATGGTCGGCATGGCACTTCTGATGGGTGTGGTAACGGTTTTTGTCGGACTGTTTGCATCCCGTGTCGCTGCCGGAATCGGTCGTGATCTGAGAGATCAGGTGTTCAAAAAGGTTGTCGGGTTTTCCAATGCGGAAATGGATCAATTCTCCACCGCATCTCTGATTACGCGAAGTACCAATGACATCCAGCAGATCCAGATGGTATCGGTGCTGCTGCTGCGCATGATTGCGTATGCGCCGATTCTTGGTATTGGCGGTGTGGTCAAGGTGGTAAAAACAGGGGCCGGCATGGGCTGGATTATCGTACTGGCAATTATTGTGATTATCAGCTATGTCATGCTGCTTGTATCTATTACAATGCCGAAATTCAAACAGATGCAGAAGCTGGTAGATAACATCAATCTGGTCTCCCGTGAGATCCTGACCGGACTTTCCGTTATCCGTGCATTCGGAAGAGAGGATAAAGAAGAAGAACGCTTTGATACGGCAAACCGGGAGCTGACCGGGACGACACTGTTTACCAATCGTGTCATGACCTTTATGATGCCCGGCATGATGATGATTATGAATGTACTGACCGTAGGAATTGTCTGGTTTGGTGCACACAGAATCAATGAGGGTACGATGCAGGTCGGCGCAATGACAGCGTTCATTACCTATGCCATGATGATTGTTATGTCCTTCCTGATGCTGACGATGATGTCTATCATGCTGCCGCGTGCTGCGGTTGCCGCAGGCCGTATCGACGAGGTTGTCCGGACAGAGCTTTCGATTCAGGATGCCGAAACGCCGGAAAAATTAGACGTACACAATGGTGTTGTTCGCTTTTGCCATGTCAATTTCCGGTATCCGGGAGCAGAAGAGGATGTATTGCATGACATTGATTTCGTGGCGGAGCCGGGAAAGACAACGGCAATTATCGGCAGTACCGGCTGCGGAAAATCAACGCTGGTAAACCTGATTCCGCGTCTTTACGATGTGACGGGCGGAGAGATTACCCTGGATGGGAAAGATATCCGAAACATTACCATGAAGGATCTGCGAGACGAGATTGGCTTTGTACCGCAGAAAGGTGTGCTGTTCTCGGGAACGATCGCATCGAACCTGCGCTTCGGAAAAGAAAATGCAACCGATGCCGAGATCGAAAAAGCAGCAGCGATTGCGCAGGCAACAGAGTTTATTGAAGCAAAAGATGATAAATATGAGACCGCGATTTCCCAGGGCGGAACAAATGTGTCCGGCGGACAGAAACAGCGTCTGGCGATTGCGCGTGCGATTGCAAAGGATCCGAAAATCTTTATTTTCGATGACAGCTTTTCTGCACTTGACCTGAAAACGGATGCGGCGCTTCGAAAAGCACTGGCGGAGAATGTCAAAGACAGCACTGTGATCATCGTGGCACAGAGAATCAGTACAATTCTCCATGCGGAGCAGATTCTGGTGCTCGATGACGGAAAGGTTGTCGGAAAAGGAACACATGAAGAACTGCTGAAGAACTGTAAGGTTTATCAGGAGATTGCAAAATCCCAGCTCTCGGCAAAGGAGCTTGGAATAGAAAGTGAGGTGGCTGACCATGAGTGACAAGAGAAATCAGCAGCCGCGCAAAAGAGGACCGATGGGAGGCATGGGCCGCGGTATGCAGCCGGGCGAGAAGCCGAAAAATCTGAAAAAATCGATCAAACAGCTTGCACAGTACATCGGAAAATATAAAATTGCGATTTTTGTCGTTATGCTCTGTGCCGCATGTTCGACCGTGTTCAACGTTGCGGGACCAAAAATCCTCGGAAAAGCAACAACGGCATTGTCCGAGGGACTGATGGAAAAAATCAGAGGGACAGGCAGCATTGACTTTACAAAAATCGGAAAAATTCTGCTGTTTACCCTTGGCCTGTATCTGATGAGCGCTCTGTTCAGCTTCATCCAGGGCTGGATTATGACCGGCGTTACCCAGAAGGTATGCTATCGTCTCCGGAAGGAAATCTCGGAGAAAATCAACCGCATGCCGATGAAATATTTTGAGAGTCGCACCTATGGCGAAGTGCTCTCACGCATTACCAACGATGTCGACACACTGGGTCAGGGACTGAATCAGAGCATTACCACAATCATCACATCCGTGGCAACACTGGTCGGCGTTCTGATCATGATGCTGAGTATCTCCCCGCTGATGACGCTGATCGCACTTGTGATCCTGCCGATTTCTATGGGGCTGATCGGACTGGTGACGAAAAAATCCCAGAAATTCTTCCGTGACCAGCAGGAATATCTGGGTCACATCAATGGACAGGTTGAGGAGGTTTACGGCGGCCACCTTGTAATTAAGGCATTTAACCGTGAAAAGGATACCATTGAGGAGTTCGAGAAAACCAACAGCATTCTCTATGATTCCGCATGGAAATCGCAGTTTTTATCCGGCATGATGCAGCCGATTATGATGTTTGTCGGGAATTTGGGTTACGCCTGTGTGGCACTGACCGGAGGTCTGCTGGCAATCCGAAACGTGGTTACAATCGGTGATATCCAGGCATTCATCCAGTATGTAAAAAACTTTACCCAGCCAATCCAGCAGATTGCGCAGGTGATCAACATGGTACAGTCGATGTCGGCGGCATCCGAGCGTGTCTTTGAATTCTTGAACGAAGAGGAAGAGGATCAGACCACGGAAAATCCGGCTGACATTGAGACAGTAACAGGAGCAGTAACCTTTGATCATGTACAGTTCGGATACAATCCGGACCAGATCATCATTCATGATTTCTGCGCGAAGGTAAAACCGGGTCAGAAAATTGCCATTGTCGGCCCGACCGGAGCAGGAAAAACGACGATGGTTAAGCTGCTGATGCGTTATTATGATGTAAACAGCGGAGCCATTCTTCTGGATGACCACAATATCAGGGATTTCAACCGCAGAGAGCTTCGCGATGCCTTTGGTATGGTGCTGCAGGATACGTGGCTGTTCAAGGGCAGTATCATGGAAAATATCCGCTACGGCCGGCTCGATGCCACGGATGAGGAGGTTATTGCAGCGGCGAAGGCTGCGCGGGCACACCATTTCATTCAGACCCTGCCGGGCGGCTACCAGATGGAGCTGAATGAGGATGCAAGCAATGTATCCCAGGGACAGAAACAGCTTCTGACGATCGCAAGAGCAATTCTTGCAGACAATAAGATCCTGATTCTCGATGAGGCGACCTCATCCGTTGATACCAGAACAGAGATCGAGATCCAGAAAGCAATGGATAACCTGATGAAGGGTAGAACAAGCTTTGTCATTGCCCATCGGCTGTCCACGATTCGTGATGCGGATCTGATTCTTGTCATGAAGGACGGAGATATCATCGAGCAGGGCAACCATGAAGAACTGCTTGCGAAGAATGGGTTCTATGCAAACCTTTACAATTCGCAGTTTGAGGATATAGTTGCGTAACAGCCTTTGCGGGCGATATAAATTTATTGTAACAACACCTGAGTTGGCAAAACGGTTCAGGTGTTGTTTTTTTTCGAGGGAAAATCTCGTTACATTTTCCCGTCAGGCAAAAAAGCTCTCAGAGCAGAATGATCTGATGTTTGTCCCAGATCATTCATGTTATCCCAGGTTACTTGAGAGAAAAGAAAAAATTTGGTATGCTATTGAGAAGTAGAATCTTCGATAAGAAGCACGGGGGAAAATAATGAATTTAATTTTATGTGATGATGATAAAGTGTTTTTAAATAAACTGGAAATCAGAATTCGAGGTTTATGTCAGAAACATAAGATTGCAGTGAAAATGGAGTGCTACGTATCTGCGAAGGAGATGCTGGAAGGAATCAAAAATCTTGATGAGATTTCTGTTTTTTTTATTGATATCGATATGCCGGAAGTGAATGGATTTGAGGTTGCATCGTATCTGAAAAAGTGGAACAGAGAATGTTGTATTGTGTTTGTATCGAATAAGGATGATCTGGTGTTTCAGTCATTGGTGTATCATCCATTCTTTTTTATCCGCAAGGCACATCTGGATGAGGAACTGGAGCCGCAGTTGCTGGAACTGCAGAAAAAGGCAGGAAAGAAAGTTCCCCAAATAGAACTGCAGACAGGGCGTCAGAGTGTAAAACTTGCATTGCGTGATATCTGGTTTGTGGAGAGCGAGAAGAACTATCTGCTTTTCTATCGGGAAAAAGATACGAGGGATGAGGCGATTCGTGTAAGAATGAAAATGTCAGAAGCGGAGAAAAAACTAGAAGCGCATAAATTTGTAAGGACACATAAAGGATATTTGGTTAACATGAACTATGTATATCGGTTGCGCGAAAAAGAACTTCTGCTATTGAACGGGAAAAGCATTCCTGTCAGCAGAAATTATCTGAATCAGGTTCGAATGAAAATTATGGGAGTGGTGATGGAATGAGTGCAACATTTTGGAAGGTTTTTGAACTTGCAATTTCTGTTTGGGAAAACATACTTTTGTTGGAATTCTGCATGGATTTTATGCAGCAGAAACCCAAAGGGAAAAAAGGTAAAATTTTGTGGGGAATTGCAGTGCTATTTGGGCTAATCTTTCCTGCGTTGGAAAAGTATCCTGCGTTATATGACAGGTGGGAAATGTGGATCACATTGATTTGGCTTTTTGTCTATTTGATGGTGGGTACACAGGGAAGTGTTCTGAGAAAGGTTACTGCAGCGGTAGTTGCGAGAGCAGTATTGATGATGGTAAACACAGCGATCCTTTTCGGCGGCAGTTTTATCCTTCAAGAAAGTGTTGCATCGTTTATTCAAGATCAGGATACAGTAAGAATTGCGATCATGCTATTATCAAAAATTTCTTATTTTTTTGTTGGTAAATTACTAAATAGTCTTTTGTTTGAACGAGAGAATCTGATAAGCTGGCAATGGATTGTCATGGGATGCAACCTTGTTTTCTCAATTATTGCGGGAAATACTATTATTTTGGTAGTAAGAGATCTGCCAAGTGTGCAGATGCAGGAACAGAAATGGATTTTGCTGTGCGTATGCTGTATCTGGCTGATGTGCCTGATTATGTACTTTATAGTACAGCAAATGAGCAAGGATAATCAAACAAAGCTAGAATATGAACTGATGAAAGAAAAAGAGAAATATTCAAAGGAAAGTATGGAAATTATTAAGAGAAGTAATGAAGAATTACGAGAATTTAAACATGATTTGAAAAATTATCTTTTACCTCTGCAAGAGGCAATGGAGACCATGCCGCAGTCGGAAATGGTAAAGGTATGGGAAAAAATTAATCAGAAAATTGAAGATGTGCAGACACTAATTCAGACAGGAAACAGTTATGTGGATTCTATGATTAATACAAAAATTACTCTTGCGAGAAGTGAAAAAGTAGATGTGAAGTGTACGATTCTGAGCAAAATGGAAGGAATTGATGATTTGGAATTTTGCTCTGTGTTTGGAAATCTCATGGATAATGCGATTGAAGCAGAGCGGAAAGTTACAGAGAAGAAAGAAATTATAATTTTTGTAGAGGAAAAAATGGGATATCTTCGGTTGGAGATTCAAAACAAAATAGAAAAATCTGTTTTAAATGAAAATTCAAGTTTGAATACGACGAAGAAAGATACAAGCAGCCACGGGATTGGGCACAAAAGTGTAAAACGGACGATGCAAAAGGTAGGTGGCGCGTTAAAGTATTATGAGACAGGAGATTTGTTTTGCGCAGAGGCAGTATTTCCGATAAAATAAGATAAAACGTAATAAAAAAGACTTTATTTGTATGAAGGAAGCAAAAAGAATGCGGATTTCAAAGAACAAAGTTTTATTTTTTGCTATCTGTACTGATTATCCCAGATAGAGCATGATATCCCAGATCCGTTGACGATGGAGAAAAATTTCGCTATGCTTCGAGTAACAGAAGAGAAAGAACGAAATTTTGAAAAGAGGGGATATATGGGAAAGAAAGTATTGGGAATTATGGTAATATTACTGTTCTTTACAGGTTGTCAGAATATGGGAAATGAGTCAGAAAATTTGCAGCAGGTAGAAAAACAGGAAAATGGAGAAGAACGGAATAGTTCTATCAGCAATGATGAAACGGAAACAAATGTGACACCTGAAAATGATCAGGAATTAAGCAATGGTGAGCACATCCGTTTTCAGCTTGGCAGTCAGGCCAAAATTGATGCGATTGTTGACATGCCGGACAAAAAATGGAATGAGTTTGAAAAATGTGTGATAGAAGTGGATGGATTTCAAGGAGAAAGTGTGTTCAATAAAATACTTGGGAAAATTCCGGAAAGTGGATTGGAAACAAGAAAAGGAGACACAGGAGAGCCGGACGTTTGTTATTCGTATGAGGGAATACTTGGCGAACAATTAAAAAATCAAAATGGAACGGTGTCTGTCAGCAATATATTAGGAGTGGAAACGGAAGAAGGAAAAAAAGTTTATTATAATTTGCCTGTTGAATATATTACATCAGCCTATGGTGAAGGGATTTTGGTCAGAGACAATGAGCAGGAAATTTCATTGGAAGACGAAGAAAAGCTGATAGAGGAAGGAAAAGAGTTTGTTAGATGGATTGGAGACTGGGAAAAAGTTGAATTGACCAGTAAATACAGTTTTTCGTATGAACAGATGGAAAAACAGCAGGAATTAATGGAACAGGCAATCGAGAATGGAGAATTGCTAAAGCCTCAGAAGATTCAGAAATATGAGTGGTCAAAAGCAGATGATTGTTTCCTGTTGTTTTTTCAGGGTTATCTGAATGGGGTTCCTGTATTATGCAATGAAATTAACCGGCAGGATGATCTTTATATTCCGTCATCTAAAATACAGGCTGTTATAACGGAGGGCGGAATTCAATATCTTCAAGCAGTTAATCACTATGCTATTCGGGAAAAGGAACCGGTATCTCTTGCGGAAAAAGATATTATTTTGGAAACGCTGAGAAATAAGTATGATTTGGCAATTGCAGAGCCGATTACGCTGAATCAGATGAAACTGATTTATTACCCGATGACAACGGGAAGAAATGAAACAGGGCATTGGATGTGTGATATGATTCCTGCGTGGCAGTTTCGATTTATAGAAGATGAGATCGAACAGTATGTTTACATCAATGCACTGGATGGACGGGAAATTGCAGGGTGAGTTTGTCTGAGATTTACGAGTTACTCAAAGAATAAATTGTTTTGCGGAAGATGTGACTCCGGGCTAAGCGGGTCACATCTTTTTAAAAGACGAAGAGGATAAGAGATTGTTGCGGAAGGACAAGAAGGTGATCTTTCATGAATTTTTTTCGAATGATAAAAATGGATTTTAAAAGAATGTTTTTATCAGGAAAATTTTATTTTGCCATCGCAGGTGCGATGCTGGTTACCGTGTTAAACATCAGTCAGGAAGCAATGCAGAGCCGGTGGAATGCATCGGTATATTACCTGGTTGTCAGCAGTCATGGTGTGGGGGCATTTTTTGAAGTGTTTTCTGTGCTGGCTGTGCTGCCGTTTGCGCTGAGCTATTGGGAAGACAGCAGAAATGGCTATCTTAGATGCATTGAGACACGCATAGGGAGAACAGCATATTGCTGGTCGCATCTGGTGGTTGCCTTTTTCGGTTCTGTGATCAGTATTTTTCTGGGAATGGCAGTTGTTTATGGCGTTTTGGCATTAAAAATACCGTGGATAAAAAAAGAAGAGCTTGAAACATTAACAGGCAGTTTAAGCTATGGAAATGGACTCGTTCTGCCGTTTTACCTTGCCGCAAGATTTGGAGTTGAGGCTGTCAAGTATGCATTTATGGCAGTTTTTGCGCTTATGATATCGGGAAAAATAAAAAATCTGTTTGTGCTGGTCAGCACACCGGCTCTTTTTTATTATGCAAGCCAGCTTGTAGCAGAAGCGCTGCAGCTGCCGGGCCAGATGAGATGGTACCAGCTCCATGGGGGAAGTATCCGGAATTTTAAGGATTTTTTTGTGATAGCTGGTTATTTCCTTATTCTGACAGGAATGGAAGGTGTAATTTTCGTGCGAGTGGTAAAGAGGAGGGCGCAGAATGGATAGAATACGGATGAGCCTTCGGGTATGTCAGATACGTTTGCGGAAAACATTCACAACACCACGGTTTTATGTTGCGCTGTTGTGGATTGCGATCCTTTTTCATGTAATGACGGTGGGTATTCGAGGCTTCTGCGAGCAGACCGGAGTTGATGTGACTTTTTGGATGCTGCCGTTTATGACCAGATATAATGGAGACCAGATTATCATTGTTCTTGGGGCTCTGCTGCTTTTCTGTGATGCTCCGTTTCTGGAACCGAACAGCGGGTGGCAGATTTTGCGGGCCGGGCGGAAAAGCTGGTTTTGGGGAAACATGCTGTACATTGTGGTTGTTTCCTTTTTTTACACCATATGCTTAAGTATGATTCCGGTACTGCTTGTGTTTCCGAATGTAGGGTGGGAAACCGGATGGGGGAAGGTGATCAGTACGCTGGCTCAGACGAATGCGGCATATACCTTTGACCAGGAACCGTTGGATTATCTGATCCTTTCGAGATTTTCGCCGCAGGAGGCAATGGGACTCACAATGCTTGCGATCTGGTGCCTGTCGGTTATGACAGGCGTTGTGAGTTATGCCGGAAATTTTCTGGTACACAGGGGATTTGGAATCGTCATCAACTGCGGCATCGCACTCACTGCGCTTCTGCTCAGCAAATTTTCCAGCATCACAATCGGCTATTACTGCGCGCCGCCGCTTTGGATGAATATTGCGAGCTACAAGTGGCAGGGATATGGAAACGGGCCGTCGATGGCATATGTTTACAGTGTCTTTGCGATTGTCATCGGCGCATGCACGATCCTTTCGTATCTCGGGATCCGGAAAAAGGATCTGAACTTTGTGGAGGAAATCTGAAAGAATGGAAGAAAAGATAAGAATAGAAAACGTGACAAAAAAGTTTGGCAGCTACGCGGCGTTGGACGGGATCAGCCTGAGCTTCGAAAAAGGAAAAATTCACGGAATGATCGGAAGAAACGGAAGTGGGAAGACGGTACTGTTCAAATGCATCTGCGGATTTCTCCGGGTGGACGATGGAGCGGTTTTTGTGGATGGAAAACAGATTGGGAAAGAGATCGAAGCGCCGGAGAGTATTGGCGCCATCATCGAGACACCGGGCTTTCTTCCGGGCTACAGTGCCAGACAGAATCTGCAGTTTCTCGCCGGCATCCGCAGGAAGATCGGAAAAAAGGAGATCGATGCGGCCATCCGAAAAGTCGGACTGGATCCGGAAGCGAAAAAGCATGTCGGCAAGTATTCGCTCGGCATGCGCCAGCGTCTCGGTATTGCACAGGCGATTATGGAGGAACCTTCCCTTCTGATTCTGGATGAACCGATGAACGGTCTCGACAACCAGGGCGTGCAGGAGATGCGGCAGCTGTTTTTGAAACTGAAAGACGAAGGAAAAACCATTCTTCTTGCCAGCCACAACCGGGAAGACATTGCAGCACTGTGCGATACGACGGTGGAGATTGACAGAGGAAAGATTGTAGGCTGACGGAAAAAAGTTGCTCGTTTTTGGTGAATCTCATTGTCTTCCGGTGAAGCAGAGAATATAATAAAAACACAGAGAAGATCGAATCTTACGCTATTTGGTGTAGGATGGAGACAGGGAAAACAAAAAAAGATTACGAAAACGAGGACATGAACAATGGCAGACAGACACACAACAGAAAAATTGCTGGAGGGCGAACGCCTTTCCGGAAAGGTGACACTCTTTGCAAAAGTAACGATTTTACCGGGTGATGAGCTTCCGTATCATGAGCATCATGGGGAGACAGAAGCGTATCACATCCTGTCCGGTGCGGGTATGTATCAGGATAACGACAAAACCTACCCGGTGCAGGCGGGCATGACGACGTTCTGCGAGGACGGCAGCGGCCATGCGGTTTCCTGCGCAGGGGAAGAACCGCTCGTGTTTCTGGCGATGATTCAGAAAAAAGTAGAATAAGCAGGTACGGATATGAGCAGAAAGAAAAAGCCCAGAATGGAATACCGCTATTACGAAGTGCCGGAAAAATGCCCGGTGCTGGTG
Organism: Blautia sp. AF32-4BH; assembly: GCF_003460565.1. Classification (NCBI taxonomy): domain Bacteria; kingdom Bacillati; phylum Bacillota; class Clostridia; order Lachnospirales; family Lachnospiraceae; genus Blautia; species Blautia sp. AF32-4BH. The sequence goes on along the minus strand of NZ_QTVL01000004.1, from coordinate 10,905 downwards.
CTGCAGGGAGAAAAATGGTTGCAGAATTATGGGTACCAGATTGATTATCTGCATTTTCATAACCTGATGGAGATCGGTTTCTGCTATTACGGTGAGGGAACGATTGTTTTGGAAGATGAGGAACTGCCGTATCATGGCGGTATGTTTACGGTGGTGCCGAAAAACTTTCCGCATACAACAAACTCAAAAGAAAACAGTGTATGTTCCTGGGCATGGGTGTTTGTGGATGTGGAAGGATTTATTACAGAGCTGTATAAGGGCAATATGCGCATGGCACAAAAGCTGATTGCGCGTATTAACCAGAAGGCCCATTTTGTGAAAAATGAGGAAAGGCCGGAGGTCGCGGAGATGATCAAACTGATCATTAAATGCATGGGTGAAAAACGGGAATTTTATCTCGAGGAAGTGAAAGGACTGACCAGAGCGCTTCTGATGCAGATTGCCAGATGGAATGAAAGGGACGAGGAGCAGGAAAAGAATTCTATTGTAGATGATGCCAGTATCGCTCTGATTCTGCCTGCGCTGGATTATATTGGAGAAAATTATAAAGAGATTCTTCGAATTGAGGAGCTGGCAGAGGTATGTCATATCAGCGAAACACATCTGCGCCGTATTTTTCAGGAATCCATGCGGATGACGCCGGTTGAGTACATTAACTGGGTCCGGATCCGGGCGGCATGTAAGGAACTGCGGAAAACAAATATTTCTGTAAATGAGATTGCAATGCGAAGCGGATTCACAACAATTTCTACATTTAACCGTAATTTCCGCCGGATTCTTGGTGTATCTCCACAGCAGTGGCGAAGTGCACCGGAACATTATGAACGAAAATTGTTGAATTTTGATATAAAAACACAGGAAGGATGGTGATGTCCGTCAAAATGCATATAAATGGTTGAAAATGCATAGTATAGAGTTAAAAATGCGCACAAACGACGGGAAAATATGTTATACTTTGTACATGTTGAGGGAATAAAAACATAAAAAATGTACAAAACAACCAAAAAATTTCTGCGCTGTAAAAAGTGCGGAGGTTCCGGTTGTAAAATAACATCTTAAGGAGGATGTGCAATATGAAAAGAAAAATTGTATCAATCGTAATGGCATCAGCAATGGTATTTGGACTGGCTGCATGTGGTTCCAGCGGAGGAACTACAACAAGTTCCAGCAACGGCGGAAACGATGCATCAGCAGCAAGTGAAACCACTGCAAAATCAGAGAGCAGCGACGTAGTAGAGGGCAGTTCTGATGATGACAACACCTTAACCGTATGGACCTGGGACCCGAACTTCAACGTTTACGCGATCAAGAAAGCAGCTGAAATTTATGCACAGGATCACGAAGGATTCAAAGTAGAAGTCAGCGAAGTACAGTCCGACGACATTGAAACCCGTCTGACCACAGCAGTTTCCGCAGGAGACTTAAGCACTCTGCCGGATATCTTCCTGATGCAGGATAACTCCTTCCAGAAATATGCAACCAACTATCCGGACATCTTCACCGATCTGACCGATTCCGGAATTGATTTCAGCGAATTCTCATCCGCAAAAGTTGCTTACTCTACTCTGGATGGGAAGAACTACGGAATTCCGTTCGACAATGGTGCCGTTATCGAGTGCCTGCGTACTGATATGCTGGAGCAGGCAGGCTTCACCGTAGATGATTTCACAGATATCACCTGGAATGACTTTATGGAGAAAGCAAAAGTTGTCAAAGAGAAAACAGGCCAGCCGATCCTGACATCTCAGGCCGGATCTCCGGACCTTGTTATGGAAATGCTGCAGTCCTGCGGTGAGTCCCTTTTCAACGAAGATGGATCTGTCAACATCGTAGACAACAAAGCACTGAAACCAATCCTTGAGATTTACAGCCAGATGGTAAAAGATGGCACTCTTGTAGAGGTTACTGACTGGGATCAGTACATCGCATCCATCAACAACGGAACTACAGCAGGCGTTATCAACGGATGCTGGATCATGGCTTCCATCACAGCAAATGAAGATCAGTCCGGCAAATGGGCAATCACCAATATGCCGAAACTGGACGGCGTTGACGGAGCAACCAACTACTCCAACAACGGTGGTTCTTCCTGGGCAATTTCTTCCAACTGCAAAAAACAGGATCTTGCCATTGACTTTATGAAATCTACCTTCGCAGGCAGCACAGCTCTTTACGATGATATCATCGCAAAAGGCGCTCTGGCAACCTGGGCACCGGCAGGAGATTCCGAAGCATATGCACAGCCAGTTGCATTCTTCAGCGATGACCCGGTTTACGCAAAGATCGTTGATTTCGCAACCAAGACTCCATCCAACATCACTGGAGCATTCTACTACGATGCACGTGATGCTGTCGGAACCGCACTTTCCAATATCATCCAGACAGGAGCAGATATGGACAGCGAACTTCAGACCGCACAGGAAACTGTAGAGTTCAACATGGGTGGCTGATATCCTGCAATACATAAAAAAGTAGGACGATAAGAAACGGGTCTGCTTCCTGGACAGACAGAAGCAGGCCCGTTCTGTATCTATGCGGTGTGTGTTTGAAAAATGATTTCTGCAGGAGAACATGAAATGTTGTCTGCAAAAAGATTTTTTCAAACACACGCCAGGTAAAAAAAGAAAGGAAGATTCCATGAGCAGTCAGAAGAAAAAAGGAATGAACTTGGAAAGAAAACAGAATCTTACCGGCTGGGCTTTCCTGATGCCGGCAACGATCCTGATCGCATGGATGAGCTTTTATCCGATGATTCAGGCATTCATCCTGTCTTTACAGACAGGTATGGGCATCAACCTAAAATTCAACGGATTTGCAAACTATGCCCGTATTTTAAAAGACCCGACCTTTAAACAGACCTTAAGCAACACCTTCTTTTATCTGATTATTCAGGTGCCGATCATGCTGATCCTCGGCCTGATGTTTGCTTCCATGCTGAACAACAAAGATCTGCGTTTTAAGGGACTGTTCCGTACCTGCATTTTCCTGCCGTGCGCAACATCTCTCGTATCTTACGCGATGATCTTCCGTTCCCTGTTTGCAAATGACGGTTTTATCAACACCGTTCTCCGCGGCCTCGGCATGAACCCGATCATGTGGTTCTCCAATGCGTGGACAGCCCGTGCGGTTATCATCATCGCCCTGATCTGGAGATGGACCGGATACAACATGGTCTTCTATCTCTCCGGTATGCAGAACATTGAATATTCGATCTACGAAGCAGCCAAAATCGACGGCGCAAGCCCGCTGCAGACTTTCTTCAAGATCACCGTTCCACTGTTAAAACCGATGATTCTGCTGACCACAATTACTTCTACCAACGGTACTCTGCAGCTGTTCGATGAGTCCCTGAACCTGACAAACGGAGGTCCTGGAAAATCAACCATGACCATGTCTCATTATATTTACAATATGTCCTTTGTACAGAGCCCGAACTTTGGCTATGCGGCAGCAATGTCCATCCTGATCCTGATCATGGTAGCCATTCTGGCACTGCTTCAGATGAAAGTAGGTGACGAGCGATAATGGGAAAAGCAAAGAAATTTTTCATGTATCTGATTTTAACGGTAGCGTCGATCCTTTCTGTTTTTCCGCTGTACTATATGTTCTGCGCGTCTACAAACAGAAGTATTGATGTCATTGCCGGAAAACTGATTCCGGGTACGTATCTGATTGACAACTTTAAAGCGCTGATTGCGCAGCAGAACCTGCGCCTTGCACTGTGCAACTCCTTCCGGAATGCGACGGTGCTGACCATTCTCTGTCTTCTGGTCTGCTCGATCGCCGGTTATGGATTTGAGATCTATCATGATAAAGCAAAAGATGCGGTATTTACCGTACTTCTGACTGCGATGATGATTCCGTTCGCAGCCATCATGATCCCAATGTTCCGTATGTTTTCCCAGCTAAAGATGGTCAACACGATGGCAGCTTTCATGCTTCCTTCGATTTCAACACCGTTCATGATCATGATGTTCCGCCAGGCTTCCCGTTCCTTCCCGCACGATATCATCGAAGCGGCAAGACTCGATGGCTTAAGCGAGACAGGAATTTTCTTTCGTATGTATATGCCGACCATGAAATCGACGTATGCGGCAGCAACAATCATCACCTTTATGAACGCATGGAACAACTACCTGTGGCCGAAGGTTATCTTACAGAACAATGAATCCATCACCATGCCGATGCTGGTAGCGAACCTGCTCGGCGGCTACACTGTAGATTATGGTGTGCTGATGCTCGGCGTATTTATCTGTACGATCCCGACAGCAATTATTTTCTTCTGCTTCCAGAAGAGCTTCACAGAAGGTATCACAGGTGCCGTAAAATAAGAAAAAGAATCGAACAGAAAAGGTGGATATTTGGATGAATATCCACCTTTTTTTCAAAAGATCAAAAAGAACAAAATTCCAGAAGGAGGAAAATAAAAATGGGTGTATTTCAGTATGAAAAAGTGAAGGACCCGACGTACTATGGAGAAAACCGGGTGGCGGCGCATTCCGATCACAGATATTATGGATCGGTGGAAGAAATGGAGCAGCATGTGGAAAACTTCCGTCACAGTCTGAACGGACTGTGGAAATTCCATTACGCAAAGAACTACGAGAGCACGATTCCGGGATTCGAGACACCGGAGTATGACTGCACAAAATGGGACGATATCCGCGTGCCGGCACATATCCAGATGGAGGGATATGACGCACCGCAGTATGCCAATGTGCAGTACCCATGGGAAGGAAGAGAAGAGATCCAGCCGGGCGAGATTCCGGAGCGGTTCAATCCGACGGCTTCCTATGTGAAATATTTTGAAGTGCCGGAGCAGATGAAAGGAAAACGGCTTTTTGTTTCCTTCCAGGGAGCAGAGAGCGGTATTGCCGTATGGCTGAACGGAACGTTCCTTGGCTACAGCGAGGATACGTTTACTCCGTCCGAGTTTGAACTGACCCCGTATCTGAAAGAGGGCGAAAATAAACTGGCTGCGCAGGTTTTCAAATGGACGAGCGGAAGCTGGTGCGAGGATCAGGATTTCTTCCGTTTCTCCGGTATTTACCGTGATGTGTATCTGTACACGATTCCGGAGGTTCACGTTTCGGATCTGAAAGTACAGACGCTGCTGGATGATACGTTTACGAAGGCAGATCTGGTCATTGATACGAAAATGATCGGAACAGGAAAGGTAAAAATTACCCTGTTAAAAGACGGAACGGCACTGCAGAGCACCGAAGGTGTGCTGGATGGGGAAACACAGTTTGTTCTGAAAGTCGATCACCCGGAACTGTGGTCCGCAGAGACACCGGTGCTGTATGATCTTCTGCTGGAAGTCACCGCAGAGGATGGAACGGTGCAGGAACTGATTCCGCAGAGAGTCGGATTCCGCCGCTTTGAGATGAAAGACCACATCATGATGCTGAATGGAAAGCGGGTTGTCTTTAAAGGCGTCAACCGCCACGAGTTCAGCTCCGTATCCGGCCGTGTCGTTTCGAGAGAAGAGCTGATCAAAGACCTGACGACGATGAAACAGAACAACATCAATGCAATCCGTACCTGCCATTACCCGGATGCGGTCGGCATTTATGATCTGTGCGATGAATACGGTCTTTACATGATCGCGGAGTGCAACATGGAGTCCCATGGAACGAGAGATACGGATGCGGTACGAAGCGGAGATTTCTCCGGTGTTGTACCATGCGACCGCCCGGAGTGGATGGACTGTATGCTCGACCGTGTCAATTCGATGTATCAGAGAGACAAAAACCATCCGGCGATTCTGATCTGGTCCTGCGGAAATGAATCGTTTGGCGGAAAAGTTATTTTTGAAATGTCCCAGTTATACCGGAAAATGGACCCGACCCGTCTCGTTCATTATGAAGGAGTTAATGACGACCGCAGATACAACGACACCAGCGATATGGAAAGCCGGATGTACACCACCGTCAATGAAATCCGTGAATTCTTGTCGAAAGACAGAAGAAAACCGTATGTCTGCTGTGAGTATGCACATGCGATGGGAAATTCCTGCGGCGCCATGAAGAAATATATGGATCTTGCCGAGGAAGAACCGCTGTTCCAGGGCGGCTTTATCTGGGATTATATCGACCAGTCAATCTACAAAAAAGACCGCTACGGAAAAGAGTTCCAGGCGTACGGCGGAGACTTTGATGATCATCCATGCGATTACAATTTCAGCGGAAATGGTATTGTATACGGCGGCGAGCGCGATGCTTCCCCGAAGATGCAGGAAGTAAAATTCTGCTATCAGAACATTGCTGTGGATGTACAGAAAGACAAAGCAGTTGTAAAAAATAAGAACCTGTTTGTGAATACCGATGCGTTTGACTGCGTGGTAATTCTCGAAAAAGAAGGAAAGAAACTGAAAGAAGTGCCGATGGAAATTTCCGTGGAGCCGCTTTCCGAAAAAACAGTGGAGCTTCCGATTGCCGTACAGACCCTTCCGGGCGAGTATGCGGTGACCGTTTCCTTCCGCCTGAAAGAAGATACCATATGGGGCAAGCGCGGCCATGAAGTTGCATTCGGACAGGGTGTTTATGAAGTGGAAGCACCGGCGAAAGCAGAAAAACCGGCGAAATTTGAAGTGATCCGTTCCAACCATGATTTTGGTGTGCGCGGCGAAAATTTTGATGTGATGTTCTCCGATCTGAACGGCGGACTCGTATCGTACCGTTACGGCGGCGTTGAGATGATCAAAATGATTCCGAAACCGAACTTCTGGCGTGCGCCGATCGACAATGACTGCGGAAGCCTGATGCCGATGCGTTACAGCCAGTGGAAGATTGCTTCAATGTATCTGTCCCACAAATATCCGAACGGCAGCCATTATCCGGGACTGTATGCGCCGGAAATCGAAGTACACGAGGACTGCGCAGAAGTCAGCTACCGCTATGTAATGCCGACCACACCGGCGAGCGAGTGCCGTCTGACCTACCGTGTCTTCGGCGATGGAAGCATTCAGACGACGCTGACGTATGATCCGGTGAAAGAGCTCGGCGATATGCCGGAATTCGGCATGATGTTCAAACTGGATGCCGATTATGACAACGTTACCTGGTACGGCATGGGACCGGAGGAGACGTATGTGGACCGCTGTGCCGGAGCAAAGCTCGGTGTTTATAAGAATAAAGTCGAAGATAATATGGCGAAATATCTCGTTCCGCAGGAGTGCGGCAACAAGGTTGGTGTACGCTGGGCAACCGTGACGAACCGCAAGGGCCGCGGTATGATGTTCAGCGGCGACAAGATGGAATTTTCCGCACTGCCGTACACACCGCACGAGCTGGAAAATGCGATGCATCCGTATGAACTGCCGCAGGTACATTACACCGTTGTGCGCGTGGCAAAACAGCAGATGGGTGTTGGCGGAGACGACAGCTGGGGTGCACAGACCCATCCGGAGTACCTGATTCCGATTGATAAAAAACTGGAGTTTACCTTTACGTTTATGGGAATCTGATGCGTTCAGCCCATTCTGTCCGTGGACAGGATGGGCTGTCTGCGAAAGAAAAGGAGACAAAAGCAGATGGAGAAAGAAGTAAATTTTGGAAAGCTCCTGCACGGGGGCGATTATAACCCGGAACAGTGGCTGGATTACCCGGAGATTCTGGAACAGGATCTGGCGTATTTCAAGAAAGCCAGAATCAACGAGGTTTCGCTTGGCATGTTTTCCTGGGCATTTTTAGAGCCGGAGGAAGGAGTTTTCCGTCTGGAATGGTTAAAAGAGGTGATTGACCGCCTGTATGAAAACGAAATTGTGGTCATGCTTTCCACGCCGACGGCGGCAAGACCGCGCTGGATGACGGAAAAATACCCGGAGGTGCTCCGTGTCAATGCAGCGAGAGAACGGAATCTGTACGGGGAGCGCCATAATCACTGCTATACCTCACCGGTTTACCGGGAAAAAACGAGAATCATCAATACGAAGCTGGCGGAAATGTTCAAAGACCACCCTGGCGTGATTGCATGGCATATTTCGAATGAATACGGCGGAGAGTGCCACTGCCCGCTGTGCCAGGAGGCATTCCGCGGCTGGGTGAAGAAAAAATACGGCACACTGGAACGGCTGAACCGTGCCTGGAATACCGGGTTCTGGAGTCATACTTACCAGAGTTTTGACCAGGTGGAGAGCCCGTCTCCGAAAGGAGATTCTTCGCTGCACGGACTGAATCTGGACTGGAAACGGTTTGTGACGGATCAGACCGCGGATTTTGTAAAATGGGAAATCAAAGCGCTGCGGGACGCTGGGGCAGAACAGCCGTCTACCATCAATATGATGTATAACTTTACCGGACTGAACTACTACAAGTTTGCCGATGTGATTGACTTTGTATCCTGGGACAATTATCCGACCTGGCATAAAGAGGCGGAGACGGTAACAGCGATGGATACAGGTATGCAGCATGACATTATGCGGAGCATTCAGAAAAAGCCGTTTTATCTGATGGAGAGCTGTCCTTCCGCAACGAACTGGCAGTCCGTCAGCAAGCTGAAAAAACCGGGCATGCTGCAGGCCGCGTCACTGCAGGCAGTTGCGCATGGGTCGGATAGTGTGCTGTATTTCCAGATGAGGCAGAGCCGCGGTGCATCCGAAAAATTCCATGGGGCCGTGATCGACCATTATGGCGTATCGGATACTAGGGTATTCCGTGAAGTGGCGAAAGTCGGCGTAGCTTTGGAGAAACTGCAGGAAGTGAACGGTTCGCAGAACCCGGCGGAAGCAGCCGTGATTTATGATGTCGAAAACCGCTGGGCGGTGGAAGATGCGGCGGGTCCGCGGAATGCAGGTGTTTTTTATAAAGAAACCGTGGAAAAGCCATATCAGGCATTCCGGAAACTGGGCATCAATGTGGATCTGATTGACGAGACGAGGAGTCTCGACGGATACCGTGTTGTGGCAGCGCCGATGGTTTATCTGCTGCGGGAAGGATGGACAGAGAAGGTTCGGAACTTTGTGAAAAACGGCGGAATTTTTCTGCTGACTTACTGGTCCGGCATTGTGGATGAGACGGATCTCTGTTACTTAGGCGGAACGCCGCATGACCTGATGGATGTGATGGGATTCCGGAGTATGGAGATTGACGGCTTATACGATGGCGAATGGAACGAAGGAATTCCGGAGCCGGAAAATCCGCTGCATCTGGAACGGGCATACCGCTGCAGTCATCTCTGCGAGCTGGTACAGCCATCGACGGCGGAAGTGCTGATGACATACGGAAAAGATTTCTATGACGGCATGCCGGCGATGACCCGGAATGTGTACGGAAAGGGAAAAGCGTATGCCGTTTGTGCGGACTTTGAACAGGGACTGTACGATGAAGTCTGCCGGAAACTGGCAGAAGAGGCCGGTGTGGAGCGGATCGTGGAAGAAGTTCCGGAAGGTGTGGAAGTCACGATGCGTAAGCAGAAGGACGGAACCAGGTACGTGTTTGTCCAGAACTTTAGCCGGGAGACCGTTGAAGTCAAACTGCCGATCGAGCGCTATCCGGTATGGCAGGGAACGTATGACGGAACGATCGGAAGCTGGAAGACGATTGTGCTGAAAGGAAGATAGAAGAGAAGAAAAGTCTGTTGAGAAAAACCGAAATGGGCTGTTTCTCAACAGACTTTTTTCGTTCATGCATTTGCAGCAGCGTCTTCTTCCTGCGCCAGCTTTTTCTTATACACTTCGCCCCAGTCCCACATCGCATCCATGATCGGGTGGAGGCTGAAGCCGAGTTCCGTCAGGGAATATTCGACACGCGGCGGTACCTCGGCGTAAACTTTACGGTTGACCAGACCGCTCTGTTCCATCTGGCGGAGCTGGGAAGTTAAAACTTTTTGAGAGACGTGACCGATGGACTTTTTCAGCTCGCCGAACCGCATGGTGCCGTGGAGCAGCAGATCGCGCAAGATCAGAACTTTCCATTTATCACTGATCAGAGTCAGCGTAGTTTCCACCGGGCAGGGCGGAAGATCAGCAAGAGAAACGGGTGTTTTTTCTGCGGATGACATAAGAGAAGACCTCCTTTTTGAAGAAAATAATGATTTGAAAGATGGCGGAAACGTCTGATTTTACACAATAGTATCTTTTGGGTAACTACACCACAATATTGTGCTTACTTTACGAAAGAACTCTATGGACTTATTATAAAGCCATCGAAAGAAAAAAACAATTCAAAAAAACAAAATGGAGGAAAGTAAAATGAGCAAAGCAGTAGAATTTTTAAATGAGAATCCGGTACAGTATCTGGCAACGGTAGGTCGTGACGGAAAGGCAAAATGCCGCCCGTTCATGTTTGCAGGAGAGGTTGACGGAAAACTGTGGTTCTGCACCAACAACACAAAAGATGTTTACAAAGATATGCAGGAGAATCCGGAAATCGAAATCTCTGTTTCCAGCCCGTCCTACGCATGGATCCGTCTGCACGGAACCGCAGTGTTTGAAAATAACATGGCTGTAAAAGAAGTGTGCATGCAGAACCCGATCGTAAAAGGCCAGTACCAGACCGCTGACAACCCGATTTTCGAGGTGTTCTATCTGGACAATGCACACGGTGTAATCGCAGACTTTTCCGGAAACCCACAGTACGAGTTTTAATCTGTCGCTATGAATTTGAAAACTGCGCGTCGCATTCTCGTTACTTTAGTGATGAGTTAGACGCGCAATTTTTTTAATATAAAACAGAACAAATGTTTGATATATTATTATGGATATGGTAAAATACTTTTATGGAGAAAGATATGTTTACAATTAATAAAAATGGTTTTTCCTATCCGGCGTCAAGGAAAGAGTTGTGGGGAGAACATTTGTGAAATCCGTCTTATTGTGCTGTAACGGTTAGTGACCGAAGCCGTGAACAGATACTTGCTTACATAGAAGGTCAGAAGGAAAAATCCCGTTAAAACCCGGAGGAG
>NZ_QTVL01000039.1:1354-3125 GCF_003460565.1 Blautia sp. AF32-4BH | reverse complement strand
ATTATGGCATAACTTGAAGTGAATAAAAAGGTACTCGTATTCTACCGTTTACTACGTTTCAGCAGCTCCCGATGAAAGTAATCGTACATTGGCTGAAAATAGTTCTTTGAACAGTAGATGATCCAGTTTGCAAGGGTCGTCCGGCTGATCTGCACCCCATACTGCTTCCAGTCCTTTTCCTGCCGGTAAAGTGGAAGCCCGTTGGCATACTTCTGGTACATAGTCCATGCAGCTGCAGATGCTGATGCAGGTCCTTTTCCAAGCAGAGCCGGCGGAACCTGAGACTTTACGATCACAGGCTTTTCTGTATCGCCGAGTCCTTCCTTGCAGGAGGGGCATCCATAGCTCTGGCTGTAGTATTCGATCACTTTACAGGTGGCAGGAATGAATTTCAGTTCCCGGCGGACATATTCCTCGCCGATCAGGACCATCTGCGTACCACATACCGGACAGATCTGATCCTCTTCCGGAAGTGGGACCACTACTTTTTCAACTTTCAGGCCTTTGAAGAGTTCCTCATGTGCTGCCTTCTTTTTACGGGTATGCTCCCAGATTACCGTTTCGCCTTCCAACAGGGATGGATCCTGTTCCACTTCTGCTTCATCGAAGAGATTCTGCTGTCCCGGAATATCATCAGATCTTCTCTCGCTGGAGGGACCAAAGAGTTTTTTTGTCAGATAATCTACCTGTTCCTGAAGAGCTTTCTCATGACTGGTTTTTTCGTCAATAATAAGACGGAGAGCTTTGATCAGTTCCGTCTGCTCCGCTATCATTGTTTTCAGTTGTGATACGGTATCTTTCAGCTCTCGAAGCTGGATATCTTTTGCACTGGAAGCCATCGTTTCTCTCCTCGGATTTGATTCCTTTATTATACCAGAAATGGGATTTTTACTAAAGGAAAACAACGCCTGAAAAATGCCGGATTTACAAGGAATTTCCAGATTTTTCCATGTAGGATTTCTGCCAGGATCCACGAGCTTTTTATTCTGCTTTGAGGGCTTTGGGCTGGTCAATATCAATCCCGGACATCAGCCAGTCAAACTCCCGCCAGGAAAGATTCCGGACCTCTGACTGCTTTCTGGGCCATTGATAACCGCCGCGGACAGACAATCGCTTATAGATCAGAACGAAGCCATCCGGTTCGCGGAACAAGGCTTTGATCCTATCCCGTCTTCTTCCACAGAAAAGGAAGAGAGCACTGGACGACGGATCCATCTTAAGCTGGTCTTCGATAACGGTGCAGAGTCCGTCAATAGATTTCCTCATATCCGTGTAGCCACAGACAATGTAGATCTTCTCAAGTCCGGAAATATCACCTAACATGAAAACTCCTGAAGCATGCGAAAAGTCCTGGTGAGCAGAACAGGATCCGCATCGTTGCTGATGCGGACTGTGATATCCTTCATAGAAACTTCAATCGTATGTGGATTGTCAAGGCTCGAATTTAGCATCTGCGATGCGGTATGCTGTTCCGGAATATGATCCGGAACAATGTCAATGGGAACCACGTCCTGTTTCGGGCGTGGAACCTCAAGATGACCATAATTCGCCGAGAGTATGAAACTTTTTCTGTAAAATAATGTTTATAAGGTTCTTCTATGATACAATAAATATCATTAGGAGGGCCTTTTATTATGGCAAGACAAAAGAAACCTGTACATCGTGTACAAATGACAGAAGGAAAACGAAACATCATCCATCAGCTCCTGGAAGAGTACGATATCCAGTCTGCTGAAGACATCCAGGATGCGCTCAAGGATCTTTTAGGCGG
>NZ_QTVL01000039.1:576-1344 GCF_003460565.1 Blautia sp. AF32-4BH | reverse complement strand
ACATCCAGGATGCGCTCAAGGATCTTTTAGGCGGTACCATTAAGGAAATGATGGAAGCGGAAATGGACGATCATCTCGGCTATGAAAAATCAGAACGTTCGGATAATGATGATTACCGCAATGGGTATAAGCGCAAACAGCTCAACAGCCGATATGGATCGATGGAAATCGAAGTGCCGCAGGACCGAAAATCAACATTTGAACCACAGGTGGTGAAAAAACGTCAGAAAGATATTTCTGATATTGATCAGAAGATCATTTCCATGTATGCCAAAGGAATGACTACCCGACAGATTTCCGAAACCATCGAAGATATTTATGGCTTTGAAACCTCGGAGAGTTTTATTTCCGATGTAACCGATAAGATCCTGCCACAGATCGAAGACTGGCAGAACCGGCCGTTGGACGAAGTCTATCCCATTCTCTACATCGACGCAATTCACTATTCCGTAAGAGATAATGGTGTAATCCGAAAGCTTGCAGCTTACGTGATTCTTGGAATCAACACGGAAGGAAAGAAAGAGGTTCTGACCATCAGCGTTGGCGACAACGAAAGCGCAAAATACTGGCTTTCCGTTATGAACGAACTGAAAAACCGGGGTGTCAAAGATGTATTAATCATCTGTGCAGATGGTTTAACCGGCATCAAAGAAGCAATCGCTGCTGCTTTTCCAAAAACCGAGTATCAGCGCTGTATCGTACACCAGGAACACACTGAAATATGTCCCTGACAAGGACAGAAAAGCATTTGCAGCGGATCTGAAGACC
>NZ_QTVL01000039.1:0-566 GCF_003460565.1 Blautia sp. AF32-4BH | reverse complement strand
AACACACTGAAATATGTCCCTGACAAGGACAGAAAAGCATTTGCAGCGGATCTGAAGACCATTTATCAGGCCGCAGATGAAAAGAAAGCGCTGGCAGCCTTAGATCGTGTAACTGAAAAATGGTCTCCCAAATATCCGAATTCCATGAAACGCTGGAAGGATAACTGGGATGCCATCTCTCCAATTTTCAAGTTTTCAACGACGGTCAGAACGGTGATTTATACCACCAATGCGATTGAATCCCTGAATTCCACCTACCGGAAGCTGAATCGGCAGAGAAGCGTATTCCCAAGCGATACGGCCCTTTTAAAAGCGCTGTACCTGGCCACTTTTGAGGCTACGAAAAAATGGACCAGTACGATTCGAAACTGGGCGCAGGTATATGGCGAACTGAGTATTATGTACGAAGGTCGTCTTCCAGAATAACGAGTAAACCGACGATCAAGACAGGCGGAAAACCGCCTGCTCTTGACATGCCATTCAACAACTGTTATATATAAAACAAGGGTGAAAAGCTCAAACTGTAAGCTCACCACCCTTGCATATCATAGAAGAATCTTATTTAC
>NZ_QTVL01000038.1:4133-4484 GCF_003460565.1 Blautia sp. AF32-4BH | reverse complement strand
CAGCGTGGCGTTCGCCTTATCGCCATCAATGACGGCGTGGACAGTGCCAGAGGTGACGATGATTTTACCCCTTTCCGCAACATTATGAACGAGTATTACGCCAGAGACACCAGCCGTAAAATCCGTTCCACTTTCCAGTCCAAAGGCAAGTCCGGCAAGCACCTCACAGGCACGGTCATTTACGGCTATCTCTGGAACGAAGCCAGAGACCAATGGTTGGTTGACCCCGAAGCCGCTGATGTGGTCAAGCGCATCTTTGCCATGACGATTGAGGGCTACGGTCCGTATCAGATCGCCAGCAAGCTGAAAGAAGAAAAAGTCCTCATTCCGTCCGCTTACCTTGCCCAGCAC
>NZ_QTVL01000038.1:0-4095 GCF_003460565.1 Blautia sp. AF32-4BH | reverse complement strand
AAAAACAAGACTTTCAAAGATGTGTACGGCTGGGGTTCTTCCACCATCTGCAACATTCTTGAAAAGCGTGAATATCTGGGACACACCATCAATTTCAAGACTCGAAAGCACTTCAAGGACAAGAAAAGCCATTATGTCCCGGAGGACGAATGGACGATTTTCGAGAATACCCATGAAGCTATCATTGACCAGCAGACCTTTGACCTTGTGCAGAAAATCCGTGGGAATGTCAGACGCTACCCGGACGGCTGGGGCGAAGCAGCTCCCCTCACAGGCTTGCTTTATTGTGCCGATTGCGGCGGCAAGATGTATGTCCACCGTACCAACAACGGCAAGCGTATTTCTCAATATACCTGTTCCCAATACAGCAAAGTCCCAGTTGGAAAGCTCTGCACGACACAGCACCGTATCAATGAAGATGTGGTTCTGTCCCTTGTCTCTGAAATGCTGAAAGCCATTGCCGAGTATGCCAAGCATGACCGAGCCGAGTTTGTCCGTGTGGTGCAGGAAGCGCAGTCCAGCCAGCAGACGGCAGAGGTCAGAAAACAGCGCACACGCCTTGCCACAGCAAAGCAGAGAGTTTCCGAGCTGGAAGTCCTGCTCTGCAAAATCTATGAGGACAACATTTTAGGCAAGCTGTCCGACAGCAGATACGCCACTCTGGACGCTCAATACGAAAAGGAACAGTCCGAGCTTACCGCTGAAATCTCTGTTCTGGAAAAGGCTGTCAAGAGCTATGAGAAGCACGAAAAGGACGCTGACCGTTTTATCGCTCTGATTGACAAATATGAGAACTTCGACAAGCTGACCATTGCCATGCTCAACGAGTTTATCGAGAAAATCCTTGTGCATGAGCGTGACCGCAAGGGCAGTATACAGACCACACAGGAGGTCGAGATTTACTTCAATTTTGTCGGGCGATTCGTTCCTCCGGCGTTTGGAGAAGTGGAGCTTACCCCAGAGGAATTAGAAGAAATCCGCAAGCGTGAGGAACGCAAGGACAGGCTTCATCAGAACTACTTGAAGCGGAAAGCCAGCGGAGCGCAGAAGCGATACGAGGACAAAATCAAGGGGAGAAAAAAGGCAGAAATCGAAGCCAAGAAAGCCGCCATTCGTGCAGAGGACATTGCAAAGGGCGTGTTCGTCCCGGTCAGCAGCTTACCGCAGAGAGAGCCGATGAAAGGAGTACAAACAGCATGAATATCACTTACACACAGAACGGCGATTATCTTATCCCGAACATCATTATCCGCAAGACCAAGCCCCTCGGACACTACGGCAGACTTCGCAAGGCGTATCTGGAAATGCACCGCCCGATACTGTTCAATGAGCTGGCGCTATCCGACAAGCTCTTTGAGCATTGCGCCGAGATTGACGAAGCGGCACGAAGCCGCATGGAGCTGATCGTGCCAGAGCTGGCAAAGCAGTACGGCGTGACAGAGCAACTGAAAGCTGAAAACCAAATGGAATGGGTGCGGCAGATGAACGCTTGCAAGGCACAGGCAGAGGAGATTGTGAAGTTTGAGCTGATTTATGACTGATACTGAGAGCGCCCGGACGAAAAATGTTCGGGCGCTCAAACGCTTGAACAAACTGTAACTTTTTCAAGGAGTCTATTGACTAAGGCACCGAGTATGAGTATAATTAGTTCTGCTGCTTAGCAACGCTAATCAGCAGAACTAAAGTGTGGTGAAGATTATGGATAACAAATATGTGCAACAATTCAAAAAAGGCTCTCTTGAAATGATACTATTATCCTTAATCGGGCGCAAAGAGACCTATGGCTATGAAATAATCACAGAGTTAAATAGCAGTGCATCTGTCTTAGGATATGCAAAAGAGGGAACGATTTACCCTATTCTGTATCGCTTACAAGAAGCGGAACTAATTCAATGTCGTTTAGCACCAGCGGCTGCTAATGGCGGATCAAAAAAATATTACTCCCTTACTCTTAAAGGAAAGGAAGTTTTACAGGAATTGATTACGTTTTGGTCCAGCTATACGGATTGTGTAAATAGCTTTATCGCCACCTATCAACAAACGGAGGTCTCAGAATGAAGGAGCAATACATAAGGCAGGTTGAAAAGGAATTAAATTTATCACGCAAAGCCAAAACCGAGGTTGTGCGTGACTTGAATGAAATATTTAATTCTGCCGTGGAGCATGGAGAAACTGAACAACAGGTAATCGAAAGGCTTGGAACGCCGCAAGAATTTGCTAACAGCACAGCAGAACAGTTTGGAATTGATAATTCCGTCCCAAAGAAACGGAAATGGATCATTTCAAGTGTCATTTCCCTTGTGGTAGCTATTGTTGCTTTTTTAATTTATGCTACTGCAAAGTCTGGTAAAGTGCCGGAAGGAGCAATCGGGCAAGCAGACGCAATGACAAACATTCAGGTTAATGGTGATTTTATTTTTGATGTTTCTCAAATTATTTTATTGGTTGGCATAATCGCTTTTGTATTTGCCACAATTCAGATTATCAGAGCTGTCCACAACAATAGGAGGTAACTATGAAAAGATTTATTCCGGGAATTGCAATTTTGCTTATATTGTCATTGACTGCTTGCTCCGCCCCAAAAACACCACCCAAAGACACAGGAGACGCAAGCAATTCGCAATCTGAAGGTATTATTAGGCTTGATGAGGGAGAATGGCCAGTCAATGAATATACTGAGGGACTTCCCGTTCCAACTGGCACAGTTGCATGGGCTATGCTTGATACAGAACACGGAAATTTCAGTATCAGTATTGCAGGTATAGACGAAAATGACTATGATAACTACATGGAACTTTTGATACAAGAGGGCTTTTCAGTAGTTGAGAATGTGTCAGAGAAAATCAAAGGAGAAAACTATGTTTCTGTCGGGACACTCCTATCAAATGGAGAAAAAGGTTTAAGTATCAGCTATATACCTGATAATTTAACAATTTATGTTTCATTTGAAAAATGAGAGCGTGCAATAAACAGCGAAGCAAAATCCCTTTAGGAACTAAAGGGCGCACTTCTATACTCTCTGTCGAGAGTAGTGCGTCCTGCGGAGCTTCATTCTCCGTCAGCAGAAGAAAACTGCATGACCGAGAATGTTGCGTCACTTCGTTCCGTCAAGGTGGCTACACCCCCTTGCGCCGCTAAAGCGGCTATCCCCTGTGGACTTGCCGTCCGCAAACGGTTTTGACAAACCGTTCGCCGCCAGCAAGTTTGAAAATCAAGAATCTTAATTTGATAAAGGAGTGTGATTCTATGAAAAAGAAATTACCCATAATCCTCTTGGGTGTTATTTTGGCTTGTGTGTTGGTTTTCGGTTTCCTTTATGCAAACAATGACATTGGTAAAACCGCAAACAGTTTAGAAGCAGACATTCGCCAATCTCAAAAAATTTTGGATGATTGGATTGTTGATGGAAGCATTTCCGACACAATGGCTGCATTTATTTCTTACCCACAGGACAAGACAGACCACACTTTTTCTGTCTATGTAAATCGCCCTGGCTTGTCTTTTGGATATTTCTTCCGTGGTGGTGGAGATATAGTTGAGGTTGATGATTACATTGCAGAGTTTGTTGTTGAGGGAAATAACGAAAGGGCATTTATCTCAATGAATACCCAAAATATTGTTCGACTTGAAGTAGATGATGGCAACGGCATTCAGGTGATTGATATTGATAGTGGCAAGCCTTTCGCCATTGTCCTGCCCCTCAATGTAGGAAACATCTGTTTCTATGATACGAATGGAAATGTTGTGGAATATCTTCGCCAACAACTTTGACCAACTTCAATTTACCGAACTGAACACAACAACTGAATACCGAAAAACTGACCGTTGACTGGTCGCAATCTGCGAAAAGTTGACGGTCTTTTTTTATCCCCATTTTCAAAAAAGGAGGTCACGAAAAATGGCAAAACCGAAAAACCTTGAACAGCTCCGAGCCGAAAAGGAACAGGTCGAGACACAGCTTGCACAGGAACAGCACAAGCTGGAGCGTCTGGAGAACAGAAAGAAGTATCTGGAGAAAGGCGAGAGACAAAAGCGCACCCACCGTCTTTGCAATCTGGGCGGCACGATTGAGAGCCTTGCCCCGGAGGTCAAAGA
>NZ_QTVL01000037.1:0-4528 GCF_003460565.1 Blautia sp. AF32-4BH | reverse complement strand
GTAGTAAGAGATGTTATCGCTAATCCGCATTTAGTCGAGAGTGACCTGATTGAGATACCATCCTCCTGCCACAGCACATAAAGAATACGTCCCTGGGCTCCATTAAACGCATCAATATTCTTTTCACTGAGAATCTTCTCAAAAATCCGGTCTCCAAGCTGTTTTATTTTGGTGACAAGAAATCCTCCATTCATTTCCATACAAAAGCTCCTATATAGTAGTTTATTAAAAACATACTATATAGGAGCTTTATTGTCAAGAGTTTATATGTCTTAATAGATAAATTCCGTTTTTTTCAATTCTCCAAACTTGAATTTCTGGATGAGTATAATATGCGGAAAATAAACTTAACTCCATCTTAAATATAGTGCTGAGTTTCACTGCCACTCTTTAACACCATTTTCGCCACACCAAGCAATGCTGCAAACAAAACACCTGCAACCGGCCATACAATCCATGTAATATCCCAGCTCATCGTCCAGAAGCTCCATGCAAGGTAAATCGCTGTAGTCAAGCACCAATATACACCAGAAAACGTGTCAGTCTTTTTCTTAAACAGTTTTTCTTCTTTTGTATATTCCCCTTCCTGAAGAAGGGTATCGTAACTGCTTTTTACCATCCCAACACGAACCAACAGATTCACTCCTATTGCAAGTATGAATAGCAGTAATCCAACGGAAAGACCGCAGTAATAGTCGGACGCTTCCATAGATTCGGCAATAATTGTCGGAATCACTGCCAGTATACAAAGCACTACCCCAACAGCCGTTCCTCTGATAAAAATTGGTTCATAGGAATCTTTTTTTTCTCGTACCATTCCAGATACACCATACTCTGTTTCAAAGCATTCTTTTTCAAAATGTTCCATATGTGATTCACTCATTCCATATGTAATAAACAAAAAGACGGCTGCCGCAACCATTCCAAGCAAAAAAACACATCCAAATACTGTTGCCAGAGATTCCGAAACATGAAATACGCTATCTTCTGCCATTGTCACAAGAACAATCAATAATATTGGACTTAAGATACACATACTTGTTGCGTTTGCCACTACTTTGGATCCATTTCTTTTCATGTCAAGAAATTCATTTGCATTCTCCATAGTTACTTTTTTCAACGGTTCTGCATAGCTTTCAGTACTTTCGTGATAGGTGATATTTTCTGCTTTCATTTCATCTTTTAATAGGTAATCTGTACTAACACCAAAAAGCTCCGACATCTGTAAAATTCTTTGCAAATCTGGAACAGCTCCTGCACTTTCCCACTTAGATACTGCCTGTCTGGATACGCCCAACTGATTGGCTAGTTCTTCCTGTGACCATCCATTCTTTTTTCTTTCCTCTGTAATCTTATCAGCTAAAATCATTTTTTCCTCCTTTTGCAGATTTTATGAGCTAAATATAACAGTTTTGCTGTTTGCATTCCACCATTTCAGGCTGTAAATCTGTCAACCAGCAGTTGCAAATCACAAAAGGACTCTATGAATCCCGATTTTCCAGCAATACAAGCAGGAAATTATTTATCATCTGTATTGTTTTCCTTTTTCTTATGAGTCGAACCCAAGCAAAGAAACGAAGAACCAAGACATAACCATACTATAGCCATAGAATTTTCATTTCCACTCGTAAAGTCTATAGCTGAGGCTACGAGAAACAGAACTGATGCAATATAAAATAAGATTGATTTATTTATTCCTTTTTTCATAAATAAGAATCTCCTCCAAATCCCGACTTTGATAAACCCATTATACCCTTTCTGAAACATCCTGTCACCACATTTCATCAGATCAGAACCTGTCAAAATCCTCCTGCGTGGCAACCTGTCTCCATCCCTTATACTCATCGTTCCTGCTTTCCACAAACATATCATTCACCATCCCGATAGTCAGCAGATCCAGATCCCGGATGGAAATCCCCAGCTGCACACACTGGAGAAGAAACAGGGGAGTTGTCATTTCACGGTCTGTTGCATGAAGTTTTTTAGCCTCCACATCCGTCCTGATGTTCATCCCCCACAATTCAATCAGCTTCGGCAAAACCTGATAAATACTGAATCGCAGGTATCTCTGTCAATCCTGATATCTTTGCCGCATTGGTTCTGTTATGCCCTGCAAGCATCTCATAGCCCCTTGCAGCTTTCCTCACAATCACCGGATTCAGCACACCATACTCCCTGATGCTCTGTACCATATCTTCCAGGCGTTCTCCCTCATACAGCCGGAACGGATGATCATGAAACGAATGTATTTCCTCAACCGGAATAGAAACAATCCCGTTCACAGGCACTGGCGTATTCTTCACCGGATCCTCAGCAAGAAGATCCAGTGCGTCCTGAAATACTTTTCTTTTTGGTGCATTAGCTTTCATCCCCAACCACCTCCTCTGCCAGATTCCGGTATGCTTTACAAGCCTTATTCTCCGGTGCATACTCCAGAAGCGGCTCACTGTAATAAATTGATTCTCCCACCTTTACTGTGTTTGGTATGATACTCTTAAAAATCCGGATCTGTCCATCAAAAGTATCCGTCAGCTGTTCTGTGATTACCTTACAGAGATTTGTTCTGGCATCACACATAGTCAGCAGGATCCCTGCAATCTGCAGGCGGTCATTCAGTCTGCTTCTGACTTTCTTCACTGTCCGGATAAAATCCTGCAATCCCATCATTGCCAAAAGCTGCGGATTGACGGCAATAATCACCTCATCAGCCGCCGTCAATGCGTTAATCGTCAATGTTCCGAGCGATGGACAGGTGTCTACAATAATATAGTCATACAGCCCTCTCAGCGGCTCCAGAATACCAGTCAGCATCTTCTCTGAACCCATCTCCATCCGCAGCTTACTGTCCACTGCTGAAAGCATCATGGATGATGGAATAAAGTCCACACCATTTCTACTCTGTATAAACTCTGACGGATCCGGCATTTCCTCATCTTCCAGCCGATTCATCATCAGATGTCCAATCGTCACCGGCACAGCCGCAGGATCTTCTACTCCGAAGCAGGTTGTCAGATTTGCCTGGCTGTCAAAATCAACAGCCAGAACCCTTTTTCCCATCTCAGCCAGTGAATACGCCAAATTCCAGGAGCTGGCAGTTTTGCCAACTCCCCCTTTAAATGATCCACACATTATAATCCTTGCCATACATTCTCCCCCTCTCATGCTTTCTTTCCATAACAGCCTGCACTCTGCTCTGCCACATATTTTGCAGTAATTTCTTCTTTTTCATTCTGGTATCTGATTATCAGTTTCTTAATCTCCTCATCCATAAATGCGGTCTTCGCTTCCTGCTCTTGTGCTTTATCCACATCCGGCGTGATAATCAGCTGACCATTTTCACATTTCACCTGCACATAATCCCCAAGATGAAATCCCAGTTCTTCCAGCCACTTTCCTTTTAATGTAATTGCCGGAACTGTCTCATATTTATAACCGCTCTGTCCACAAACCTTCATATTCCTTACATTTTTCTTTGCCATAGAATTGACTCCTTTCAGATTTGACTAATAGATTTTCAGATAAAAAGAAAAAGCCGCTGACACGTTATCTTCTAACGCATCAACAGCTTCTATCCTGCTTTAATTCAGTGTATTATTCGATTTTATTTAGGCTCTTTACCATCTTTAATACGGTAGTAATCGTCCATATCCACGCTGAGTTTTACCGTGGTATCTGGTTTTCGGTTGCTCAAGAGGCACACAGTCTCAACTGTACTTTCGTTGTCCCAACAAAGTTCCTGTATTTCCCTGTCTCCAAAATACACCGGAAAACGGAACTTTATGTGCTTCAGGAATCTGCCATCTGGCTGCTCCTGCTCGTAAATGTCCACCTGTTCCACAAAACTGTTAAGAAATTCTTTCTTCTCCAGGTCGGTGAACTTATCATATAGTTTATCAAAATATAAAAGAAATTGATAGACGTTTTCTTCTGATATTTTCTGTTGCTGAATATTCAGCAGGCGGTTCTTGACTTCTTCTATACTGTTCTCCACGCCTTCAATTTCATCATACAGACGGTATAACCTTGTCTCCATATCCTGATATTTCTTTTCATAAAATTTATCCATGATGTCCAGGCTATCCATCTGCTGTCCAAGTCTTGCTTTTGCTCCGGTCAGCTGCCTGTACTGTTTTTCCAGTCTTTCAATCTCTTTTTCTATTTCTTCTGTATCTATTCTTGAACCAATTTTATTCAGAATTGCTTCTTCAAATTTCGGATTCTTCACCAGTTTCCGGATAACTTCTTCTACTGCATTGTTAATCTTCTCTTCGCTCCATTGTTTACGATATCCACATTTATGACCGTCTACCAGGCGACGATGTTTGCAGGCATAATAGAAATAATCCTTATATAAGGTTCCGTCTTTCTTTTTCTTTCGGTTCACGTTTCCATACATACCGCTTCCACATAACGGACATCTCAATATTCCGGATAAAATATGCTCATGATCGAGGCTATGTGTCTTTTCATATTTTACACCTGTTTTTTCCCGTTTTTGATGTGCCAGCTCCCAGTCTGTTTCTGAAAT
>NZ_QTVL01000036.1:0-5429 GCF_003460565.1 Blautia sp. AF32-4BH | reverse complement strand
AGGGAATGATCCGGAACCATAAACTGGCAAAGTCGATAGCCAGTGTTTCGTGGGCAAAGTTTTTCGAGATGCTGGAATATAAAGCTGTGTGGTATGGAAATGAAATCCGCAAAGTACCAACAATGTATCCGAGCAGCCAGACCTGCAGTTCCTGTGGCTATCGGAATCCGCTGGTGAAAAATCTGCGCATTCGTATCTGGGAGTGCCCCGGCTGTCACGCAGTTCATGACCGGGATACGAATGCAGGCATCAATATTTTGAAAAAAGGACTGCAGCTGCAGTCGGCATAAAGATAAGAAAACTGTACCGCAGGGCATGCGGGAACAGTATAAATATAGCCTGTGGACACCGTGTAAGACATTGCAGTACCGTAAGGTATTTGCCAATGCAATGGTGGAAGAAACAGGAATCCCCCTGCTTTAGCTGTGGGGAGTGTCAATCCATTTCAGTAATTCATATGCTGGTCAACCAGGAAGATCGAAATCGCTTTTTGACATTTATCCGAGATCATTTGGATGAGGATGGCTATGGGTTGATTCTGACTATGGGGGACGGTGAATACGAGGTAACTGGAGATATTACAAGCGCCTTTGACAGCGTGAAACGAACACACCAAGGAACAGGGCAGGAAGTTGCCGTTGCAGCCACAAGCTGTAGAATGGTTAATTTTGCGACATTGGAACAGGAAATCGCTAATAATGGCTTGCATATTCTACAAAAAGGAATTACGAGCATAATACCGGATTTCCCTCAAATAATGTATGCTTTGGTAAAACGATAAAAACTTAGAACGAGTGCAGTGTTAACACTATTCCAAAATTCTTAACAGTTCCGCCGTACCAAGGCTCCGCCCACGGGGGCAGTCCAGACTGACCTCTCTTGCCCTATGGGCAATCCACCTCCCCCACGGGGGGAGGCTAAGAACGGGTGCGGCTGTTATACATATCGGAATAAATCTAACACTCAATGGCAAGACAGTGGCACAGCGTATAACCAAAATACTGTGTCACTGTTTTTATATTTTCACCAAGCATCTCTAGTTACTCCTTTCGTTTGATAAAACTAGCATACTGATTAGCCATCAATACATCAAGCAACGCAAATTAACATTCATGCAACGCCCAATATTACAAGGATTCATTAAGTCCTCTATAAACTGGAATCTATCGAGTTCTTTGTGTAGTGAAAATAACAATTTCCTTTACTATTGCAAAAACATTTCTGCAAAACCATCGACGCCATATCTTACAGTAATATCTTTCAAACCAGCCTTAATTTCATCTCTGCTATAATTATGTGCTTCCAGAAATTCATCTGACTTATCATTTAAGGAGGAATAAAACAGTAAAGCCATTTCTAAATCTGTCTTTTTCCCTTCTTCCGTTATTTCATATATTTTATTTTCCGCCTCATTAATGAACCCATTATCTACCATATCAAGTAGCTCATCCAGCGTCTGTTGTTCCTTTACATCTTCCAATAATTCTGCTGATGGTGAATCGGTATCAATATTGAATAACAGCTTTAGTATAGCTCTCACCATTTCCTTTATAAGTCTCATAACATAGTCTTGTTCAAACAAGTTTTATTCTCCTTTCTGCTTTATATATTTGCAGAAATTGTCCATTCGTACTTTAAAAGTAATGATGGTATCTTCTCTAGGAAGTCTAAACATATATTGAATATATATCAGACAAATGACACATATCAAAACTTCAAACCATATATTATAAATGTTTATCCCTTTAATCTGTTTTCTGTTTTCAAAAACACGGCTCTCTTGAAAACTCGAATTATCATCATCATTAGTTATAGTCGATGATGTAATCTCTCCAAACAAGCCATGGGTGTTAATTATTCCGCAAGGTAAAACTGCCACTGAAACAGAAACAGAGAATAGGATTATAAACAATCTAATTAACCATTGCTTCTTTTCTTTCATATCCATTTCTCCATATTGGGTTAATCATAAAATAAGAATTTACCAAATCGACAAACAACGATTTTAATGTCTCTATTATACCATAATGATACTATTATAAAAAAGGAAAAAGAGCTCCTTCGAGCTCTTTTGATTCAGTTCTGTAAACTTGAATTTATCTTTTATCAACGGGAAACGTATTAAACCACGCTCTTTCTTCAAAAGGGCGTTTTTTAGGCAAAATGTTTTCTTCTTCTGGAATACCAATCGGAAGAAAACAGACCAATTCATAATCATCAGGAACATTTAAAATTTGCGCCATTTGATAACCTATTTTATCTTCGTCTGTAATATGTCCTTCATACCAACAGCTTTGATACCCTAGTTCCACCAATGCAAGCAACATATTTTCAATAGCTGCGGAATAGTCCTGAACTGCGAAACACTTATCTCTATATGCATTTATTCTCTGTGTTAAAACACAAATTATAGCTGGCGCAGTTTCTCCTACAGGTGGATTTATAACATTATGCAGTTTTTGCAATATATCTTTATCATCTACAGCAATTAAACTTGTTGTCTGCTTGTTACAGCCAGAAGGGGCATTTAATCCCGCCTGCATAATTGTAATCAAATCTTCCCGTGGAACAGAAATTGGTTTGTATTTTCCACGATAGCTATGCCTATGGTTAATAATATCAATAATCTTCATTTTATCCTCCTACAAACTTGAAGTTGTTAATTACAGTCTCAGAACAGCGATCAGTTCTTCGCCGTCCATTTCACCGGTTTCTTCGAAACCGAAAGAGCGATACATCTGACGGGCAACTGCATTATCGGGTTCATATGATAGCCAACAGTATTCCGCTTCTCCACAAGGCATAGATTTTATGAACTCTAATGCAAGGCTGACCGCTTCTTTCCCGTACCCTCTGTTTTGATATGCCTTATCGATCATAAGACGCCACAGATTATAGTTTCCCTTTGCAATTTCAGGTGCATCCGTCCAATAATCATCAACATCAAAACCAATCATCAGGAAGCCTACAGGCTTATCCTCATCATATATACCAAACGGGAATGCATGACCGTTTCCCGTAATTGCAGTATACGCTTCAATGATGCTGATCTCATTGGTGGCAACGAAGTTCTTCTGCGATTCCGATACCGTCAGTTTCAGGATATCCCAGACATTATTACCATTTACTTTTTCTAAATGAAGCATATATCTTTACCTCGCTAAATTCCGATTTCTCAGTTTCAAAAACTGGAAGTTGTCAGTCTGGTAATTCAACCAATACTGCTTCGTCAATATCAAAGTAATCATCCATATTACTGCTAAGCCCAGATGCTTTCCAAGCTTGTTCGAAGGTAATATCTTCTATGTTGCTTAAATAAATGTATGTGCTGTCCTTAACGGCATTACTCAGTCGTCCACTGATTTCCAACCTGTATTTGTAGATATGTCCATCGCACTGCCATGTACCGTCTGACATTTCACTGTATGTTTTCATGTTTCCTTCAATTGTGTCAATCGGCTTTATTGACTGTGTACCACAACCCGTGATTGAGGCCGTAAGTAAAAGACATAGCAACAATATTAGTATTTTCTTCATGGTCATTACCTCCCAAAATTCTAATTTTCCAATTTAACAAACTTGAAATTGTAAATCTTAAAAAATGGTTTTCAAGTAATTTATCCAGTCGGATAACCCTTCTTGATTAAACTCCAACAAGGCTTTCGAATATATATGAAACGCTTCTGAATCGCTTTCTTCCATAAAATGTAATGCTTTTTTGGGACCATAATAGTGTATGCCTTTTATATCAAAATATATTTCAAGGCTGTCACACAATAACCAATGCCAACGATAGTAACCTTCAACATCTCCTCGCATTGTGCGTAACAGCATCTTTTCACACCATTTAATTTCCTGCGAAACATCTTTTGCCGTTTTTAAGGGAATATGTTCTATATAGTCAAGTACATTCTTTTTTAGCCATCCACCCATTCCGTTTTTATCCAGTATGATTTTCCCATCCCACACCTGTGCAAACTCAGCCGGGTCGTACTCCGACAGGAACTGATCCGGCGGATAAATAAATACATCAAGAACAACGCCATCAACAAAAGATGAATCATGCAGTTTTTCTTTTCCTGCAATAATAAGTGCATCAAAGTCACTATTCAGATTTGCACTTCCGTCAGCAAAAGAACCATAGACAATTATCGATTCCGGTTGATAAGTCTTTTTCAAATAGTCTATTATTTTGTCCGTACTTTTCATTACATTCGCCTCCTCAAATACCGATTTTCTCAATTCTCCAAACTGGAAGTTACATAAATCTGCTTATCAGATTATATGCTGTGACTACATAGACAAAAATCGCTATGCCTGCAAATATCATAGCATCTTTCTTCGCACCTTTATCATAACACTCCTTTGCATTTGTCAACATAGTTAATCCCATAAAGACAAACATAATCGGCAGTGTTATATCAGTAGAAACTATGTTTATCAGTCCCAGTGAGCCAAAAATAATAGTTAATACGCTGAATATTGCTTTCCATATACGCATACATAGTCCTCCTTTGCAAATTCAAATTTTCTGTTCCCTATAAAATTAATTTATTGGGATTTACCAAATCGCCAAACAACGATTTTAATGTCTCTATTATACCATAATGATACTATTATAAAAAAGGAAAAAGAGCTCCTTCGAGCTCTTTTGATTCAGTTCTGTAAACTTGAAGTTACGTAAGCGCAAAATATTGCTACGTTACTCATGAATTACGCTTGCACCAAAATGATAGATGCAAGCGTTTTACTCTATTTTAGTTTTGACAGTTCGTTTTCGCAGTCTCGCTCCATGGGGCAAGCTGTTCCAACTGTTCATCTGACATTTTATCGTCTGGCCGCTGTGATAAGAGATATGTCAGATATTTATAGGTATTCAGATCATTCGCTTTTGCCATCTCAACCATGGTATACACAATAGCACTAGCGGTGGCTCCTTTAGGACTGGCGCTGAACAGCCAGTTCTTCCGGCCAACAGTGAATGGTCTGATTGCATTCTCGCTAAGATTGTTGGATAAACTGCAATGACCGTCTTCCAGATAGGTCATCAGGGTGTCTTTCCGATTTTGGGCATAGTTTACCGCTTTCGCCAAACGGGTTCCTTTGTTTGGGCGCTGTTGATCCAGCCAATTCCAGAATGCCTCCAGTATTGGCTTCTCCTTTTCAAGACGAAATTGTTTTCTCTGCTCCGCAGTGTGATTTTTTGCTTTTGAGTACCGCTCACAATCAAACAGCTTGGAACAGAACTGTACTCCCTGCACTGCCGGAAGGCTGTAATCATACTCTTTCCCTTTCGGTATGGCATCTGTGAAGTAACGTCTCACATGTGCCCAGCAAGAACAGTGCTTGATATCCGGCAGATTATTATAACCCTGATATCCATCCGTCTCCAGATATCCGCTGAACCCCTGTAGGAAAGATGCTGCATG
>NZ_QTVL01000035.1:3109-5518 GCF_003460565.1 Blautia sp. AF32-4BH | reverse complement strand
TTGGCTTCCAGATAGCGGTTCTGGATGACCTCCCATTCATGCCGCCAGATTTCGCAATACTTCTGGTCGTTCCAATCCACCGTATCCTCCTTGTGGCTTTTCCATCTGCCGGACGGAAGTTTTATCCGTTCCCCGTTTTCGTCAAGGTCATAAACCTTGCGGCTCTTGGGAAGCCATTTTCCATGTTCGTCCATTGCCCTCATAGTGAGCATGACATGGGCGTGGGGATTGTGTCCCGGCGGATGGGGGTCATGGATGGCAAAATCAGCAATCATGCCTTTGGAAACAAACTGCTGCTCACAAAACTCCCGGACAAGGACAGCATACTGGTCGGGTGGTATCTCTCTTGGGATGGTAAGCACCCACCGCCTTGCAAGCTGGGAGTTCCATTGCTTTTCCACCGCTTCGGCGGCGTTCCATAAAGTATTGCGGTCTGCATACGACCGTGGGGCGTTTGCCGGGAGCAGAATTTCATTGTGGACAATACCACGCTTTTCCGGGTAGTGCTTCACTTGCTGGTCGTATTCACAGAACAGCTTTTCGCCGCTTTGGTAAGCAGCGGCGGCAACCGCAGACTGTCGCTGGCTGCGCTGAACAATCGTGATTTCGTTGTGTGGGCAGGGCATTTCGTGTCCCTCCTTTCGGTAATTGGTGGATGGGGTGGCGTTTTACCACCTCATTTCGGGCAGAAAAAAAGCAGGCAACCTTTTTCAGATTTCCTGCTTGGTGTGCCGCTGTGTGGGCGGCGGGTATTAAGTTGTAAAAGTTCGGGACAAGTTGACCCGATGTGTGAGTGGCAAACTGGAAGTTCTTACGCTTATCAATACCCCCACGTCATTAACTTCCATTCTCCACCTTCACACCGTGCAAGCCACCATGACCAAGTGTATTCTTCGTTCGCCTCCCATGCACCGCCGCCGTTTTTTGGCGAACGGAAACTACTTTTAAATGCAATACATTGCGTAAAGGCTTCTTTATTATCTTCCGTTCTTAAATCATTCATCCATTCAATGTTATCTGCATTGTTGCATTCTTCATCTGGCATATAAGAAAGGCTATGCAATTCACAGCCCTCAAACGAAGCGAACTGCTTTTTTATAATCTCAATGGCAGAATCTATTTCTTCTTTTGAATAAACGGAAGATGCTCCATAATCAATTTCCACTTTTGATGTATCGCCGTTCTTTCCGCATCCGGCAAAGAGAAGAACCAGCACAATGCAAAGCGTTACGGTTATAATCTTTTTCATAGTGAATACCTCCAACTCCCGATTTCTCATTGACTTCATTATACTTTATTCGACCCTCAAAGTACAGAGAGCTTTTGTAAAACTTGTCGGCTGGGAACAGCTTACAACGCAAGGTGTCCCCAGATGGCAAGTCCACAAAAGGGTAGCTGGCGGCAGCCAGCGCAGGGGAAGCGTAGCGTCCCCTGTTTGATTTGGAGCAGACCATGACTGCGGAAAATCACAGCCCTCCGGTGAGGAGCCTTCGGAGAACGCAATGCACCAACCTCTGGGTGGTGTATAATTGCGCCCTTAGTAAACTAAGGGTTTTCCGGCTTCTCCCGTTCCAGCAGTTTTTTCAACAGTTCCTGCGTGTCCTGCCTGTGAAAAATGAGTTTCAACAGCAGCATGACATCATCATCTGTCAGGCGTTCCGGCTCTTGCAGAAAACTTTCCAGCATACCGCCACGGGTACAGAGCCGATGCCTCCGTTCCTTTCGGGTAAGCTGCTTTAGCTGGTGCTGCAATGCCTTTTCATCATTGATTGCTTTCCGCAGTTTCTTTTCGCTTTTCTCCAACTCCCGGTTGAGCTTTTCCAGCTTTGAGGTATCAGGCAAGGGCAGTATCCTCCTTTCCCGGTATCAGCACATAAATCCTGTTTGGTTCTCCAATGCCCTGACGCACCCGCATGATAAGTCCGGCAGTTTCCAGTTCATTCAGAGAACGCTTGACCGTCATGGGGCTGCGGGACAGGACTGCGGCAATGGCTGTGACAGGGAAGCAGACAAACAGGATTCCGTTCTCGTCCTCCTGCCCTTTGGATAGTATAGCGTCTAACATCCGGCAGTACATGACCTTTGCGGTGCTGCTGACTGGAAACCCTGTCAATGCTCTGGGAAATGGCATACAGGGCGGCAGTGGTGTGTCTATCGTCATAAATTCAAAATTCATTCTGTGTGTTCCTCCTTTTTCTTGGCTCGTTTGGATAAATAATGAGGGCAGTCAATCACAACCGCCCGGAAGCTCTGCCTGCACCCATGCTGGCATTTCCGGCATAATTCGTTGTAAGTGACACGCCCCCGGTCATTGAGGTAAAAGGAAAGCTCATGCTTCCTTTTTTTGCTCATTCTCGGCATATTGTGTTTTCTCCCGTTTTAGTGTATGGTTTCGGGGCGATTTTCGGC
>NZ_QTVL01000035.1:0-3099 GCF_003460565.1 Blautia sp. AF32-4BH | reverse complement strand
GTGTATGGTTTCGGGGCGATTTTCGGCAAAATTACAGCCATAGAGCCGCTTAAAATCTCCCGAAGTATCAGCGATAGGGTAGACTGTCCCCCTATCAGATTGTCGTGTTTCGGTATCATTTCGGTGTCAGTTCGCCAGTTCTCCCCGGTGTCGTTCCTCCCCTGAATCTCACAGCGGCGTATCGCTCCCTTTGGTACGCTCGTTTCGGTCAGGGTTCCTCCATATCCCTGCCAAAAGTCATGGCGCTACATCGCCAGGGAAGCATATCCCACACAGGCTGGTCATTCGATTGGAATAATCCATCGATGAACTACCTGTATCATAGAACATTTTTGTGCCCTGTGCCGTATGTCCACAAAGTAGGAATCAGGGGTAAAAATCAGAAATTTCCACGATTGCGGAATTGATATGGTATAATCAATTCAACGGTTATATATGTTGTCAAAAAGGGGGAGCTGCTTCAATGAACGGAGCTACTACAATACAGGAACGGCTAAAAGATTTACGATTAAACAAAGGATTAAAACTGGAAGAACTGGCAGAGCAAACGGGTATTTCAAAATCGGCTCTTGGCAGTTATGAAAAAGATGACTATAAGGAAATCAATCATGGCAACCTTATCCTGCTGGCAGATTTTTATGGGGTGTCCCTCGATTATCTCTTTTGCCGGTCAGAGAACAGGACAGAGATCAACACGCCATTAAGGGAGCTGCATTTGAGTGATGAAATGGTGGCACTCCTGAAAAGCGGTCGGATTAACAACCGCCTGCTCTGCGAACTTGCCACCCATAAGGACTTTATCAAGTTTCTTGCGGACATTGAGATTTATGTGGATGGGATTGCCACCATGCAGATTCAGAACCTCAATGCCCTTGTCGATACCGTCCGACATGAAATCATTGAACGGTATCGCCCCGGCGAAGATGACCCGCATTTAAAGGTGCTGCAAGCTGCCCATATCAGTGATGATGAGTATTTCAGCCACATGGTACGGGATGACCTCAATCTCATTATCCGGGATATTCGGGAAGCCCACAAAAAGGACAGCGAGAGCGCACCCCAAACTACCGTTGCCGATGAACTGAAAGAAAATCTGGAAGCAGTCGAAAATTTCAAGGGCAGTCGGGATGAAAAGCTGGTTGTTCTTTACTGCAAGCAGCTTGGTATCAACTATAAAAATCTGTCAGACGAAGAATTTCGCTGGCTGATTCGGATTCTCAAAAAATCAAAGAAAATGGGAACGCCTATCAGTCAGAGGAAAAAACGGTAAAGAAAAACCGCTGTTGCATGGTTTGTTAGCTTCCATGTAGCAGCGGTTTGTGCTGTGGTTATTCAGTTAAATTTTCAGAATAACAAGTTGGGATTTTTCTTGTTACTTATTTTTTTTGATTGTGGCGTTTCTTATTCCACAGTGAACCTACCAACATACCGATTGCAGAGATTATTGCTCCGGCTACAATCATTCCCAAGTCAGGGGCATTCAGTTTGTTAAAAGCAATGTTGTTTGCCATTTTGAATGTGCCATATTCAGCAAGCATATACATTACGCCAAAGAAAAGAGTGAATGCCCATTTTCCTTTTCCCCAAAAGTTATTTTTACCAATAACAATAGATACAATAAATGTGGATATAGGAAGAATAAACCAAAGAAACATCAAACTGTAACCCATAGCGTCACTTCCACTTGCAAAAAACCAGAACACTATCATTGCAAACGCCCAAATCAAGAGATAGGAGAGAATCGTAATAATCTTGTTTCTGTTGGCATTGCTTTTCACAACATTCGTACTTTCTTCAAGATAATCATAATAGCTTTTCATTTTTTGTTCTCCTTTCAATAGATAGTCAAGAGAGACATCGTAGCATTCGCTCATTTTAATGACGCTGATAATATCTGGATAGGATTTTTCATTTTCCCAATTTGAGATGGTCTGACGACTCACACCCAACAATTCGGCAACCTGTTCTTGCGTCAGCTTTTTTTCAATTCGGGCTGCCTTGATTTTGCATCCAATATCATGCTCCATGCCACTATACCTCCTTGCACTTTTATTGTAGGAAAAACACCCACTATTGTCTACAAAATAGCTTTGACATCACTTATTATGAGTGTCAAAATCCTTTTACATCTGCCAAATTCAAATTTACCTATTTCAAATCAAAGAGGGAGTTTTCATAGTCCTTTACATAGTATCGTACATTTTTACGCCCTTTTTGAATGATGGTGTGTCCTTCTGCTTCTAATTTTTCTTTTTGTGCTTCAATACCATTTGGGTATTTAGCATTTAGTTCTCCGTTTGCTTTCAATGTTCTCCAATAAGGCGTTTCATCTTCTGAACGCTGATAACTCGCCCATGCCACAATAGAAACAAAAATTCCTGCTGTAATCGGTTCTGTAAAATCTGCACTACTTAACTCCGCAAAGTATTCTCGTATTTTCCCGACGGTAATCACTTTACCATACGGAATTTTTTTCATTACTTTGTCATAGTCGATTGGCGGTGCAAAATACATTTTACTGCCACCATATTTTTCAATACTTTTCTGGTCTGTAATGATTTGAAATTTTGGCATATCCTTATTGTCGTGCAACATAGCATTAAAATCTTTCTTATCTTCGTTTGCCATTTCTGCCACCTCCTGCTTTAAGAATAATCTGTTTGTCATTTCTATGCAATGAGGCTGTTTGAAAAAACTTGACAACTTCATATTTGCTTAACTCTTAACATATCATTACGAATAAATCATCTCATGCAAAACAATTTCTTCTGCCCGGTTGTGAATGTTATTGCAACGCTGCACCCATTCCATTTGATGGGTACGCTTCAATTCCTCGGTTACGCCCTCGGCAGTTTTCATCTGTTCCATGATGATGTCTAACCGTTCCTGTGCCTGTTCGTTCAGGTCTGCAAGATATGTCCATAACTCCCCGGTCAATATCAATGTGTTCAATCTGGCTGGGTGGACTTCTCTTAAATATTCCTGATGTAGCCGTCCATACTTCCCAATGGGGCGGTGTTCCTCCGGCAGTTTCAAATCCGGGATGTAGTAATCTCCGACAAGGATATAATCAATTCCGTTTTCCGTTATTCTTGGTTT
>NZ_QTVL01000034.1:0-6048 GCF_003460565.1 Blautia sp. AF32-4BH | reverse complement strand
TATCATAGAAGAACCTTTTAAACACTATTTTACAGAAAAAGTTTCATACTCTCTGTTTAACCGAACTTTTGTTTTCCTTTGATTTTAAAGTGAGTTTTCAAAAAGCACTGATTTTTACCATACTTTTTGTGATTTTTTTATTATTGTTTTATTACTTTATAAAACAACGTACTTATAAACTATTCGATCAAAAAATAACATATGGATTTAGGGAACGAAAAATTTTGTATGCGGATATCCATTCATTAGTTTTTACACTATCCTCCAGACCTAAAGGAATATATGATATTGGACTGGGAGAACCATACCTATACATAAAAGAAAATGGGAAGAAAAAATATATATGCAATATTACAATTTATTTGGCATATCCAAGTGTTATACAAAAAAGATATGATATCAATATAAGCAATGGGCAGATAGGAATGTCTCCTGCCTACAGTTTTAACTGTTATGATATAAAAAGTATTTTCAATTTAATACATCATTCAAAAGCAAATATTTATGTGACGAAGAGTTTTCTTCTCTTTAATAATTGGACAATAAACAGATTTTGCAAAGAATACAATATCTCTATGGAAATGGTTCAGCTTATAAATGATGGAAACTAATGTAAAAAATTTGTATTGTATTGAACTTTAGAAAACCTTTTTATGAGAAAGGAAAGCATATGCAAGAATATTATAAAATATATTTTCCTTATTCCAAAGAATATTTATTGGAACAGATTAAGAAGACTACAAAACCATTATGTATTTCAAACCAGGCTTATAGAGATATGGCACTTGCAGCCTACAAAGAAGAGGATAATACCTTATGTATCGGATATGCAGCAGGAAGTATGACAGGCGGTGGCTGGGAAATGCTCCAGACACATATAAAAAGCTATGGGGGAGATGTAATGCTGGAAGGTACGTTTGTGCTTTTGCCATACATAAAAAAAGCTGCACTATTTTTTCTGCTCATAGTGATTTTATTTGCATTGTTTTTTTCTCAGGGAGATTTATTGATTTTAACAGAATGTCTGATTTTATTTATGTTTCCATTATATCTGCTGTATAGGAATATTTCTAAGATAGGAAAATGTGAAGAAGGGCGACGGCTTGTTTTATTATATCTGGAAAAGGTGCTTCATGCAAATGTGGAAATATCCGTAGAGGAAGAATAAAGAAATGATAGGGGAAAACGAGAATGAAAAAGATTAATGAACAAACAAAAAGTTTTTTACTATACGGTATAGAAGATGTGATTAAGCCGAAAGAAATCTACAAATTAGATGGAGCAATCTTGTTTCTAGTATTTTTATTTTTCTTTTTATCTGAATCAGCTCCATCACCGTTTTTTTCAAAAGTATTTTTAGTTATTGTTTATCTTGGATTCGTGATTCTTAGTTTTTCAAGAACAGAAGTGACAGGGAAAAAGGTTTTTTGGATCATTGGAATACAAAGTCTGACGTTTTCTATTTTGTTCTGTTGGGCAGCAACTATCCTCATGCTGACAACTATGAAAGAAGAATATTATAAGAGGTATCTAACCATACTCGTTATCATTTACATACTGGTAATCGCTGCATACATTTTTCTTATAATAACTTTGATTAAAAAAGATATCTACAATCCATCTTCTTCCAAAAAGCTGGCTGGAGGATGGTGTATTACTAGTTTTGTATTGCTTGGAATGGGTGTCGCAAAAGTACTTAGTAGCAGCGTTGAATATACAGCCATGATTAGAATTGCAAGCCTTTGTTCCTATTTTTGTTCTTTGGGTTCTATCTTAGGAGTTTTTCACCTGGTAAAGTATTTTGCTGTCAAAAAATGGGAGGTTGAAAAATGAATATTTTTATGAAAAGAATATAGATGAAAATAATTATAGCATCCAGGAAGAAGGATGGCTGGGGATTTTATTTTTGGTTGGAACTATATTTTTCTCAGGATTACTTTTGTATGGTTTTATAGACGGACAGGCGGATTTTTCAGTTATAGTGGCGTATGGAATATTGATTGCTTTTTCTGGAATCTGTACCCTGCATTTGTTCCTGTGGAGAGTCAAGGTAAATCATGATGTAATTGAATACCGGTCGTTTTTTGGAAAAAAATATTATAAATTTTCAGATATAACAAGAAGTGTACATAAAGAAAATGGTACATTGGAAATATATGCAGGGGACAAAATAATATTCAAATTTGATGAAAACATAAGCGCATCATTGTTTGCAAATAGTCTGTCTAAGCATAAAATTTCACAAGAAACATGGTTGAGTTGTAGAGATAAAAAGTGCATCATAAGACCAAAAGAAAGCCACTATGTTCTGCCAGGCATTTTCTTTTTATATTTGGTTTACAATAGTGTGATACTTGTATTCAATGCAAAAGAAACAGCTTTTGTTTTCCTTTTATTCTCTCTTGTACCGGGAGGTATATTTTTCTATTTTTTAATGGACAAAACAATTGTCAAGGATGGATGGCTATATAGAAATGGATTTTTAAGGAAGAACTGTAAAATAAGATTAACGGATATTACCCAGATGAAAAGAAAAAAGAATTTATTTGGAGAAGCTCTTATTTTATATAAAAATCAGAAAAAAATCGCTAAAATTTCTGCCCGAAATAGAAATGTGGACTGGCTGCAAGTAAAGATTGCAGAAATAAAAAAGGATAAGAAGAAATTAGAACGTAAAAAATGAAAAATGTGAATCATATAGGGAGATTGAGTTTATGGATAATGTCATTAGATTAAGTAAATTTGTAAAAAATTTAGGAATAGTAACAACAGTTCTTTTTTTAATAATCGTACTGGTAACATTTGTTACAGGAAATATGGGGGTTGCGATATGTTTTATGCCTTTTGTATTTTTAGGTATTGCTTTAATTTTGGCATACAAGAAACAAATAATTGTAGTAAATGAAGATGAAATTGTATTTAGCTATCTGGTTAAGAAAACTCAGCATATAAAATATAATGATATTCGTTGTATTTTAATGATTCCATTAAATGGTAGAACAGATGTCATATTAATTGATAAGATGTACAATAGACTTGTTACTCTGGAGCAAGTGTATGTAAATTATGATATTTTATATGATACACTTATAAAACATGAAATAGATCTTGTGGATTTTGGTGAGTTAGTTGAACAGAACAAAGATGTATCAAAGTATGTACCTGCTTTAAACTGGATAGAAAAGAATTTCTATAAATCTATATGTAATGAGAATACAACTATCAAAAATATGTCAAAAACAATAGAAAAAGAAAAGCGTAAAAAAACAAAGCAATTTTTAAAAGCTTTAGGTTGGATTCTAATAATTGCTGATGCGGTAGCATTTTTTATTGGTGGCAAAACAATGTTAGTTATATTTATAATGGTTTTGATGATTACATATGCAGTGTATATAAAATATTATCCATATATATTTATAGAAGTCACCACAAAAAAAGGACAAGAACTGGCGTATCAATTACCATTTATGGGTGCAGCAATAGCAATGCTTTTATCCCTGAATACGAGTAAACTCTTTAATTATGAATTTGGAAACTATATGAAGATTACGGCAATTATTACTGCTTTACTTGCACTGCCATTTATTATTAAATCTTTAAAAACAGATGTACCACAGAAATTTGGACGTAAACTTTCAGTTGTATTTGCTGCTTTTATAATCGCATTTACAATTAGTTTCCCAATAAATTTTTTATTTACATTTGATGGGGCAACTCATGAAATTGCAATTGTAACAGACAAAAAGATTAGCAGTGGTAAAACTAGAGATAGAGAGTTATATGTAAGTTGTAATGGTAAAAGAGAAATATATACTGTTTCAAACAGTGAATATGAAAATACATCAATAGGCGATAGTAAAAGAATTTGTAGAAGAAAAAGTGCATTAGGATTGGAATATAGTACGATACATGATTAATATTTATTTAAAGATAAGGAAGGAATATATAAGATGAAAATATTGTTAGCAGTAGTTGGAGGATTATTATTACTGATATTCCCTTTTATAGTTATGAAAAAAGCAAAAGTAACAAAAGAAGAAAATACTGATGAAGCAAGGAAAAAATTTAATGTGTTTCTCATTTGTATGATACCTGTTCCTCTAATAGGCTTCATATTTCTTTTAATAGGGCTTAGAAGTTTTTTATAAAATTAAATAAAGGAGAAAAATGTTAAAAAACAATGATATATCAATACCAGAAGCCTGCTATGCAGATTTATGTAAGGTGGGTTTTTTTGAAAGAAAACAGGTTAAATTAACAATTATATGGAATGAAAAAATAAGCAGAAATAAACAAATACTTACACTTAAGAAGTTATATCCTGAATTAAATAAAGTGTCTACAGTTGAAATCTATAAAATTACAAAAAAACGAAGAAATGGCAATTTGCAGAGATGGGATGGGGATTTGCTGTTGACTTTTCGCATAAAGCAGAAAAAGCGGGGATAAAAATATTGTTAGAAGAATAACTAAAAATCTTGCTAATGTATAAGTTAAGTAAAAAATAGAATGAAAAATAATCATATAGCAGAGGAGATTGGGTAATATGAAGGAACAAAAGAAATCTTCTTGGGGAGCGGTTCTGGTGTCATTTTTAAAGGAATTTCTATTAAACTCATTCGAAGCCCCAGGTCATCTTTATTATGATGAAAATTTAACTAATGAAGGAAAAAGAAAGAAAAATTATATTTGGAGGGTGCTTCTACTGGTGACTGCGGTAGGAGTAGCTTTGCTTCCTGTTATAGCTTGGAACATGTTTGTTCCAGATGTGCTATGGGCAAAAATAGTTACCGTTGTAGTGTGTGAAGGCTATGTTGTTTTTATAGTAAGTATGGAGATTATCCAAATAAAGGATGAGCTAAAGGAAGATATGTTAAAAATAGGGGGATATAAAATTACTCCCAAAGGAAGTATTTCCCTATTTAAAGAAATTGATTTTAAGATTGCTCAAACAGAGTATTCTTATACAATATTGATTTCTAAGAAACCTTTAAAATGGCTTTATAAGAAGTTTTATGTTACAATCTATGGAAGACATGGAAAAGTAAAAAAGATTGAATTGGTTCGAGCAGACAAAAAGTATTCTACGAAATATGAGACAATGAATGGTACAGTCTTAGAAAAGTTGCAAGAAGAAAATAATAGGTTTTTAAGGAAATGCTTAGGTACTCCCAGTAAAAAGAGTATGACAGGCGTCGAATATTATTATGAGTGGGGACAAATACAATCCTTCTATGATGATCGTTCTTGTCAAACAGGAATTGTAATTATGTTTTAAAATAAGGAATATTGTATCTCTTGCTTCCGTATGCAGAAAGATTACATCGGTACAGAGAAATGTGGTAGTGATACACCAAAGAACACAGGCGAAACCTTATATCTCGGTTCCACAAGTAGCGAATCTTTCAAAAGAGAGAGATGGGTAAAACTTCGCTGTTTATATAATAGTAGGGGACGATGTTTTATCCCCTGCTATTATACGTTTTTTAGCATGTTTTCACCAATATTGCTTGGTACCTAACCGATTTTTCAAATAACATCTGATTCCAAGATATACTCCCTGAGAAAGTACGAAAAGCAATAGAAGATTTACGGAAAGTGCTTTTTTAATTGCTTCTCCAAAATAAATGATGACAGCAGTACTTGTCAGTATCATCAGTAGAGTAATAACATCCCAACAGTTTTTCTTATATAATTCTATAACCTTTATTTCTATCAGTATCGCCAGTATCCCTGTCCCTGCCACACATATTCCGACAACCAATATCAGAAATAACCAATATACCATTCCGGCTATAAAAGGATTTGGAATTTTTGTGCTAATCTGTGCCACAGATTGCCCGGCATCAATTGTCCAACCGATAAAAGTTTGTAGGAATGACGCTGCATCATGGAAGAATGATTTACAATCGGAAAGGAACACATCGGACTGTACTGCCTGAAAAAGAGTGGTTGTCAGCGAATACCATGCAAGAAGGAACAAGGTTGTTTGGAACGAGAGTATGAAACTTTTTCTGTAAAATAGTGTTTAAAAGGTTCTTCTATGAT
>NZ_QTVL01000033.1:0-7404 GCF_003460565.1 Blautia sp. AF32-4BH | reverse complement strand
ATCATAGAAGAACCTTCCAAACATTATTTTACAGAAAAAGTTTCATACTCTCTCAGAATTTGTTTCTCAGCTTTCGGTATTCTCTCGGCGAATATCCTTTCAACTTGTGAAAAAGCCGACTGAAATAAAGCTGGTTATCATATCCGATAATCTTAGAAATCTCATTGATGGAATAAGTTGTTGTTTCAAGTAACATCTGAGCATTGTTGATGCGGATTCCCACAATAAATTGCATTGGTGTAGAACCGGTATATTTTTTGAAATTTCGGATAAACCAGCTGACACTCATGCCTCGTGAGGCAGCATAATCATCAATATTGATATTTTGATTGTAGTTTTCACTGAAAAAGGTAACAGCATTATCCATCTCATGATCAAGATATTCATTTTTTAATATGTGCTCTCTTGTCAGTTCCCGGTGGAAACTGATCAGAAGATGACGTAGCAAAAGGACGAGCATTTCCTCATAATTATCTTGACAGCGTTGGAGCTCGATAATAATACGCTTGAAAATTTGTTCATATTCATTAGATGTACCCACTTGAAAGACACGTTCTTTATCCTGAAATCCATATTGACGTAAGATATTTTTCACATTGCTTCCTGTGAAGTGAATCCAGTATACTTCTGCCTTATCTTCTCCGTAATATTCATATTTCTGAAGTTCTTTCGGTCTGTACAGTACAATGTTGCCGGCTGGAACAATCGTTTCGTTATTTACATTATCAAAATGAAAATGCCCACAACCAGCAGTGATATATATAATCTGATAATCCAGACGACCCCTTGGACGGTAGGTAGGAAGTTTGGGATGTCTGGAAAGACGGTAAGTACCACAGCTACCTACAATCAGCGGACGACTTTTGTCTTTGAAATCCATATGTGAGTGGTTCAAATAACCGGTGTTCAAATACATAGGACAGCACCTCTTTTCGCACTTTTTATCATTGTATCATTTAGTGCATATTTTGTCTAATCCAATTTATAGACATGTTTTGCGGATTAGGATAAGCTATATATAGCATAACTAAGGAACGTAAACAAAAAAGTAAAGTATAAGGTTTGCTTTAGGGAAACAAAGAACAAAAAAGTATATGTATTGGAGGAGAGTTATTTATGATCGTACCACGTTATTATGAAAATCTAAGCGTACTGCACGAAAACACAATGCCAGCCAGAGCCTATTATATTCCGGCATCCAAAAGAATGGATAACTTGGTGGAACACAGAGAAGAATCAGATCGTATGCAGTTATTGAATGGAACTTGGAAATTCCAGTATTTTAACAGCATCTATGACATTCAGGATTCTTTCTTTGAGAAGAATTATGATACAGAAAATTTTGATGAGATTCAGGTTCCAAGTGTATGGCAGATGGCAGGATATGATACACACCAGTATACAAACATCCGGTATCCGTTTCCGTTTGATCCACCATATGTGCCACAGGATATTCCGTGTGGAGCTTATGTACATAATTTTGAGTACAGCAGAGATGAGAAAGCATCAAAAGCTTTTTTGAACTTTGAAGGAGTAGACAGCTGCTTTTATGTATGGATCAATGGCTCTTACATAGGATACAGCCAGGTTTCACATATGACCAGTGAGTTTGATGTTACCGATGTACTTCAGGATGGAACGAATACGGTGGCAGTGTTGGTAATGAAATGGTGTGATGGTTCCTATTTGGAAGATCA
This sequence comes from Blautia sp. AF32-4BH, assembly GCF_003460565.1. NCBI lineage: Bacteria > Bacillati > Bacillota > Clostridia > Lachnospirales > Lachnospiraceae > Blautia > Blautia sp. AF32-4BH. The sequence goes on along the minus strand of NZ_QTVL01000033.1, from coordinate 5,707 downwards.
GGACAAATTCCGTATGAGTGGTATTTTCCGGGATGTGTACATTTTGAAACGCCCAAAACAGGCAATCAGTGATTATCATATTAAAACAAGAATTGAGGATATGCTTGCGAAAGTAGAAATTGAAATGAAATTCTACTTTCCCTTAAATGTAAAAATTTCGATTGAAGATAGAAACGGAGCAGTTGTAGCACTAGGAAGTATTGCTGAAGAAGGAACAGCTGTATTAGAAATTGCAAGTCCGGAACTTTGGAATACAGAAAATCCATATCTATATAAACTGATTCTTGAAACAGAGAATGAAGTAATTGTAGATCACATTGCATTAAGAAAGATAGAGATTAAAGACCAGGTCATTTACCTAAATGGACAGAAGATTAAATTCCGTGGTGTCAATCGACATGATTCCGATCCGGTTACTGGATTTACAATCAGTCTGGAACAGCTCACAACCGATCTTACGTTAATGAAGCAGCATAATTTTAATGCGATCCGTTCCAGCCACTATCCGAACGCACCATTTTTCTATGAAATGTGTGACAAGTATGGATTCATGGTAATAGATGAAGCAGATATTGAAGCTCATGGTCCATTTATGATCTACAGAAAAGAAGACACTGATTACAATCGGTTCAAACGATGGAATGAGAAGATTGCAGATGATCCGGTATGGGAAGAGGCAATCGTTGATCGCGTAAAACTCATGGTGGAACGTGACAAAAACCGTTTCTGTATTGTTATGTGGTCAATGGGAAATGAGAGTGCTTATGGCTGCAACTTTGAAAAAGCACTGGAATGGACAAAGAATTTTGATCCAGACCGCATCACACAATATGAGAGTGCAAGATACCGTAATTATGATGAAACATATGATTACAGCAATCTGGATGTGTACAGCCGGATGTACCCGGCGCTTTCCGAAATTCAGGAATATCTGGATAAAGATGGAAGCAAACCCTTCCTTTTGGTAGAGTACTGTCACAGCATGGGAAACGGACCTGGAGATTTTGAAGATTACTTCCAGATGATTCAGGATAATGATAAAATGTGCGGCGGCTTTGTCTGGGAATGGTGTGACCATGCGATTGCTCATGGAACTGCTGAGAATGGAAAGACTATATATGCTTATGGGGGCGACCATGGCGAAGAAATTCATGATGGCAACTTCTGTATGGATGGATTAGTATATCCGGACAGAACGGTACATACAGGACTTTTGGAATACAAGAATGTTTATCGCCCGGCAAGAGTTATTTCCTATAACAAAGAAAGCGGAGAACTGGTGCTTCATAACTACATGGATTTTGATGACTTGAAAGATTATGTGAAGATTAGTTATGAGCTGACACAGGATGGTCTTGTGATCAGCAAAGGCATACTTCCGGAGTTTTCTGTGGCACCACACGGGGAAGGAAAAACAAACCTGAAGATCAATGTTCCAGAGAATGGGAAATGTTATTTAAAACTTATTTACCATCTGAAAAAAGAATTGCCACTGTTGAATGAAGACCATATTCTTGGATTTGATGAAATTGAGGTAAGTAAAGAGGATACAAAATGTAAACTTGCAGAGAAATGGATACCAAAAACAGTAGTGGACTCTGAATTACAGGTAAATGAAAATGATACACAGATTCATATCAAGGGGCGTGAATTTGCTTATACCATAGACAAACGTACTGCACTCTTTACAGAGATGAAATTCGCAGGGCGGGAATACTTGAACCATCCGATGGAATTAAATATTTGGAGAGCTCCAACAGATAACGATATGTACATCAAGTCTGAATGGAAGAAAGCCCACTATGATAAGGCTTACACAAGAGCCTATACGACAGAGGTTGTGCAGGGAAAACATGGTGTGAAGATTACAAGCCATGCTTCCGTTGTGGCAGAGACAGTACAGAAGATTCTTGATGTGACGATTACATGGAAAATAGAAGCTGCTGGAAAGATTGATGCAGATATTGCAGTAACAAAAGACGATGAATTCCCGGATCTTCCGAGATTTGGTGTGAGGATGTTCCTGGATAAAAAACTTTCAGCTGTAAGATACTTTGGAATGGGACCACAGGAAAGTTATTGTGATAAACATCAGGCTGCGAGCCACGGTTTATACCGGGCAGATGTAGGAGATTTACATGAGGACTATATCCGTCCACAGGAAAATGGAAGCCATTATGATTGTGAATATGTAGAGCTTAACAACAGCCGATATGGAATTGTGGCATCCGCAGAAAAGGCATTTTCATTCAATGCTTCTTATTATACACAGGAAGAACTTGAGAAGAAAACGCATAATTATGAATTAATAGAATCAGATAGTGTAGTATTCTGTGTTGACTACGCATTAAATGGCATTGGTTCTAATAGTTGTGGTCCAGTTGTATTAGATCAGTACCGATTTGATGATGTATTATTCCGGTTCCAGTTTACGCTGATACCGTATGTAAAGGGATAATAAAGTTTCATGTAACCCGTAAACAAAGAAGGATAGTCTGATTGCAATGTAAAGTCCGGATATACAGAGCAATCAGACAAAAACAGAGAAAAAATTAGAATTAGACATCATACGGTTAGACATATTGAGATTCTAAGTGCGATGAAGATGAGGAGCAAAGAAATTCGATGGAAGAAAAAAAGTATTTGAAATGGTATAACAAAATTGGATACGGATCAGGTGATGTTGCAGGTAATGTAGTCTATGCGTTCTTGACATCTTTTATGATGGTCTATCTGACGGACTCGGTAGGACTTGCTGCAGGTGTCGTGGGTACCCTGATTGCCGTATCAAAACTATTTGATGGTTTTACGGATATATTTTTTGGATCAATGATTGACAAAACACACAGTAAAATGGGAAAAGCGAAACCCTGGATGCTATACGGATACATTGGTTGTGCCATTACGCTGGTCTGCTGCTTTGCAGTACCAGTCAGCTTTGGAACAACGGCTAAATATGCATGGTTCTTTATTTCTTATACACTGTTAAATGGTGTGTTTTATACAGCAAACAATATTGCTTATTCAGCACTTACGTCACTGATTACAAAGAACAGCAAAGAGCGTGTACAGATGGGATCTTACCGTTTTATTTTTGCATTTTCAACAAGTCTTCTGATTCAGGCGATTACAGTTGAATTTGTAGATAAATGTGGTGGAGATGCTGCGGCATGGAGAACGGTTGCTATTATCTATGCAATCATTGGTCTGGTCGTAAATACGATTTCAGCACTTTCTGTTAAGGAACTTCCGGAGGAAGAACTTAATGAAGGAGAAGTAAAGAATGATAATGAAAAGTACGGAATGGTACAGGCATTCAAGCTTCTTGTTAAAAACAAATATTACATGATGATTTGTGGAACATATATTTTACAGCAGTTATATGGTGCCATGATTGGAGCTGGCATTTATTACATGACATGGGTACTGAAAAATAAGAATTTGTTTGGACAATTTGCATGGGCAGTAAATATTCCACTGATCATTGCCCTGATTTTCACACCGACATTAGTTGGTAAGTGGAAAGGTATGTATAAACTGAACTTAAGAGGTTACGTCTTGGCAGTCATCGGTAGAGCACTTGTTGTTGTTGCCGGATATATGGGCAGTGTTCCGCTGATGATGGCATTTACAGCTCTTGCAGCCTTAGGTCAGGGACCATGGCAGGGAGATATGAATGCAGTTATCGCATCTTGCTCTGAATACACTTATCTTACGCAGGGAAAGAGAATTGACGGAACGATGTACTCTTGTACTTCTCTTGGTGTAAAAATCGGTGGAGGTATTGGAACCGCTGTTGTTGGATGGATGCTTGAGTTCAGTGGATATGTCGGAACAAATGCAACTCAGCCACAGTCTGCACTTGATATGATGCAGTTCATGTATCTTTGGCTTCCGTTAATCTTTGATGTATTGATTATGTTTGCACTTTCAAGAATGAATGTAGAAGATGCAAATAAAAAACTGAAAGCAGAAAAAGGAATTGCTGCAGATGAAGTAACGGATGCATTAGACATAAATTAGAATTGACAGGAGAAAGCGTTGTCTGGTCGTTGCTCGATGAGACAGTGCTTTTTTCTATATATAAAGTGATAGAACTGTATTTTGAAAATAAAAAAGGACCACTTCATTTTTGTGAAATGGCCTTAAGAAAATATTCAGTTTTCACAAAATAGTCCTTTTAGTATTTATACATGGTAAGGATGCTCAAAATATTCAGTGTAGAATACTAAAAGGTCATTCAGATATTTTTTTAGGTTGCTCATTTGCAATTCCTCCTTTCCTTATTTACAAGTTGATTATAAGATAGGTGTAAAAGGATTGCTTGCCAAATTGAAAGAAGATATAGACAAATGTTGCAAAAGGGAGTATTTCATGCAGTTAAAATATGTTGACACAAAAGAGGAGATTATAGCAATAAATAGGAAGTCAAAACATATTGAACCACATCTTCATAATGCACTGGAGATCGTTTGTGTAACAAGTGGAGCATTAGAACTTGGTGTCGGACAGGAACTATACCATATGGAAAAAGGAGATATAGGCTTTGTATTTCCAGATGTTATTCATCACTATCAGGTACTGACACCCGGTGTAAATAAAGCGACTTATCTGATCGCATCGCCATTTACGATAGCCAAATTTGCAGATATCATGCAATCCATGGCTCCTGAATACCCAATCATCAAAGCGGAAAAGGTTGAACCGGAGGTATATAGGGTTATAAATGCAATTTTAGAGACAGAACAGTCGGATATTACTGTTGCACAGGCATATCTTCAAATTGTGTTGGCACGCTGCATAGGAAAATTAAATTTGGTAGAAAAGAGCAGTGTGGGGAGCAACGATCTTATTTACCAGACAGTTTCCTATATATCAGCAAATTTCAAGAAGAAGTTTTCGTTGGAAGAGATGGCAAAAGACCTGGGCGTGAGCAAATATGTTTTATCCAGACTCTTTTCCAAGACATTCCATAGAAACTTTAATCAATATCTTAACGATGCAAGGCTGAACTATGCATGCCATCGTTTGGAAAATACGAGTGATTCTATTACAAATATTTGTCTGGATAGTGGATTTGAAAGTCAGAGAACGTTTAACCGAGTATTTAAAGAAAGATATAAAATATCACCAAGTGATTATCGAAGTACTTGTGTGAAAGAGATGTTGTCATAAAAGGTTCTGTTGATCGAAATATTTACTTTGATTTTACAGTGCTATGTATTTGATTTCATGTGTGGATGATATAATATAAAAATATTTGTAGAAAAAAATATTGATGAAGTCTACCAATCAGTGTTTTTTGTTGTATAATGTTTTTGTCGTACAGGGTCACTTTCCTTTGTAATGTTTTGGGTCAAATTCTACCCCGATGATGTGCAGAAAGTTTTGTTTGCCAGAACGTTCGGCTGTGTCATCGCTTCGGCATCTTGATCAGCTGTACCTCAGGTAAATGGAGAAGAGAAGCTTAACTTGAGCATGGTAAGCGATGAGATCAAAAGCAAAACGATGTCCTGTCTGTGGTGGTGCTATGAAACAGCAGTTCATTGGATTAAGACATTGCAAATGCGGTATCAGTTGGAAGATATCCGGACAAAGGGTGATATATCCAGTAGAATAGTATAAGAAGGTATGATGGTATGAAGATATTAGTAATTCCTGATGTTCATCTTAAACCGCAGATGTTTAAACAGGCTACAGCTCTTAT
>NZ_QTVL01000032.1:0-7524 GCF_003460565.1 Blautia sp. AF32-4BH | reverse complement strand
GACCGCAAAAGCGGTCTGCTATTTGTCAAGGTACTCGTATTCTACCGTTTACTTAAATCACACCTAGCTGTCCTTATATGGTGCGGAAAGAGGGATAAACACTTTTCAAATCATAAAGGAAAGGAGGTGAGATTGATGAAACCGTCTGACTTCCAGAAAACAGTTCAATGTCGTTTTGAAAGTTGTTTAAAGAAAGTTGTCCGTAGTGTCGTGAAAGATTATTACAAGGAATTAAACCGTCGTAAGAATAAAGAAATATCTTTCAGCGAATTGCCAGATGTCCTTGTTGATAAAATGGCTGTTTGGGACGACTACGAAACAGATTATACAATCTTTTCAGTATGTGGCATTGATATTCGTGTCCTTGATGATGAATTGGCAGAAGCCTTGAAGAAACTTCCAGAAAGAAAACGCAATACTCTGTTGATGTATTACTTCTTGGAAATGACAGAAAGTGAAATTGCCAACTTGCAGAAAATCACGCAAAGCGGTGTATTTAGAAACCGACATCACGCTTTGGAAACTATGAAAAAAATACTCAAGGAGGAACATTAGAAAATGAAACAGTTATTTAAGAAACCGTCTTATTACTTGATTTCATCAGCTATGGACGGAAACGAAAAAGCGATTGAAAAATTACTGGCATTTTATGACCCTTACATATCAAAGTGCTGTTTGCGTTCACTTTATGATGAATACGGCAATGTTTATATCGTTGTAGATATGGAATTAAAAGGACGTATCAGAGAAGCACTTATCAAAATGATTTTAGGTTTTGATATTGAAGATATGGACTTAGAACCAGAAGAATAAGCAGTTTTTAGCGGAGCATGATTTAATATCCCCCTCTTTCCTGCTCTGCCACCTGCTTTTATATGAAAGCAACACGCTTTCACCACAGCTCTTTGACAACTGAATAAAGCAGACAGATACGTTTGTGAGATGGCGAGCCACGGGGACTGTACGCCACGACCTTTTCAAAAGAAAGCGAGCGACCCACGCAGTGATCCGAGAGCGACTGTTGGAAAAGTTGTTTTGCCACGACCTATCCTCACAGAATAATGATACGTCCGCATGGTGCGGTTCTGCCCACAAGAATGGGAATAGTTGAGATACTAATGGAGCTTTCCAAAGCCGTCTGCCTGCTTGTAAAAAACGACACACAGTAAAGGGGGGTGCATAGATTATGAACAATACTGATGTGCCTATTTGGGAAAAATATACGCTGACGGTTGAAGAAGCGTCCAAATACTTCCGCATTGGCGAAAAGAAATTGCGTAAATTAGCCGAAGAAAATCTTGACGCTGGCTGGGTTATCGTGAACGGCAACCGTATTCAGATTAAGCGAAAACAATTTGAAAAAATCATAGATACATTGGACGAAATCTAATGTCATTGAGCCGTAGATATGGTATAATAAATATAGCGTATCACGGCTCGTTCCATGACGGAAAGGAGCTTTACACTATGTCTAATGTAAAACGAAAAGACAGTAAAAATCGCAATTTGCGTAATGGAGAGAGCCAGCGAAAAGACGGAAGATACGTTTATAAATATACCGATATATACGGAAAGCCACAATTTATCTATTCTTGGAAACTTGTACCGACAGACAAGACACCTGCTGGAAAGCGTGATGATATATCGTTGAGGGAAAAAGAAACACAGATTAAAAAAGACCTTAACGACGGTATTGATACAGCAGGCGGTAAAATGACAGTCTGCCAGCTCTACGACAAGAAGAACAGCCAAAGAAAGAACATCAAGAGGGCTACTGAAAAAGGACGACAGTATCTTATGAACGCTCTGAAAAATGACCCATTGGGTATGAGGGCGATTGATACTGTTAAGCAGTCGGACGCTAAAGAATGGGCTATCAGAATGAGCGAAAAAGGATACGCCTATAAAACGATTGATAACTACAAGCGTTCCTTGAAAGCGTCATTTTACATGGCGATACAAGACGACTGTATCAGAAAGAACCCGTTTGAATTTAAGCTAAGTGATGTTCTGGAAGATGATACGGAGCAGAAAGTTATCCTTACACCAGAGCAGGAAGAACGCCTGCTTGCCTTTATGGAAAAGGATAAGATTTACAGCAAGTATTATGATGAGGTTGTGCTTCTGCTGGAAACGGGACTTCGTATTTCTGAATTTTGCGGACTAACGACGCATATTGATATGCAGAACAGAATACTCAATATAGACCACCAGTTATTGAAAGACAGCGAAATCGGCTACTATATTGAAACGCCAAAGACCAAAAACGGAAAACGAGAACTTCCATTGACAGAACGGGCTTATCAAGCAATCCAAAGAATACTAAAGAACAGAGGAAAGGCACAACCGTTGATTGTAGGTGGTTATAGCAATTTCCTATTCTTGAACCGTGAGGGCTTACCTAAAGTTGCAGGAAACTATGAGGGCATGGTGCGAGGACTAATTAAGAAGTATAACAAGTATCACACGGACAAGTTACCGAACATCACACCACATTCATTCCGACATACTTACTGTACGAATATGGCAAACAGAGGAATGAACCCAAACACCCTGCAATATCTTATGGGACACGCTAACATAACCATGACACTTGGCTATTATGCACACGGTACATTTCAATCTGCAAAAGCAGAACTGGAAAGACTGGCTTGTTAATATCGGAGCTTATATTTACTACTCATTTACTACTTTTGGTTGCATTTTCATGCTGGTAAATGCCAGCTTATGCAAGGTATCTTCCAAAAAGAAAATACCGATAAAGCCCTAAAATACGGGATATATCGGCATTTACCAACTTATGAAAAGATAATCAGAAATTTAGTAAGTTTTTCTGCATAAAATTGAGAAAAAGAAATGGAATCGACGGCAAAAAGGAGGAGTCGTTGTCTATTTTGATATTTTTAAATTTCAGGAAGTTGTGGACATACTTCATGCAGAGTATGGCTTGGAATCGACGGATGAGGATATTCGTTTCGGAGACAAGTTCAGTTTCGCGCTGTATTTCGATAAGAATCTTAATTTTCTGGAGGATATGACATTCTTTACAGAAAGTGCTTACATACGGAAATTCAAAAAAGTTCCCTATGAGAAAGAGTTTCGGGAATTTGAGAAAGATTTTAAAAATCAGCTTGCTCAGGATTTTGATGAGACAGCAGGGGATTCGGCGAAGTTTAATGCTGCGATGCAAAAGGAACTCCTGCAACATGAGGTTGATATAATAAATTGCCGGATGAAGATTCTGGGAAATATCGAGACTGAAGCGACGAATCTGCATTCTTTTTTCATCGATGATCTGGAAAAAGCAAAAAAAATCGAAACGGTTAATTTGAATGCTTATTTGTATGGAAATAAAAAGGAACGCATGAACCTTGACAGCAAAAAAGATTCAGTGAATTTTCATCCGCATCTGTTTGAACAAATTCTGCAGCCGAAGAATTATCCCCTGGGAAGGTTTCCAAGCAATACGACATATGCGCTTTCTCTGATGCAGCAAGTTGCGGTAAACTTATCCATCGGCTTTGACAACAATCAGATGGGAAGTGTCAACGGTCCGCCTGGAACCGGAAAAACGACGCTTTTGAAGGACATATTTGCGCAGTTAGTGGTACAGCAGGCGTATAGTATTGCGAAACTTTCGGACCATTTTATCAAAGGAACAGAGAAAACAATTTATTTTAATCATGCATCGATTGGAGAGATCCCGGAACATATTATCGAAAATAATATCGTGGTTGCAAGTTCGAATAATGGTGCGGTTCAAAACATTGTGAACGAACTTCCGTTGAGTAAGGAGATTGACAATTTTCTAATCGATGAACTGAAAGAAGCGGACTATTTTTGTGAGATATCGAATGCGAAGGTGTCGGTAGAGTGGTTGGAAGATGAGAACGGGAAGAAAAGAGAGGAACTGGTAAAAGAATCTGTTCCGGGAGAAGAAAAGTTTTGGGGAGTATTTTCACTTGAAGGTGGAAAAGCGAATAATATGAGCAATATCCTCACGAATATGAAGCATATCCACAAATATTTGGAAGAAGATTATCTGCCGAATCAAGGTATATATAAACAATTTCTGAGTCATTATGAGGAAGTAAAAGCGATTCGAACAAAAAGGCAGGAATTTGCAGATAGCGTTCGGATGTATCAGGAATATACTCAAAAGATGGAACAGGTTCGTGGCAGCTATCAAGAAAAATTAGAGAAGAAAGAGCATGAATTGTGCGTAGAACTTAAGAAGCTTGCAGAAAATAAACAGGAATGCGGGCAGCAGTTGGAACAGTTACATCTCAGTTTGAAAGAGGTACAAAACAGGGCAGAAGCTGTCCGAAAAAATATGGACAGTATGAACCAGTGCCTTCAAGTACACAAGGAGCAACGTCCTTGCTTCTTTGCGGGAAAGAAAAAGAAAGAGGAATATAGGAGCAGATTAAATGAGATTACGGATCAGTTAGTAAAATTAAATGATGAAGATATAGAATGCAGGGAACAGGAGAAAAAAATTAATGAAAATATTCATTTGCGGCAAACAAGGCTGAGTAAAAGTAATGAAAAACAGGAGAAGCTTAAGCAGGAGTTTAACAGTTGGAAGACGGTGGAAACAGGTAAAATTTCAAATTTGGAGAAAAGAGTCCGCGAATATGAAAATATAAAAAACGACAGTAAGACAGAACCGCTGAATATGAATCAGGAGTATGAAGATTTACAGATATCAAACCCGTGGTTTGACGAAGCGTATCGTGTCGCACAGTCAAAATTGTTTGTTATGGCATTACGTGTTCGAAAACAATTTCTTTATGAGAACAGAAAAAATGTAAAGGCGGCCATTATCGTCTGGGATCAGCAGGAGAAGTATTTGGATCGAAAGCATGTGATTGAGGCGGCATGGAACTGGATTAATATGACAATTCCGGTGATTAGTTCTACGTTTGCCAGTTTTTCGCGTATGTGCAAAAATCTTGGAGCTGAGACACTGGGGCATCTTTTTATCGATGAAGCAGGACAGGCGCTGCCACAGGCGGCTGTCGGTGCAATCTATCGCAGCAGGCATGTAATGGTGGTCGGTGATCCGTTGCAGATTAAACCGGTTCTTACGTTGGATTCTAATACCCTATATATGTTGGGGGAGCATTTTGGAGTGACAGAAAAATATTTATCTGCATCTGCATCCGCACAGATTTTAGCAGATGCGGCAAGTCAGTACGGGTTTTATCGAAAACAGGACAAGGCGGAGGATTCATGGGTTGGAATTCCGCTATGGGTGCATAGAAGATGTCGGTATCCGATGTTTACAATTTCGAACATGATTTCCTATGACGGATTTATGGTGCAGGGAATGGAAAAGTACGGAAAAGCAGACTGGTTTGATGTTGGTGGAATGGCGAACAATAAATATGTCGAGGAACAGGGAGAATTCCTTTTGCATAAGCTCAAGGAGATGATAGATAAAAATCCGAAAATCTTAGATAAAAAAGAAAAAGATGTGGTTTATGTAATTACACCGTTTTCCAATGTGGCATATCAGCTTTCTCAGAAATTACGGAAAATTCACTTTACCCGATATGATGAACAGGGAAAACCGACAAATGTCGGAACTGTCCATACGTTTCAGGGGAAAGAGGCTCCAATCGTATTTTTTGTACTCGGTGCCGACAGGCAGAGCAGCGGAGCGGCACGCTGGGCAGTAACCGAAGCGAACATAATGAATGTTGCGGCGACGAGGGCCAAAGAGGAGTTTTATATTATTAGTGATAGGAAATTGTATCTTGGGCTTGGGTGTGATGTTGCAACAGATACGGATCGGATTATCAGAGAATATAAAAATCAGTATCTTGTGGATGATCATGCACACAAGAATGAGTTGCGCATGCAGGTTGACGAGACACGGACACTCATTATTGATGCGGATTTTAGACGCATTACAGGAACGGTCAAATATGTTGGAAAGGGAACAGAAAGTTTTTATGCCTATGTAGTTGGTGCTGATGGAAAAGAATATTCCATTACCGAAAGTATTTATTCTAAGACAGAGAGTGCAATAGAAGTGATTCAAAAGGGTAAAAAAATATCTTTTATTCCAGGAGAAGGGAATAAGAAACTATTTGCTACAGAGGTGAAGATAGATGTTTAATTAAGAGAGAGGTTATCGGGAATTTAATGGAACGGTAAAGGGAGGGGTAAAAGATGGAGGATCAAAGAGACAATCCTAATATTATTGGGAGTGAAATCATCATATATCAAACGGAAGATGGATATACAAAAATTGACGTTAAATTTGAAGACGAGACCGTTTGGCTTACACAGGCACAATTATGTGAGTTGTATCAGACAAGTAAATCTAATATCAGCGAGCATATCAAGCATATTTTTGAAGAGGAAGAATTGGATGAAGAGTCAGTTGTTCGGAAATTCCGAACAACTGCAGCTGATGGAAAAAACTATAATACAATTCATTATAATCTTGATATGATTATTTCTCTTGGATATAGAGTGAAATCCAAGATTGCTACAAATTTCCGTCGGTGGGCTGCTGAACGATTAAAAGAGTACATGATAAAAGGCTTTACAATGGATGATGAACGGCTAAAAAATCTGGGTGGGGGTAATTATTGGAAAGAGTTATTAGACCGTATTCGGGATATTCGCTCATCTGAAAAAGTGATGTACCGACAGGTACTTGACCTTTATGCAACAAGTGTTGATTATGATCCCAAGAGTAGTGAATCCATTGCATTTTTTAAAATGGTACAAAATAAATTACACTATGCAGCACATGGACATACAGCAGCAGAAGTTATATACGAGCGTGCGGACGCCAGTCGGCCTTTTATGGGATTAAAAAGTTTTTCTGGTGATTTTCCTGTATTGAAAGATATCAGTATTGCCAAAAATTATCTCAATGATGAAGAGTTAAAGATCCTAAATAATATTGTATCGGGATATTTTGATTTTGCGGAGATTCAAGCTATGCGTCACAATCCCATGCATATGGAAGATTATGTGGAACACCTTGATAATGTTTTGAAAACTACAGGTGAAAAAGTGTTGCAAGGAGCCGGAACGATTAGTCATGCACAGGCAATTGAAAAAGCAACAGAAGAATATCGGAAATATCAGGTGCAGAACTTATCGCCGGTTGAAGAAGAATATTTGGAAAGCATTAAAAATATTCACAGTACAGTAAAGAAAAACAGTAAGAATTAATTTTCATAAAAGAGATTTTTAGAAGTTGGTAAAAATACGAGTTTGGACAATGATGAGTATGTCGAGACGGTCTGTTTGCTGTCAAGAAAATAAAATCAAGTACTGAAAAGTAGCGTATTTCCGAGCTTTTTGTAAGGTTGGTATCATCAGAGAAGCCTTGCGGAAAGCTCGGTTTTATTATATGGAAACATATCTACTTTTTGGTCTGATTGGAGAAAAAGTGGATGGCCGGAAAATTGCGGTAGGGTTTAGGCTGTGGATTAGATGTTAGCGAGAGTATGAAACTTTTTCTGTAAAATAGTGTTTAAAAGGTTCTTCTATGAT
>NZ_QTVL01000031.1:0-8401 GCF_003460565.1 Blautia sp. AF32-4BH | reverse complement strand
TTGCATATCATAGAAGAATCTTATTTACAGACTTTTTCTCACAGTCTCAATTCGCCGCTGGGATCTGATCCGCTGCTGTTTTCCAACAACGGCTGACCCAGTTGTAAAAGGTGCTTACTGCAATGTCGTTTTCACGACACCAGTCAGCATCTGTCACGCCGCTCTGACGGCATTCATTGATAAGTCTGATCTGTTCCACCATCGGAACGCGGGTCTTGCGAGTACCTGCCATAACCTATCCTCCATAATTGTAGTGAAATAATCTAAGTATCTATCAGCTGCAATTATAGGGGAAATCTAAGGATTTGAAAATCCGCAGGAATACTTGGCGCTTACTAAGAAAATCGCAAGAGTTTTAGGCCACACTATGTTCATTAATCATATATCCCTTTCCCTCTGTGACATTTTTTAAATTTTTTTCCACTTCCACACGGGCATAATTCATTTGGATATATTTTCTTAAAATGATTTCTAACTATTTTTTTTTGCATTTTTTCTATTCCTTGCATTGATGTCACAATTGGATCTTCTGTTAATATATACTCCTCGCAAACAATTGCATAATCTTTTTCATCCATGACAGGCACTGGAATATATTTTTTTGTAATGGTATTAGCAAATGGAAAAATCGTGACAGGATTCATCAAATATTCCTTAAATTCTTCTGCTTCCGGATATCCATTTTTCCATATGCTTTTCACTTTCTGTATTGATGCTGATTCTGAATGTGCCGTTATCACATCCAGATATGGATTGGTAAAGTATTTTAGATAAGAAGAATCATCCGTAATAAAAACATCATTTTTTTTAAGTGGAGTATAATCATAGGCATCTGTACATGCAATTAGTATTATATGATCCTCATCATATGGTTTATCTGGTAAATCTATAGATACTAATTTTTTGAATATCTCCCAATCATATCTTACTGATTTCTTTCGACGCTTAAGTTGCTCTATCGCTTCTTTAACATTTTCTTTTCGTTTTTCTAATTCATTTAACTCATATGATGTCATTACCGCTTTTAATTCTGTAAGAATAAGATACTCCCCCAAAACACTGATAACATCGTATTCTATTTCTTTACCATCAAATGCTTCGTACTTTACTTTATTTGTATTTATCTGAAAATTAGGAATCTCTTTATATTCAAAATCCACAATTCCTTTTGAATATCCACGTTTTAGCTTTTCAATAAATTTATTTTCAAAAATATGTCCTACATCTGCTACATTTTTCTTATATCTAATGAATTGACGCTCAATAAATCTATCAAGATTCACTTGATCTAATAGCGCTTGGCTCAAAATCACTTGACTTTTACTAATTATTAATAATGGTTGAGAAAATATATCATCATCCCTATTTTTCTTTTCATGAAATATAAATCTATCAATTAATTTTTTTGCATATTCAAGTTCAAACTCATGTATCCTTGACAGTTCTTTTTCGAGATATGAAATTTCAACTAAACTTATTTCTTTAATATATGTATCTTGTTTTTTATCATCAATACACTTTGACGATGCAAGATACAAAACCTCTGATAATGTATCCAAATACTTATATGTTATTAATAAATCTCGTATACATACACCTTTTACTTTACAATCCAAATAATAATCTTTTGTCAATGACTCTACAATTCGCTCTTTTATCTCGGCTACTTTTTCTGCATCTTGAAATAACGATTTATCCGGATGAAATTCACTAAACTCAAATAATTCATATTTCTTTGCTTGAATCTTTATTAACTCATCTGACAGAATTGATAATTTTTCGTATATAATTGGAATATCTCCTTGATTTCTATAATCTAACAGAATGTGATTTCTTACTTGATATTCTCTCCTTAACACTCCCATTCTTCTTGCTTTGTATTTTTCATCATTTTCTATTGAAAATACATATTCTCTAATTCCTTCTTGGTTCTTATTCACATATCCAAGTTTATAATATCCATAACGAATTCCTTCTTCTATTCTACAAATGAGAAATCTTTGCGATGCAATATACAAATATTTTTCAAATTCAGCATTTTCATAAGGATGCACAAGTTTTCGTTGAATATCCGTATTTACAATTTGCACTTTTAAATTTTCACCGAATCTATAATACAAATAATGAATTATTTCGTTCATACTTTCAAGAATTGATTCAAAATTATCTAATACTGATCCTTCCAAATTTTTATAATGTTCAACAGGTCTATTAGCTATCGACAGTTCCATTCCTGTTTGATAATCCGGATTTATAAAATCTTTATAGTTTTCCTTAACAAGACGCGTTTGATCTTGATGAAAAACTACAAGACTAATTAATTGTTCTACAAACGGAATCTTCCCCCCTTCACATTCATCCATTCTTGTAGAATTAACAGAGTTCATTTTATAAAAGCATTCCGTATAAGCTGCTATATCACAAATATCTTTTATAATTCGCTTATCAATAGTAATCCCTTCTTGAATAATCTCCCGAGTATCTATCTCAGGATCATTTATTGTTTTTGCTATTTTTAAAGTATTAGTCAAAATCTGTGCTGTTTTTTTATAATCTTTAGATGTATATTTCATTCCTATCGGATTTCGAATACAGTTTGTCTTAAACAAAATATGCTTTAAATCGTACTCATATTCTTTTCCGTTTCTAATATCAGTATTATACATCAGCATCAAGAAAAGTAATTCAAATTCACATTTTTTCAAATCATCATTTGCATACGCTTCATTAAACCTCTCTATCCTTTCCATTTTCATAATGATTATCCCCCTTCTCCTAATATGATCAGACCCCACTGTGATTCAAACAGCAATGATTCAATAACAATACCAAGAATTACACAAACAATTTTTCAACGCACGCCTTTATGTAAGGCAATGGGATGGGGAAATTCCCCACTCTCTTCTTAAATTTGCTATATTATACCTCTCCTTTAATTCTCTAGCAACAGGAAATATATTTTACTATGAAAAGTTTCGATTTCGCATTTTAATTCGTCAAAGTGTCAGTTTATTTTTTACTGCCATCCTAAGATTCCAGTCATTAAGTTTATAAAATTTTTATTGTGTTCGTAGGTCGAGTAGACGCACCCCTTACGGTCGTGCGCCCCTCACAGATCCGGACGTGCGGCTTTTCCGCATCCGGCTCTGTGCGAAACGAATTGTTCACGTTATCATTCATATACTCTGACATAGATCCGAGGTCTTACCAGCGGATAGCTGTTATTCAGCGCTTTCAGTCCTTCCTCAAAAGCGGTCTTCTCCCATGCGCAGCACATCGTTCCCTGCCGGTTCATGATCTTTTCCCAGAGCGGAATCTTATCCCCGACATAGTCATCTACGAGCCTCCCTATTCATTCCGTCCAAACTGCGCAGCCACTCTTCCAGTTCCTTTTCTTTGGCCTTTGCAACTTTCCCGGCAACTGTGTTTTTCTCTACTGGATTATTCTCCGTGTAATGCTCGTAGATCAGATCCAGTAAATTCTCCACTGGTGGGTAATACTCCGGCTCCGTTTTCTTAATACAATCCTCTAGCAACTCCTTCAATTTTTCTATAATGCTACCATCCTTCCCAACTGAGATTCACATCCTCAGTTACGGCACATATTACCGCACACTTCTGTACATAGCAACCTATTTTTGCGGTTTTTCGGATGACCCATCTTCTCCTTCACTTCGTCTGGCACATCAATCAATCCGAACCGATAGAACATTCCGTATATGTATGTCACGCCCCGGATGTCACCCAGAGCTTTTGGCCGGTCTACTACTTTTCCTTTTATATTTCCCAGTGCCAAAACTACAGAACTCCACGCCAGACTTTTACTATTCTCACGCCTGTCAATCCAGAGCTCTTTTGTGTATTCGCTATTTCTGCCTTTGCGTACCTCATAAGAAAATGGTAAGCCGGAATAGGTTTTAAAGTGTACACCGGAATAACTAGCAACCACATCCCACAGATGCTCCTCTGTCGGCTCCTCTCTCCACCGCTTCATCGCTCTGTATCTTCTCTGCCGCTCTGCTCCAACACTAATTTTCTCTTTTTCTGTACTTGGGAAGTACACGCCTTTCTTATATGGCAGATACGAGGTGACGGAGGCTTTGGAAAGGTTAAGAGAATTTGCGGTTGAAAGGACGACTTCTTTATAGCTCTGCACTTCTCGGTATTCTTCAAAAGTATCCTGTACCTTCTCCGCCACCTCCGATTCATACACACCAGCCGTGATAAGCAGCTTTCTTACTTTGATGGGATTCAAACTCAACTCATCACCAATGGCCTGCAAGGACATCTTAGAATTATAAAGTGCCACAGCACTTTCCATCTGCTCCTTCAGATTCTTCACAGCATCGTATTCAGGCTTCAGCTTCTTCCGACCGCCGCCGGGTTTCCGGGGCTTATACGCTCTTTTCTCTCCCATAATTATTCGTGTAGCTCCAGCGGCAGTCCATCCGGGTCGTGGAAGAATGTCATCTTCTTGCCGGTATAGTCATCAACCCGAATCGGCTCACATTCAATCCCAACTTCTGTCAGCTCCCTCACCGTCTGCTCTATGCTGTCTACGCAGAACGCAAGATGACGCAGCCCGCAGGCTTCTGGACGGTTCACACGTTTTGGTGGATTTTCTTCAGCGAAAATCTCCAGCTCTGTGTGTTCATTAACACGAAGATCCAGCTTCCAGTCCTTACGCTCTGGGCGATAGTTTTCTCTTATAACAGAGAACCCCAGTTTGTTTACATAAAAATCCTTAGTTGCTTCGTAGTCAGATACGATGATTGCAATATGATGTATTTTTGATAAATTCATTTTTGTCACGCTCTGTTTTTTATTTTCGTTATAAACTATATATCGGTTTTCAAAATATGCCGTGCGTGTTTCGGGCTCAGATTGGAGCCTATGTTCCACACACGGCAATATTATTAGAACTTGATCACTTTCGGCTCATGGGTGAAAGAACTAATGGTAGCCACACCATTCTTAAAGTAGAACACCTCAGTGTTGCCATCATCTGCAGCATACATCTTCTTCAATCCTGGATAAGCATCCAGCATAGATTCTCTCGCTTCAACACGGTCATCCTCTACCAGTTCACCGGCAACGCGAATCCACTCGCCGCCTTTGAATGCACACAACTCTACTTTCGGATTAGCATGCAGCTGCTTGGAAGCATCCTTCTTCTTGCCAGTCTGGATGTACAGCTTGCCTTCAAAAATATGTGCCGTGCCAAATGGGCGCACTCTCGGCTGGTCGCCTTCGACCGTTGCCAAGTAATATGTTTCAGCTTCTTTTAAGAACTTTACGATTTCTTCCATTTTATTCTTTCCTTTCCCACACGGTCGTGTGATTTATAGTTTTATGGTTTTATTTCAGCTTTTCCAGAATCTCATCTGCGCTCACACCGCTGGCCAGCAGCTTCTTCAGCACAGCTTCGGCCTCGGCTTTCTTTGCTTCTTCGGCGGCCTTGGCATCTGCCTTCGCCTTTTTCGCTTCCAAAGAGGTCAACTCTTTTTCAGCTTTCTTCAGCGATACCTTCTTCTCTTTCAGGTCGGCTTTCAGAGCATCGATATTTGCGGTGATGGTAGCGATTTCTGTGTTCAGGGAAGCGATGGTTTCCTGCTTTTCTACGATTTGGGATGCGAAGTCGTTGGTGATCTTGGGGCGATTTTTGCTGCCTTTAGTTCTGGGCATAGGTGTGTCCTTCTTTCGATTTATAGTAGTTTAAGTATTATCAATATCCGGGTTAATTCTTGATGCTTTCCAACGCTCTGTAAAATCTATTGCGACCTTTAATGCTTTCAAAATGTAATCCATTCCTTCAAGGAATTCATCTCCTTGATCAAAAAACGTTCGATGTACATCATCGTACATTTCGGAAACTTCCTGCAGTGCCTTCTCTGAATAATAGTCCGTCATGTCATCAATCGCAAGGTATGCATATTTAGATTGCATTATTTCGTCAAATTTGTCATGTCCATCAAAAGTTGCTAAGTTATACAGCGCACCATCTTCTGATACAGTTTCTTTTAGGCCCTCAATATCAAGACTTTCAAATTCGTCCTTCAAATCCTCAAGTTCTGAATTAAACTGCTCATTTTCTTCATCATAACAATCTTCAGCTGCTGAACTCACATCTTCAAGTTCCTCTAAATCCCGATAGATGTTGCCCAATTCATCAGTGTCTATAAAAATCGTGTCTGCAGCCACAAGCCTTGTCCTTTGATAGTCTGTATAAACATCTCTTAGCAGAATATTGTAATGATGTTCAAACTTTGCATAAAGAGACAAGAGAAAAAGATGAAATGCATTAAAATTGTCATCAAGGTAAGAAAGCGACTCACTTGCCACCTTATCAAAAAACTCAGAATACAGTTTACTTATAAAATCTCTATCCTCAATAAGAATTCCCGTTTCAATATTATCTGCACTTTCATTTGAAAAGTTCGCCGACCCAATATAAACTATGTCTTCTGTTCCTATTATTTTTGCATGATTATGAACATTGAAATATGGCAAAAAATTACCCGAAAAATTTTCAGGATTCAATTTTGCAATGTATATTTGAATATTACGTCTTGCGGTTTTCCTCATACTTCTCCCAGCTTCATTGTCGAAGTATTCCTCCATTCGTGAGGGCACATTCGTTATAAGCTGTATTTCCGCATCCGTGTCTCTCAATGCTTCGAACAATTTGTCTTGCCTTTGATTTCTCGAAATATTATATGTAATTATCCTGATTATACTTGCGTTTGGAAAGTGCTCTAAGACTTCCTTATAGTTCAATTCTCCTCTATTTGAAACAAATCTTCCACCTGTAAATGATAGTTCCATATAGATTTCCTCCGTACTCTTTCTCTTCTATCATATTTGATGGGGTATAACTTGCGTAAAGCTAAGCTGAATTGTCTCTATGCCTTAATTAAACCACACTGCGCCAGTTCTTGCAAGGATTTAGCACTTTTATCTTTTTCCGATATTATATACGCTCCTTCCGGCCACGACTCACCTTCCCAGACAAAATCCGAATCATACCGCACAGCTTTGGCAGCTTCACCGCAGAAATCATTATCTACACACCACTGCATCAAGGTATCATCTTCCAATGTCAGGTATCCATGAGCAAAGCCTCGTGGTATATACATCTGCTTCCGGTTTTCAAACGACAACACCGCACTGTATGCGTGACCGAAGGTTTCTCCTGGGCGCAGATCCACAGCCACATTGAAAATCGGTAAGCGCCAAATAATAATGCGGTTAGATACAAGATTACTCCAGCCCTTTACGAGTTGGAGTAATTCACTATAATTCACATGCGATTTTTGATAGATTGGAGTTTTTCACTCCAAGGTGCCAGTTCCGCCAGCTGTTCATCGGTCATATTTTTACTCGGTCGGTTCTCCAGCAGAAATTTAAGATATCCGTAGATGTTCAGCCCATGTGCTTTGGCCATCTCAACCATTGTGTAGACTACTGCGCTGGCATTCGCTCCGTCCACGGAACTGCTGAACAGCCAGTTTTTTCGCCCCACTGCGAACGGACGGATCGCATTCTCACTGAGATTATTGGTAAAGCTGCACCGCCCGTCTTCCAGATAGGTTTCCGCTATATCACGCCTGTTGAGAACATAATTCACGGCTTTATCCAGCCGGGTATTCCGGACGGGCTTTTGCTGGTCAAGCCACGACCAGAAAGCCTCCAGAACAGGTTTTTCCTTCTCGAGACGCAGTTGTTTCCGCTTTTCATAATTACCGGGATACTTTTTGTTAATGGAGTCTTCCATGGCAAACAACCGATTGCAGTACTGGACTCCCTGTACTGCAGGCTGGCTGTAGTCATACTGCTTCCCTTTGGGAACAGCGTCGATAAAGTATCGGCGGATATGTGCCCAACAGGAGCAGCGCCTGATCCCAGGCAGACTGTTATAACCCTGATAGCCGTCCGTTTCCAGATATCCGCTGTAGCCTTCCAGAAACTCCTTTGCATGGCTGCCGCTCCTGGTCGGGGAATAGCCATACAGGATGATCTCCGCAAATCCGTCCTCACCGCTTCGGAACAGCCACATGAATGACTGGGTCTGTGCCCTGCGTCCTTCCTCTTTCAATACCTGGACCCGCGGTAAACGGTAGAACCTGAGTACCTTTTTATTCACTTCAAGTTATGCCATAATCATACTCAACAAAATAACATAGTCAAAAAAGTTTAGTACTTAACTTTTTTTAACTGACTATGATTCAGCGGAGGAATCTTATGGCTACGCAAATCAGCCTTGTAGCTCAGCAGGTGAGGATCAGACAATGGGCAGAACAGATCCGGAATTGTCAGAACCGTCCCAAAGGGATGGATGTTGAAACCTAGTGTACCCAAAATAATCTTACAAAAGCCAACTATTATTACCGTCTCCGGCGTG
>NZ_QTVL01000030.1:747-9840 GCF_003460565.1 Blautia sp. AF32-4BH | reverse complement strand
TTGCATATCATAGAAGAATCTTATTTACAGACTTTTTCTCACAGTCTCAATTCTGAAATCCACAAAGAGGATACCACCGAATTATCAAAACAATGATTTGTGATATCCTCTTCTCACTTTTGCTATTCTTATTTTACAAACTCAGCCGAATAATAATACATATACTCATTATCTGTATCTATGTATTCTCCTGTAATGTCCTGTATCGGCAACGAACTCACTCCTTGTTCGCCATAGATCAGTGCTGCCAATCCTTGCTCTGTTCCGTACTCTATCGTGCTTTTGTTCTCTATAGAGGTCGCAGATCTTCCATAATATTCTCTGTTTGCAACACCTTCCAAGATTGGCGTTTCTGTCATATATTTTGAATATTCATCTGCTGCAATAAGCTTTGCAGTAAAATTATCAAAATCCGGAGTGATGACAATCAATCCATTTTTTGCAGATTTCACGTCCTCATAGGAAAGTTCCAAAACTCGTTTATGAGAAACTCGTTTTCCAGAATGATATTCTGACAAGTAAACGTATAATGCTTGAAATGTATCTTTTGAATTGTATCGAAACATCATGGTTCCATCAATTCCGGACAACAATTCAGCCGTTTTCATTTCTACACTATCCGGGTCTACTGCTTCTATATAATTTTGTGGTTGCCGCAATTTATTACATACCATGATTCCAAGAGTAATAGCAAATACTCCCACAGCAATAAGAAGTATAGCAATAATCTTCTTTAAATAACGCTGTTTATGACTACTATCTTTTGATATCTGTATCAGTGTATCTTCCGATTTTTTTTCTACATTAGTTACCTCAATATCTTCACCTGCCAAAAATTCATTTAGACTGATGCCTAATATTTCACATAATTCTAAATACACAGACACATCTGGTAAACAAATCCCACGTTCCCATTTGGAAACTGACTTATCACTCTTACCCAGTTTCTCAGCAAGCTGTTTTTGAGTCATACCAAGTTTTTTTCTTTTTTCTGCAATATAGCTTCCGATTTTCACAAGGTCCATAAATACTTCCCCCTTTCAAAATTATAGTATCTATTTTGTCCCAAAAAGTACACCCCTTAATGGTAGAATCGTATTATATAGGCAGAATCTCATCCAATTTCATAAAATAAAAAGGACGCTGTATGCTCTCGTTTCTTTCGGGGCTACAGCGTCTTTTCTGCTTTCACGGCTCGCGCAGACCGCAGGGCAGTCAAACAGATTTTTCAGCAGACATAGTTTAAGCCCGATCGATTCTTTTTTCTCTCGACCGGGCTTTTAATGAATTTCCAGTAATTTCATTTTATACACCTGCTGCTTTCATTGATTTCGGGGTATTTCGTTATGTTCCTTTTGGACCGTACCTCCTGGATTTTTTTGTTTTTATTTTTTCCCTATGGGCCTCTGCCTTTCATTGGAATCATCTCCTTTAGGTTCTATATGTAAACTCTTCAGAGATTTTTTTGATGTTCAGATTAACTATGCCATTGGACTGTACCTCTTACTTTCTTAGATTTCGTCTTGATGTTTCTTTTTCGTTTTGATGTTTCTTTCTTGTTTTTATTTTTGTTCTCTTTTCTTTTGTTGATCTTATATTAACTCATCTTCTCTGTTTTGTCAATACTTTCTTTTAATTTATTTTATATTTTATTATTTTCAGAATATTATGACATCAAAATTGAAAGATCAGAAACCTGATGCAGTCTCACTTACAAAGAGGCGGCCGCAGGCTTTCGCAAAATTCAACCCCGGCTTTTTTTGACCCACCGCAGGGCGATCCTGCTCCCTCCGGAACTCCACAGAATCTTCTTTCCAAAAGAGGAGAACGAAAGACTCCGCTGTCTTTGCCTTTCGCAAAGTCCAGCGGAGCATTTTTCCCATATTCTTTCTTCTCTTCTTAATTTCTTATTTGCAGAGTTCTTCGGCCAGTGCCTCGATCTCTTTTACGTTCTCTTCCTTCACAGCGGACATTACTTTTACATTATTCTCTGTCCAGGTGATATTTTTGCTCTTCTCAAACATGCCTTTCATCACTTTCGCTGCGGTCGGTGCCCAGCTTCCGTTTTCGATCAGACCAATGGTGCGGTTCTGGAAGCTGCGCTCTGTCAGACGGTTGATGAAATCCTGCATGAACGGGTAAATACCTGCATTGTAGGTCAGCGTTGCAAGAACCAGCTTACTGTAACGGAAAGCATCCGCTACGGCGGCGGACATATCGTCTCTTGCCAGATCGTAAATAACAACATTCGGACAGCCTTTTTCTTTCAGCTTATCTGCAAGCAATTCGGCAGCTTTTTTTGTATTGCCGTAAACAGAAGTATAGGCAACCACAACGCCTTCTTCTTCCGGACGATAAGAAGACCAGATATCGTATTTTTCAATGTAGTGGCCAAGATTTTCCGTCAAAACCGGACCGTGCAGGGAACAGATTTTCCGGATATCCAGCGTACCTGCTACTTTCAGGAGCTTCTGTACCTGCAAACCGTATTTTCCGACAATACCGATAAAATAACGGCGTGCTTCGTCATCCCATGGTTCCTCGCGGTCGAGTGCACCGAATTTTCCAAAACCGTCTGCTGCGAACAGAACCTTGTCCGTGCTGTCGTATGTAACCATAACCTCCGGCCAGTGTACCATCGGAGCGAACACGAAGGTCAGAACGTGTTTTCCGAGCGTAAGGGACTCACCGTCCTTTACTTCCAGTTTCCTTCCGGCGAGATCCATCTTTGGGAAAAAGTTTTTCATCATGGCAAAGGTTTTTGTGTTTGCAACAACGGTTGCTTCCGGATATGCTTTTACGAAGTTTTCAATATTCGCAGAGTGATCCGGCTCCATATGCTGTACGATCAGGTAATCCGGTTTTCTGCCAGCCAGTGCTTTCGCAACATTTGCCAGCCATTCATCCGCAAAGTTTGCATCTACGGTATCCATAACTGCCGTTTTTTCATCGAGAATTACGTAAGAATTGTATGCCATGCCGTTCGGCACTCTGTACTGACCTTCAAAAAGGTCTACCTGATGATCGTTGACTCCCGCGTAGATAATATCCTCTGTAATCTTCATAAAAATCCATATCCTTTCCATCTTGTTTTTTCCTGCCCGGAACCTGCTCCGAACCGTATATTTTTATATTATCCTATGATGGAGAAAAAAGCAAGTAAAAATAGTAAAGATTACTATTTTTACTTACTCTCCTCCGTTTACACACACGATATCCTTTTTCCACAGCTTGCAAATCATCACAATACTTCTATTTTACAGGCATGTTCTTTTGTTTCTTTATCATAACTGATTCCAACCGCCAGTATACGCCCGGTATATCGTTCCGTTTCCGCCATCTTTCCCTTGAACCGCAAAGCATATTCTTTCTCTTTAATCTGCGCAATCGCTTCTTCCGGTGTATGATCTACCTTCAGTTCAAGTATAACAGTTCTGTATTTATCGTATGGTTCCCTGCTGTTTAAAAACTGTCCCATGTTTTACGGCCTCCTTCTTATGCTACATGTGCTTTCAGAATCTTTCTGTGCTTGATTTTGTGAGATGCTTTTCCGTCAGTCGCAAAAGCAAGTGCAGAAAGATTCCGAGCGTACATGCTGATACTATGAGTATAGTCTTTTTCTGTGGGAGGCGCAAGAATGGAATCCCGTTTCTCACTTCTTATTTATTTTCCGGGAAAACAATCTCTTTCTCTGGTACGCCTTCTGATTTGATGACGTAGCCGTCAACATCATCAAAATGAATCTTGTACTGATATTCGCTTTCACGTCCCTCTTTTGCGTCATCGGCATCAGCGTAATAGGTAAGGCGAATTTCGAAAGTATTTTTGTTTCCTTCGCGCCAGGACTCATCGCCGATCAGCCAGTCGTTTTCGAGGTTTTTGTTTCTTTTCAGCAGCACCTCGGCGTACTGCTGTGCGCCGCTCCAGATTCCTGTGTTTTTGTACCGGTTCTGCATGGTGTTCTGATACTGCCACAGTGTTACAAACATGATCGTCGCCATAATTGCCGTGAAAAGAACGGTTTTGTATTTCTTTTCTTTTTTCTGTCTCTGTCGGCGGATACATCGAATGGTTCCGATCATCATCATTACCAGAACAAACAGATACCACAGGGTCCAGAAGATCTGCTCTTTTCGTTCCAGACCGCCGGGAATGAATTCTGCCAGCTGATCGCCCCAGACGAAATTTACCAGGGATGCCAGAATGCCGATAGACAGAATGGATGCTGCCCCATAGACTTTCCGGCTTTCTTCATCATCGAGGTTCTGGAAGAAATACCACAGCGATACAAACGCTGCTGCCACCAGACCACCTAGAATCAGGCCGCCGCCCACGTTTACGATCTTTGCCGCCCACGCTGCCGCTGCCACACCGATCACCAGAAATCCCGCGATCACGTTTGCGTTCCGGTCCTGTTTTTTCTGCTGCCTTGAAATATCACCTGCGTTCTGCAGCATTTCGGCCACCTCCTTCTGAGTATACTGAATTTCCGGCGCCGCCTCTTCCTTCGCCTTCTCCTGCCGTTCGGAGCGCATCAGTTCCAGCACAGAAATCCCAAGTGCCTGAGCCAGCGGCTCAATCGTCTGGATATCGGGAAAGCCAAGTCCCCGCTCCCACCGGCTGACGGCTTTATCCGTCACATGAATCTTTTCCGCAAGCTCTGCCTGCGTCATCTTTTTCTCTTTTCGCATTCCGGCAATAAACCGCCCGAACTCTTTCGCTTCCACGTCGTGTCCCTTCCTCCTGCTGTTCCCGCACCGCCTCATGTTGCCCAGCGGAGCGTTTTTACAGTCTCAGAATAGGCGAAAATAGGCTGTTTTGTCAATCTACGAATCCTTTACCTGCGTTTTTACGCCAAAAAATCCCCGATTCAGCACAAAAGTGCCAAATCAGGGATCTTGTATTTTCCTGTATTTACAGCCCGATCATATTTGCAAACAATACGATCAGCGGAATGGCAATGATGGTTCTCTCCAGAAAGATCACCAGCAGTTTCCAGAAATTCAACGGAATTTCACTTATAAATGCCGGGGCGGGAACTTTTTGTTAAAAATATCGGAATCTGCCGAATTCTGCGATTCCCCCTGTTTCTTTCGTTGCATAGGCAAACAGTCCCACTCTGCATCCTGTGAAATGATCCATTTTGAAATAGAGCTGATGCCATGGTCCGATCTGTTTCCATTTTTCATCGCTCCAGTATAAAAACCGGACTTTATCGTGCTGGTTCTGGAAATCCGCTTCCATCCGGATTCTTATTTTCGATGATTCAACCGCCACTGCTTCCCATTCGATTTCTTCACTGTTGCCCTGGTTTCCTTCTATGCTGTCATGTTCCTCTTCGAGAGATCTCATAACCAGAAGCATCTGTCCATCACGCTTTGTAACGGCCGCCATGCCGTAACATCCCTGTAATGCACACATTCCTGCATAATCTCCGTCCTTTATTCCTTCCGCATCAACGGTTACTTCTGTTATGCACACCGGAAACTTCATTCTCTGGGTGATCGTATTGACTGCCTGCGTGACATTTTTGCACTGCTTTCTGCAGACCATTCTAAGGCATCCTTTTTCTGCATCATTCTCAATCCAGGAAAGTTCCGGTTCGTGGTTGAACTGCCAGCAGCTCTTCCATCCAAACGTTCCAAACAGCCGTTTCTGTTCCGGATTCCATTCCGAAAAATCATCACTCTCCACAAGCGGATGATATTGTGCATCCGGTCTTGTGCTTTGTGTTTCCACTTCACAGAGTGCCCTTCCCGAATCACCCAATACCGGATAATTTTCTTTTATGATCTGCTCTTTTTGTTCGCCCGGCGCCGGCATACAGGTAACTCTGACATTTTTCTCCCATTTTACTGGCACAAGAACCGGGATTCTGCCGACGGCACCTCTATCCTGAAAAAGCACGGCATACCATTTATGGTCCGGCGTATCCACAATTCCTCCCTGTGCAACGCCCTGCCCACAATATCCCATAGTGTCACACAATACATCTCCGCCTTTAAATTCTCCCGTCAGGCTGTCTGATACATAGCACGCCTGCGTCCGCATCCACCTGTCCGGAAGGGAATGAATCAGGAATAAATAATACATTCCATCGATTTTATAAAAATGACTTCCTTCAAAACCAAGCCCCGGATTCCGACTGTCACTGACCAGAATCCGATCCAGTCCGCCTTCCTTTGGACCGCTCAGATCTTTTTTCAATTCCTGCAGACGAATATTTCTATTGCCGGAAACAATATAAACATGATCATCCTCAAACAAAAGTGAGCAGTCATGATAAAAGCCTTCTATGATGCGTTTTTCCCATGGTCCTTCGATATTATCAGCAGTATAAAGGTATGTTTTTCCGGTATCATTCGCCACAAAGCAAATATAATACATCCCTTTATGGTATCGGAGCGATGCAGCCCACATGCCTTTTCCATAGCAGTTTTTCTCCCCGACAAGTCTCTGTTCCTCTGTGCTGTCCAGTCTTTCATACACATAGCTCAGATGTTCCCAGTGAACGAGATCATAAGACCGCAGGATTTCACACCCCGGCACAAAGTGCATTGTGGTGCTTACCATGTAATACGTATCGTCTACCCGGATGACATCCGGATCCGGATAGTCCAGCCCTGTAATTGGATTTTTTCCTATTATCTTCATATAGTCTCTCCTCGTATGATATTTCAGGGTCATACTATAGCAATCTAATAAATTATTGCACATAATTACACGAATGAAACCACCCTATGCAGTCCGTTGGACGAATTGTTAAAAATCCTTTTGAAATAGCTGATGGTAATTCCAAGCTTCAATAAGTAGTTTTCGTGTTTCATCATGTAACATAATAATCACCTCTTAACTCTATCATAGACCTGTTGTCAAGAGTATGCAGTATTTTTTTGGAGTGCTATAGATTGGAATTCTGTTTTCGATTCTCTTCTTTTTAAAATTTCTTTTCCTCTTGTGATATCCGTTTTACTGTATTATGATAATATCAAATTTACAGCAGTCCGGCGGAGGCAATATTATGATTGAACATTTAGACGGGATTCATGAAACCGTAACGTATAAAGAAAACAGCAGTCTGCGGCTTTTTGTAAATACAGACTGTGAAGATTATCCCATTCACTGGCATACTCCCATGGAAATCATTATGCCTCTGGAAGGAACTTACACAGTCTTTCTTGGGGATAAGCACATTCTTCTTCAGGAAGGTGATATTATTTTCATCTGTCCAGGAGTCCTCCACTCTCTTGCAGCACCGGAAAGCGGAAAACGAATCATTCTGCAGATTGAATGGTCTGTTGTCTCAAAAATCCGTGATCTCAATTCCATTCTCTCGCTGATTTCCCCCATTCTCACCCTTACACCACAGACTGCTCCTGATATTTATTCCGATATTTATCATCTCATCTGCCAGATTCTTTCGGAATACGAAAAGGATTCCTTTCTTTCGGAGGCCGTTATCTATGCGCGCATGCTTGATATTCTTTCTCTGATCGGCAGATACCAGGCCTTTGCATCCTGCCGTTTTGATGCCGGACCGCAAAAACAGAAAGAATATCTGGATCGTTTTCTTTCCATCTGCAATTATATTGATGAACACTGCACGGAAGATCTTTCCCTTGATCACGTTGCAAAAACAGCAGGCTTCAGCAAATACCACTTTACCAGACTGTTTAAGCAGTTTACAAATACCACCTATTACAAATACCTTAATCGCAAAAGAATTGATCATGCCATGCTGCTCTTATCCGATCCCGATATTCCTGTCACGGAGGCAGCACTTCAGTCTGGTTTCTCCAGTCTTTCCACCTTTCTTCGCGTCTTCCGTTCTGTCAAACAATGTACGCCTACGGAATTCCGCGATATGTATATTCATCCGGAAAAACTGCAGAAAAATCCCTAATTCCTGCTGCTGCAGGTAAACCATGCAAAGTCTGCATGGTTTTTACTTTCCATTCCATTAGAAGAATCATACATGCCGATGGTACATCCGACAAAACCACCTGCCTCTTCTGTTGTGTACGGAAGAAGACTGATTTCCTCTGCTGCACATTCCCAGCCATTTTCTGACGCAATCCATACTTTTGCCGTCTGATCATGGCATTGCAGGCGTATTTTCAGCAGTTGTTCCGTCTCTCCCCGCAGTAAAACTTCTGCTGCTTTCGTTTCTGTTCCTTTGATACACGTTACAACACGAAAAACTTTCTGTTCCTGCTTTTTTTGCGATTTCCATCCTCAAATGATTCTCATGATTCTGGTAAAGAACCAGACCTGCTGTTTCCTTCTCGTTTTCCGGCACAAAGAAAACTCCTGTTTCCGCGTGAACCTCACATGACTAAAGTCACGTGCTTCCGGCCGCTTTAAGCGGCAGACCAAATATCGGCGGATACGCCTGTTACTTAGATTTTGCACGGATACGCGCTTCTTCCATGCCGGATACGGCAGGTTTCCACATAACAGGTAATCCACTACATATCTGCCTGTGTTTATGCTGCTTTACGCAGTTCCATTTCTGAAATCAGTTCTCTCAGATCTGCATAAACACATGAGGTTCTACGCTTTACTGCAGGAACTTTTGCCTCCAGCAAAGACCTTTCCGTTTCCGGCAAGGATTTTAAATTTTCACGGATAAAATATCTTGCTCCGATATTATACGATGCCGACAAATCACAGTTGTATCTTTTTCCGGTCTGAAACGTACACAGACGATGATCCCGTATATCACGGGCAATCTCTCCTGATCCATCAAAGGCAAGCCTGCTCGTGTTCCATGCACAGATTCGGGAAATTCGGATTCCCTTTCTGTGTGCCTGCTGTCCGCACCGTTTCTGGATATCACGTTTTCTCCACATCTGCAGTTTCTGCTTTTTCTTCCCGGAAAGTTTTCCTTTCATTTCCAGATATTCGAAAACAATCACATCTGCCTTATTTTCTGATGCATAAAAAACGATTTCCTTTGCAATTTTTCTGCCAAGCTCTATATTCAGACGTTTTGCATATGCCCATCTTCCCTGCGCCTGACGCGATCCATGTTCCCGCTGAAATCTTCGGATCCGTCCCAGCACACGGTACATCCGGTCTTTGTCACTGGAA
>NZ_QTVL01000030.1:0-737 GCF_003460565.1 Blautia sp. AF32-4BH | reverse complement strand
TGTGCCTGCTGTCCGCACCGTTTCTGGATATCACGTTTTCTCCACATCTGCAGTTTCTGCTTTTTCTTCCCGGAAAGTTTTCCTTTCATTTCCAGATATTCGAAAACAATCACATCTGCCTTATTTTCTGATGCATAAAAAACGATTTCCTTTGCAATTTTTCTGCCAAGCTCTATATTCAGACGTTTTGCATATGCCCATCTTCCCTGCGCCTGACGCGATCCATGTTCCCGCTGAAATCTTCGGATCCGTCCCAGCACACGGTACATCCGGTCTTTGTCACTGGAAAAGTTAATAAACTTTCTTCCCAGGATAGTTCCGTCTGGACGCATGATGGTACAGACTGCATCCGTATTGATGCCGAGATCCACACTGCAGATCGTTTGTTCTTTGACAGGTGTCCGGTTTAAAGATACCTCTTCCGCATACGTAAAACGCAGGAAATATTTGTCGTGCTTTTTCTCCAACGTTGGCGCCGAAGCTTTTTTGCCCGACCAGTGTTTTCTTAAATATTCCATATCCGTATGTTTCAGCCGCACAGCAAACCATTTCCAGTCATGGCCATCGTACAGTTTTAAAAAGGCCGCATCTTTCTCTTCTGTGTTTTCACGGTACATGACATTGTGGTAAAAAACAGGCATGGCATACTGCTCACTTTTCAGATACGGCTTTCCTGTTTTCTGTCCCTCTGCTTTCCACTGTTCCAGACGCGTCCGATAAGAAGATACACTCCCAAG
>NZ_QTVL01000003.1:249727-354714 GCF_003460565.1 Blautia sp. AF32-4BH | reverse complement strand
CCTTGCATATCATAGAAGAATCTTATTTACAGACTTTTTCTCACAGTCTCAATAAAGCATATTGAGAGATATAAGGGCTGCTATAAAACGCAGCCCTTCATTTTCTTAATCGGTCTCGATATAATCTCTATTCTTTATTTGCAACAGATTGTTCGGATCATGCATCCATTCCATCAAAATATTAACAAGCACTAATCTGATTAGGCAATTTAAACACCTCAATTGATCTTGAAATACTGAACTCTCAGCATCTTCAGTAGCTCCACCATATTCCCCCTTCCGCATAGGAAATAATTCTCTCAAAATTTCTCTGGCCTCTTTAAGAATACCATGAATTACTTTATGCCTTATATGCGTCAACTTATCAAAAATATCTTTTTCTGACAGATCTTTATTGATGAATGGTTGTAATCCTAAATATGTTATACTATCCTTTTTTAAAAATTGTGGCAGCTTTCTACTACACTCTTCACGAATAAAATTCCCTTTACCTCTTTTTTCTTTATCGGTCAAAATCAAAATTTCGATTAATGCATAAAACGTTAATACTGCACTAAAATTAAAATTGTAAGAATTCTCCAAACATTGTATTGCAAGATTTAATATGTGCCAAGTATCTTCGATGCACATACTCTTTGTATAGGTTTCGAGCCCCTTTACATATGTTGTTAGAGATGTCTCATCCATAGGAAGATTCAACCAAGAAAAATAATGATACAGTAATGTATCAAAACTATCTTCATTGCATCGATCTATTCGATTGCCATATATTGAGGTTAATTCCGATTTTTCAAATAATTCTGGTAACACGTATAGATATTTGTCTCCACATTTATAAAGACGTAAAACTCCTTTCATATTTATGTCCTTTTTATTATTCCCGTCTATAACTTTTTGAACACTTGAAGGTAATTCACTATATTCCGCAAGTACTAACGCCAATCGATCCGATAATATTTTCATATCAATTTCCCACTTACGATAACAATTAATAAATTAAAAATATTATAACATTTTTTCCAAAAAAAGAACAGCATTGAATTACCACCAAGTGCATATATTCAATGCTGTTCTTACCTAAATCAAATTATAATAATTATTCTGCAATATCAGCTAAGCGAATCCCATTTCTCTCCGGAGTTACTATTAATTGAGGACTGCCGATTTTTTCTGATAAGTCTTTCCAGATTTCACTTATAGTCAACATCTGCTGCGCCATTATATTCTTTTGAGAATTATCTGTAATAGCTCTTGCAAAATCATTTAATGCGCATACGATTCCCTCAGGCCACAATTCTTTATATACTTCTGCATATGTTGTATTTCTAACTCCGTCCGCAACTTCACTTACTGGAAGCTCTACGTAACTATTATTTCCATACATATCCAAAACACCCTCTGCATGTGGCACATACATTTGAGGATTCCAAATAACGAGGCCATTTGAATTATCCAAGCATAAACTTCCTTCTGTCGTTCCTAATACAATTCTATGTAATAGAAACCCATTATTGTCCGGGTCCTTCGGGTCAAGCTGATTCTGAATCTTTACAATAGCGGGAATCCCTCTGATTTCTCCACTAAGAACTTTAAACGGAAATTTGCTATTTACTGAATCGATTGTCTGCAATTTCCATGTATGGAATCCACTTAATGCTTTTCCAAGAATACTGATCATCGGGAATAATACCTGAGTACTACAAGTCGCATCAATATATGTCGGTCTGCTCTTTTTAAGTAATTTATTTGACTTGACGATGAATTCCTGTACATTCTTCACATTGGGATAAAAACTATTAACCTGATATACACAGTTATTCTCCTTTGCTACTTTAAGAAGTTTCACAATATCATTATAATGCACCGGATGCTCCTGTATTACATGTATTCCCTTTTCAAGTAACGCACCGGCAATCTCTGTCCCTTTTCCTCCAACTGCAGTAGAACGAATGACAACACAAGCCATATCAAAATCTTTTTTGCTTACCTCATTAAGATCTGTAATCAATGGAACTCCATATTTTTCTGCTTCTTGCTTTGATTGTGTGCTTCCATGAGAAAAAATACCTGCAATCTTAAATTTGTCGCCACATCGCTCCAGCCCTTTTAAATATACTCTACCGAAGTTAGTTCCGCATACAAGCACTTTTAATGGTTTCTCATATGTATTCATACCCTTTCTCCTTTCCCATCCAACAAATTCGCCATTCCTTCAACATTAGGTGTCATTAAACAGCTTAAATGATTTCCTCCTATTGGCAGAACCTCTAAATTTCCAAGTGCACATTTACTAAGAAATGCCTCTGTTCCCGGTTTCATTACAGGAACAAATGGAGAATGGTCATCCATACAACTCAATGCCTGTAAATCTCCCGCGAACGGTTTCGGTGTATAACCAATCGCACACCGATAATTCCTCTTGTAAATTTCAAAAAGTTCATCAAATCGGTTCATATCCTCACTGGATAGCTGCATACTATTTTCTGGAATTGCATTTTTTAAGTTCTCCATACGCTCTCTTTTTGAAAGTGTTTTTTGTTTTTTATAGCAAGCTGCCAGTTCCGGCAACTCTCCTGTCAGACCTAATATTGCATCCTCTTCAATAAAACCATTGTTATGATCCTTCAATAATTCAAGTGCCATCTGTACTAATTCATCACGCTTAACATGACCTGCTTTTGATACATCCGCACCGACCATTAATCCATAGCTTCGTTCCATCAACAAGTCGCCCTCCATTTCGAGAACAATCGGAATTGTATCAATCGTTACTACCGGTAAAACCTCTGCGCCTGCTTCTAAAAGAGCTCTTGCAGCTTCAATTGCAACTAATCCACCCATACAGTATCCAATTAACTTAAATTTTCTATAACCACTATTCAAAAGTAAATCTGCATAGCGTCTTCCAATTGTTACAATATGATCTTTTTCTTCAGAATCCAGGTATTCCTTATCCTCTGTATAGTTAAATGCTGCAATGCCTTCTGTTCGCTCCGGATTATTCACAAGAATTTGGAATAAAGTATTAAATTGCTGAAGGAAGCCAATTCCACCCGGGAAGAAAACTTTCATCACTTCTCCACCTTCTGGAATATCTGCGATGATATTCAATGGTGTTTCAGATATTTCGTTTTCCTCATGCGAAGTACCTATTTGAACAGAATTTAAAAATTGTGCAAAATCCATAATAGTTGGATTTTGAAGCATTCCAATCATTAATCTATCCCATTCTACATCCTTGGCCACATTAATAGCTTCCTTTGTTTTTGACACAGCCTGAGCAACTAATAATGAATCGCCACCAATGTCATAGAAATTATCTGTTCGATTTACTCTATCAATCTTTAATAGAGTTTTCCATAATTCAGCTATCTCTTTCTCCAATCCTTCATGTGGCGGCATTTCACATTTACCAGTATTTTGGAAGTATGTCTCTGCTAATTTTTTCAAAGCTTTCCTTTCAACTTTTCCATTTGCAGACAACGGAATTTTCTCGTTTACTTCAAATCTTGATGGAACCATATATTCCGGCACCTGTGTTTTAATATATTCAGTAAGTTCCGAAACTTCAATATTCCCCTCAACAAAAGCGACGATCTTATAATCTTGCGGACGTTTACCAACAATCACGGCAACAGCCGTCTTCACTAATGTATTACTTAATAATGCACTCTCAATCTCACTCAATTCGATCCTATGTCCATGAATTTTTACCTGGGTATCTTCCCTCCCCATAAATTCAATTGTTCCATCTGGCCAATATCGACCAATATCTCCAGTTTTATATATTCTTTCCTGTAACTGTTCATCATACATAAAGTGTGCATTCGTTTCTTCCGGTTTATTCAAATACTCAAGAGCAAGACCCTTACCACCGATATATAAATCTCCAGGTACCCAATCCGGGCATTGTTCCATTTTTTCATTCAACACATAGAATTTCTGATTTGCAAGCGGCTTTCCATAAGGTATACTTACTGCGCCATCCGGTACTTCCTCTATTTCATGATAAATTGACCAAATTGCAGCTTCTGTAGCACCACCCAGACTAACAACTTTAGCTTTTTTACAAGATGTATGAATCTGATCCGGAAGGGTTACAGGAATCCAGTCTCCTGATAACAGAACCACCTTTAATGGGAAATCGCCTGAAACACCTCTGCTTTCCAATACAGAGACTAACATCTGCATTTGAGCCGGAACCGAGTTCCATACAGTAATTTCATTCTTTTTAATAGTTTCAACCCAGTAATATGGATCTTTTTGCTTTTCAGGATCAGGAAGTACCAACGCTGCTCCCGCATTAAATGCACCAAAAATGTCATAAACAGAAAGATCAAATGCTAAATTGGCCAAACCAAACATTCTGTCAGCACTGTTAATATCAAATCTGGAATTAATATCCTCAATTGTATTAACTGCTGCTTTATGACTAATGACAACCCCCTTGGGGTCACCGGTGGTCCCTGATGTATGTATAATATAGGCCGGATTTTCCAATGGAATTTCAACTATAGTAAGTGCTTGTTCCGTTCTGTTAATATCTTCTGCTGCCAAAACGACAATGTGCTCTTTCCACTCAAGCGATTGATACTTTTTATTCGTAATCAAATATTTTGTTCCGGACTTTTCCAAAATTTTATTCTGCCTTGCAATTGGCTGTGACACATCAAAGGGTAAATAGACTCCTCCAGAAAATAAAACAGCCAATACTGCTGCAATCTGCCACATCCCTTTATCAGCAGATATTGCAACAAAATCCCCTTTACGGAATCCAGACTTACACAGTTCATTTTGAATTCCGGCAACATATGATCCTAATTCTTTATAAGAAAATGTTCCCTCGGCTGCAATCAACGCAATCTCATCCGGACAATTCTGTAAACAGTTGTAAAATCCCTCATGAAGCATTTTATCAGGCAGGTCTTTTTCTGTTTTATTTACGGATTTTCTTACTTTTCCGGTCTTCAAAGGTAATTCTACCGGATGTACCTGTTCCCATACCTTCAAATTTGTACATAACCGTTCAATAAGCAGGGAAAAAGCTTCGAAAGCATCATTAACAAATCCTTCAGGAAATACACCATCCCTTACATCCCAATTGATTAAAACTCCACCATTATCTTCTGACACCTGACAGTCTATCCATACTTGAGGCGTTTGACTTATTTTATAAGTAATACGGGAATTTCTCATAAACTCCCAGTTTTCCTGCTGTTCGGAATCAGCCGCTCCCACTGTGCTTGTGTATACAACCGGAATAATAGCTTTCTTTTCGCTTTGCCTGTTAATTTCCCGCAATACATCAATACCGGTAAATGCGCTGTGACTAAGATCTTCCCATAACTGATTTTGAATTTTGCGTGTCCTTTCAACAAAATTACTTGGATATTCGGGACTGATTTCCAAAATATCTACCTCAGTAAAGTCTCCCACGATTTCATTAATTTGAGAATGTATTGACGGTCTGTTTAATATGGTAATGTCTATACAGAAATCTTTTCTTTTTGACCAACGTCCAATAATCTCTGCATATGCGGATAAAACTACTCCCGAGGGAGTAAGCCTCTGCATTCTCGCCTTTTCACATAATTTGCTCCAATTTTCCGGCGTAATGAAATGTCTGTATTGTGTAAAAGTAACTTTTTCACATTTCGATTCTGGTAAAATCGGCAGTTCCGGTGCATCTGGGAAGTTCTGCAACCGCTTTTTCCAATACTCACAATCCCGATCTTTTTTCGTACGCACTTCTTCATCATTTTCATGTTCTTTTTGATATACCAGTACATCCCTGAATGATACCTGCAGAGGTTTCAGATTTTTTCCATCTTCGTAATAGAATGCATCCAAATCATTCAATATAGTCTTCATACTAATAAAATCAGATAACAGCATATCAATAGAAAAATGAAGAATACTCTTATCAATCGTGTCTGTCAGATACAGATCAAAAAGTGGCCAACAGTCCGCCTGATACTGCTTATGCGCCAACTCAGCCCTGATTTCATTAAGTTTTGAATCCGTAGTTTCGGCTCCAGCTTCCTTCATATTAAAATAGGTAAGTTTCGGCAAGTCAACATGCTCCAAAATCTTCTGTGTACCATTTTGAAGAAAAACAGCACGTAACATATCATGCCGCATAATCACTTTATGCCAAGCACTCTCCAACCTTTCTGCATCCATATGAGGCATTGACAATTCAAAATATGCATGGCATCCAACACCGCCATATTCATAATTATGATTTCTGCCAAGTAAATAGGCAGACTGAATACCTGTAAGAGGAAACGGTTCATATCGTTTGGATAAGTCCGCTTTAAGCGCGGACTTATCCTTTCTCTCATAATATTCAATCAATTTTTCTTTCACATTTCGCAGTTTTACTTTATCTTCAGCATTTAATGTTCCTGACGGCGCTTTAAATTTTAACTGACCATTTTCAACCCAGAATTTCACACCCCGGTCTTCATATGCTTTAATTAAATCCTCCATCATTATAAAACTCCTTCTTCGTATTCTGTATTTTCTTCTACGTCTAATAAAGAAACCAACTTTTCAATCTGTTCTGCGAGAAGTGCAACAGTTGGTAACGCAAATAACGTTTGAATAGCCAAGTCATTCGGCAGGCCTTCTGTCGCATTTAATTCAGAAATAATCTTCACTGCCTTCAAAGAATCTCCCCCGCACATAAAGAAATCATCATCTCGTGAAATTTCCTTAGTTCCTAAAACTCTTTCCCATATAGCAGCAATCTTCACTTCTAATTCTCCCTGCGGTGCTTCCTTTTTCTTTTCTTCCGAGATCTGTCCCTGATAGCCTCCAAGAATTTTTCTTAAAGCTTTTCTATCAACCTTACCATTAACACTCAAAGGCAACTGCTCCATCACAAGTATTTTTCCCGGAACCATATATTCAGGAAGTTTCTTGCCTAAGTATTCGTGAAGAATCTTTTCCACGTTCTTATTATCGCAACAATCAGAATCCTCATTCAAAACAACTGCCGCTGCCAATCCGCTTTTATCTTCTTCTACAACCACAACAGCACTCTTGATAAGCTCATGTGTTAATAAAACATTTTCTGCTTCTCCCAGTTCAATACGGTGTCCTCTAACCTTAACTTGAGTGTCTTCCCTTCCTAAGAATTCAATGTTTCCATCAGGCCAGTAACGTCCTAAATCACCGGTATAATACAATCTCTCATGAGTAACTGGATGATTGATGAATCTTTCCTCCGTTCTTTTACGGTCCTTCCAATAACCACGAGCCAATCCTTCGCCGGCAATAAACAATCTGCCTGCCACCCAGTTCGGGCAGTCATTCATTTCCTGATCCAGAACATAAAATTTCTGATTAGTTAATGGCTTTCCATAAGGAATACTTGTCCAACCATCCTTTACGGATTCAACTTCATAGTAATTAGACCAAATAGATGCTTCAGTTGCTCCACCCATACTTATCATTCTTACAGATTCTGAATGCATTTTTATCATTTCTGGCAATTCCATAGGAATCCAGTCTCCGCTCATAATAACTACCCGCAATGGTAATTTTGTATCCGGTTTTGTTGAAAGAAATTCCATGAACATCTGCATGAATGCCGGTACGCTGTTCCAAACAGTGATTTTATTTTCCTGCATGATTTCCAACCAGTGCTGCGGTTCTTTTACCTGTTTTGCATCAGGAATTACCACTGTACCTCCTGCAATCAAAAGTCCAAAAATATCATAGACTGACAAATCAAAATTCAGATTTGATAGTGCAATACATTTATCATCCTTCCCAACTGCGAAGCGTTCATTTACATCTATAATTGTATTAACGGCAGCCCGATGTTCGATCATTACACCTTTCGGCATTCCTGTTGAACCTGATGTATAAATTACATAAGCCAAATCATTACCCGTTGCAATACTCTCAAAATCTGTAGTATCTATGCTCTCTACATCCACACCATCAACACAGATTATTGTTGTATCTTCCGGCCAGTTTACCTCTCTGTTTACTTTTTCCTGTGTCAATACTACCTTGACAGATGCATTTTTCAAAAGAAGATGTACTCTTTCCTCCGGGAATGAAGGATCAATTGGTAAGTATGCTGCTCCTGCCTTTAATATGGAGATTGCCGCTACAATTTGTTCCCAGCCTTTTTCCATCACAATAGCCACCAAAGAGTTTCTTTCCACATTTTCACGCTGTAAAATATGTCCGATCCCGGTAGAATACCGTTCCAGTTCACCATAGGATAATTTTCTTTCATTATTAATAATCGCAATCCGCTCTGGATTCTCTTTCATGCTTTTTTCAACTAAAGAGATTAATGTTTCATCC
Source organism: Blautia sp. AF32-4BH (assembly GCF_003460565.1). Lineage (NCBI taxonomy): Bacteria > Bacillati > Bacillota > Clostridia > Lachnospirales > Lachnospiraceae > Blautia > Blautia sp. AF32-4BH. The sequence goes on along the minus strand of NZ_QTVL01000003.1, from coordinate 346,386 downwards.
GGAATCTTACCATTTACGGAATTTGCCAATTCCCTATTTTCCATATTTGGAATTTGAACAAGAGAATTTGATTCACGATTCCATGCTTCCTGTTCTGTAGAAAGCACTTCTAAAAGTGAAATATATGCCGCAAACATTTCATCTAACACACCTGCCGGGAAAATATCCTGTACGGCATCCCAAGTCAAAACAAGGCGCTCATTTTGTTCTGTTACCTGATGGTCAATCCATACCTGTGGTGTTTGTGAAAGGCCATAAACCATTTCGCCAAAATATTCTTCTTGTTCATTGCTGCCACCCTGTTTAATTCCAAGCCCGCTTGTAAATACGATAGGCATGATGGCCGCGTTGCGTATTTCCTGCTTTTTGCTAATTTCCCGTTCCAACTCCACGCCACTGTAATATGGATGTGCCAGATCAGACCATAGCTGTTGCTGCAGATTCTTACACCGTTCTAAGAATGATTTCCCTGCTGTATTATCTATAGATAACAATGTAAGCGAAGTAAAGTCTCCAACCACATCCATGATTTGATTATGAATAGGCAACCGATTAAATCTCGTCAAATTAATTGTAAATTTTTGAGATTTGCTCCATCTTCCAAGCACTTCGGCATAAGCTGTCATCAATACTCCGGAGGCTGTCAGGCCATTCTGAGAAGCCATATTTTTAATCGCTGACCATTGGCTACCAGTCAATTTTGACTCATAACGAATAAATTTCTGTACTGCCGTATTCCCATTTTCTTTTATAACTGGCAATTCGGGAGCCGGGAAAATATCTGGAAGTCTCTTCTGCCAATATTCTTCATCTCTCTTATAAAACTCAGTTTTCTTAATATCTTCATATGCCAGAACATAATCTCTAAAAGATAAATCAAGCGGTTCAACTTCCTTTTCCGGATTGTCATATAACATTTTCCATTCCCGTAAAATCAGGAACATACTCCAGCCATCAAAAATAATGTTGTCAAAACTAATATGTAAGCGTACATTTCCTCCCGGAAGTTTTGAAAATCTTACATCAAATAACGGCCACTTAGAAGTATCAAAAATCTGATATGCCATCTCTTTCCTGATTGATTCGAGTTTCTCGTCTACAGTCTCTTCCTGTGAGGCCAAATCATATACTTTTATTTCATACTCTGGAACATTACTCAATATTTTCTGATTCTGACCGTCATTCAAAAATACTGCTCGCATCATTCCATGGCGCAAAATCAATCTTCTCCATTTTTCTTCCGCCAAATCCGTATCTAATCCACCACAATCCATTTCAAAATAGCAATGCGTTGATACATCTCCTAAAGCAAATCCACCGTTTCTTCCCAGCCAGTATGACTGCTGAACATCCGTCAATGGGAACGGTTCTCCCCATTCCTTTGGTTTCGGAGAAACCATTTCAAGTTTTTCTGCATTCATATTTTTTACTTCACAATCTTCTAACATGGATGCAATACTTATTGCCTGTTCTGCAAAAATTGGATTTGAGAAAATCTTTTCCAGCGATAAGTTAATGTTGAACTTTTTGTTAATTTCTGCATTTAACTGCGTAGCAAGAAGAGAGTCTCCTCCCAATTCAAAGTAATTGTCATTCCTGCTAATATTTTCAGTATGTAATACTGTTTTCCAAATTGCAGCCAATTCTTTTTCTACAGCAGTTTCCGGTTCCTGAAATTGATCCTTTGCATTTTCTCTCGTCTCACCGACTGGAACAGGGAGGGCCTTTCTATCAACTTTACCATTTGCAGATAATGGAAATTTATCTATTTCCATAAATGCTGTAGGAATCATATACGATGGGATCATGTTCTCTAAATATGCTTTCAATTTTGTAGAATTAAAAGCATATGTTTCTGGTTGAGCCAACGCTACAATAACTCCCTGATTATAAATCGGTAAATCAAGCTGATCATTTGGGGCTGTATTAACCTTTGCAAATCCGCATTTAAGAACCGCATCACTCCATTGGTCTTTTGTTAATAATGGTTTTCCAGTGCCTTTCCTCTCATCTGTAACAGTTGAAAAACCTTTTTCTAATATTCCGGTACTTACATGTTGTAAAATTGTATTCTCTGTAGTTTCAAGAAGAATTAACAATCCGCCTGCTCGCAGATATTCGCCTGCATGTTTTAAGGATGCTTTAATATCTCTGCAACGATGCAATGTACTTACTGCAAGAACTACATCAAAATAATGCATTGCAAGTCCTTGTGTATTAGGAGCTGAATTTATATCCAGATTCTCATAATGTACTCTGGAATTATTTTTGAATTTTTCTTTTGCTTGGTTAAGATAATAAGAAGATGCGTCTGTACACACATATTCATATTCTATACCATCCATACAATCCAATAATTCCGAAGTCAGCCCCAAATTTCTTGCACCTAATTCCATAATTCTAACGGTCTGACCAGCAGTACCCTCTTTTTTCTGAAAGGACAATATATTTTTTATTGTCCGCTTGCATTCAATAGCTCCAGGCAGTGTTGCCATATAGGCATCTGGAGATATATAATCTTCTTTTGCAAGAAGCTGTGGCGTATCCATATTTCCTGTCATAATCGCATGGCAGTATTTTTTGAACTGTTCTAAATACTTCAACGCATCGTCGATTTCATGTTTCCACTCCGGATATTTTTCAATAAACGCAACTCTATCCATTTCTTTTGGACTAGAACAATTTACAAAATAATCTTCTTCCGCGAGTATTCGCCCAATTTTTACCAATTCATTTACCCATTGCTGAATTAACTCCTGATAGGATAAATCTATTCCCGCACTCATAAGCAGCGCCGAAAGTTTATATTTTGTTCCAGGTTCCACCCAAATACCTAATGTACGCATAAGAGAATACATATACTCTCTGCTGACTTCATCAAGGCAGTTTGCAAGTGTCAAATATTCCTGCACGTTATTTTCTGCAGTTACTTCTGCCACACCTTCTTTTAAATCAGCCCAAAGTCTATCCCATTTATACATCAAATCAGTATCCGACACTTTATTGACATCAAAAAGACTTTCCGGGTACCCGTTTTCTGGAATAATATATCCTGCCAAGTATTTATTCCCCTGAACATCACCAACAGCTGCTGCTACCGATTTCTTAACACCAGGGTATTTATTCATCGCAGCTTCAATTTCTCCCAATTCAATCCTGTGTCCACGAATTTTTACCTGAAAATCTTTTCTTCCAAGAAATTCAATATTTCCATCAGCCCAATAACGCCCAAGATCTCCAGTCTTATACCAGCGATTTTCATTCCAATTAACGAAACTTTTATCTGTAATTTCGGAGTCCCCGATATATCCTTTTGCTACACCGGTACCTCCAATCCATAATTCTCCTGGTACCCATGTTGGGCAATCTCTTCCTTTTGAATCCACTACTCTGTAATACTGATTTTTCAACGGTTTTCCATATGGTATAGAACTCCATTCCTCTGGTACTGGCAATTCTACATCAAAAAAATTGGACCAAATTGAAGCTTCCGTGGCTCCACCCATAGATAAAAGATGAGAATTTTTTGCAACGTGATTTAATCTTTCTGGAATATCCATGCCAATCCAGTCACCAGAAAGCATAGCCAATCTTAATGAAGGAATTTCTTTTCCCTTTCCTTCCGCTACGATTAACAGCATATTCAATAAAGTCGGAACAGAATTCCACAATGTCACACTATGGCGCTCAGCAATATCCAACCATACTTCTGCATCTCTACTATTACTGTCTTTAATTAAAATCAATGTACCACCCGCACTCAAGATTCCAAAAATGTCATATACTGATAAGTCAAAATCATAGGATGAAACAGCAATGATTTTATCGTCAGCAGATACCCTGTACTGTTTATTAATTGTCTCAATTGTATTGACAGCAGCAAAGTGAGCAATTTCCACTCCTTTAGGTTCTCCTGTAGAGCCAGAAGTAAAAATTACATAAGCAGTATTACTATCCGGATAATTTTCAATAGTATTTAGCGGTTCATATGCATCTGCCTCCATAACATCCAACACCGTAACAGTTTCTGGCCACTCCAGTTCCTTTTTCAGTCTTGTATCTGTAATAGCAAACTTTATATCTGACTTACTATAAATCCTTTCCCGTCTGCTCAAAGGCTGATTAACATTGATAGGTATATATCCAGCTCCTGCAGCCAAAATACCCAAAATAGAAATAATCTGATTTATACCTCTAGACAATGAGACAGCAAGTAAGTCCCCCGGCGCAACACCCTGCTCTTTTAAATAGGAAGAAACTCTTTTCGCTTTATTGGCTACCTCTTCATATGTATAGTTTCTACCGTCATTTTCATCAATAATCGCAATTTGATTTTTCTTTTTTACTGCATTAACAAAGAAAGCAGAATGTAATAGTTGCCCATTGCCATAATATTCTGTAATATTATCTATTCCGCGCTCTTGGGCTAAATCTGGCAATAGTTCCACATATTTATTCCAATCTTTAACGGATACCAACTCATTTAACATGGCCACAAATGCTGCAAACATCTTATCTAACATTCCGTCCGGGAAAAGTTCATCTACAGCATCCCACGAAAGGTTCAGACCATTATTTATTTCAAAAATCTGAAAATCAATCCATACCTGCGGTGTTTGAGAAACCATATAGTTCAGGCTGCCAAAAGTTTTCTCAAATTTGTCGTCAACAAATGGAGTACCATAATTACATGAAAATACAACCGGTGCAATACATTTTTCTCCGGGATGAAGTTTTGATAATTCTCTTACTACCTGTACCCCTGAATACTCTGAATTATCAACAGACTCCCGGAACTGGTTCTGCACCTTTTGCAACTGTTCATAAAATGTACAGTTTTCCTTACAATCAGCATGGAACAGTAAAACATTGGTAAAATCAGCAATCACGTTATCAATATTTTCAATTTCCGTGTTTCTGTCAAACAACGGCATGTTAATAAGGAAAGACTGATTTGTACTCCATCTATCAAGCACCGCTGCATACAATGTCAATAACACCATTGCCGGTGTTGTACAATATTGCGCTGCTAAAGATTTTAACTTTTCCCATTTTTTATGCTCCAACAGATATTTTCTTCTGCTAAACTTAGGAGCAGCAATCGTTTCCGGTTGTGTTCTTAACGTCAAAGCTGGTCCTAAAGGTAATGATTCTATTTCACTTTTCCAATATTTTTCAGCTTTACGATAATCATTTATTTTATTGTTTTTTTCATTTTCCAGGTAAATACCAAAATCCCAATTTTCAGGTATTGCTGGTCTGTATTCTGAATTGTAGATCGCGGCTAAATCCCTAAAAATAATCTGTAAGCTTTGCATATCGGCTACAAGCAGATCAATGTCAAAATGCATTCTTAATTTGTCCTCTGGAAGAAGGCTGATTCCCAATTCAGCTACTTGTCCATTAGCAATATCCAGCTTCCGATGAGAAAGTTTTTCCCGAACGGCCAACAAATCATGTTCAAAATCATCTGATTTTCTAAAATCATAGATTTGTAATTTTGCCGAATATGGTTTTTCCATAATCTCCTGCGTACCATTGTTATTGAACTTCGCCCTTAACATAGGATGCCGCGCCTGCAGTTCTTCCCATGCTTCCTGTAGTCTCTCCAAATTTACCGTGTCTGGATCAAACTCAAAATACGCATGACAAGCATTTCCCCCAAGAACCTGGCCTTCTTTCCGTCCAACCCAGTATGCATATTGAACATCTGTCAAAGGGAACTGTTTAGGACTATTATTGGATGTTTCCAATGGTGGAACAGATTTTCTTTTCACATTTATATCTGCGTTATCCCACCAATGTTTTACATAAGGGTCCGAAATCATTTTTGCAAACGAAATCTTATACCCATGCTTTCTGAGTGCATTTGAAATTCTCATCATCTGCAGAGATGTTACTCCCGCTTCAAGCAGATTTTTTTCCATAAAATCTTCATTCATTTGTTCCTGCAAAAACTCATTTACAATTGAACTAAATTTGGAGTAATCCTCCTGAGTTTTTACATGAGTTGCTTCATTGTTCATCATTGTATCTCCTTTATTTATTTGCCATTGTAAGTAGCATTCTTTTATTTATCTTCCCGGTTGCAGTATGGGGAAACTCATCTAAAAGAATCATCTGATCCGGTACTTTATATTGAGCAACTCCTTTTTTGCTCAAATGTTCCCTCAGTTCTTCCGGTTTCACATTACCCTTAGCCATTCTTAAAAATGCACAGCTTCTTTCACCCAATATAGTGTCAGGTATCCCCATTACTACCACTTCCATAATTTTCTCGTGTTCAGCCAAATAGCTCTCGATTTCCGAAGGCATTATTTTTTCACCCATCCGATTGATTTGGTCACTCTTTCTGCCTGTGATTTTTATATATCCATCAGCAGTAATGTATCCCAAGTCTCCAGTATGATAGAATCCATCCGCATTAAAGCATTCAGAACTATCCATTTCATAATAGCCAGAGAATAAATATGGTCCTTTAACAAGAATTTCCCCCTCGATTCCATAGGGTTGTTCTTTTCCATCATCATCTACAATAATCACTTGATCCTCATCTGACATAGGCTTGCCTTGATAGTTAATACGTTCATAAACGGAATCTTTCCATGTGCTTAAACTCAAAAATCCCTCTGACATCCCATATCCCTGAATAATATCGCAGTTCAATGAATCCATTATTTTGCGAGCGTCTGTCTCTTCAAGCTTTGCCCCACCCAACATACAATATTTAAGCGAAGAAAAATCATAAGAATCATCCCATTCCAAATCTTCCACCCACATTTTGGCTACCGAAGGGACTAAGCTGACCACGTTTACTTGTTCTTCCTCGATAAGCGAGAAGGCTGTTTCACAACTACTGTCAGAACACATAACAACCTTACCACCGCAGAATAATGTTCCCATAATGCCCGGACTAAACAACGTTAATTTATGCTCTACTGGCATAACTGCCATATAGATAGTCTCTCTATTAAACCGGCACGTTTTACCAGCTTCGCTTGCATGATAAGCAAAAGCATAATGTGTAACAGGAATCAGTTTGGGTATATTAGTAGTTCCACCTGACAGTAAAATCAAACCAATATCTTCCGCTTTGGGTTGTTCAATTTCTACTGCACTGTTATTTGATTGCTCCATCATTTTATTGATGTCGCTTGTTCCCAAAACATATTTGATGCTTGGATTCATTATCTGCAATTTTCTTCCCGTTTCAGCATAAATAAAACCCATATATTCATCCGGTCTGATATACATAACTGGGTTTGCTTTTTTGGCTATTATATCCAAATCGTTCACTCTGAGTCCTGGAACTGCCAGAATAGGAATTACACCCATTGACATTAACGCAAAACACACAATAACAAACTCATTACAATTATCCAACTGCAGAATTACTTTGTCGCTTTTTCGCAATCCCATATCTGCAAACCCGATAGATAAGTTTTTTACGCTGGTATTAAGAGATTCATAGGAATAACTGCCTTTATTATCACACAGTGCTTCATGGCTTCCATATTGTTCAGCCCACATATTCAGCCATTCATACATACTCTTATAGACTTTTTTTCCATCCATTAATATTCTTTACACTTCCTTTCACACAACAACTAAAGAACATAAATAATTATCACTTAGTTGCTTTGTATAATAGTTATATCTGCTGTTATTTGTATAGTCATTTATAGTTCCTTGTTCTAAGACTTCAAAAGATTTTAGCGATCTACTCAAGCCATGTCCAAGAGCTTTTACAAAGGCTTCTTTTACCGTCCATATTTCATAAAATTTTTCCATACCTTTCGCCGCATCTGTTTGAGCACAAATCCGTTCACTTTCTGGTGGCAAAAAAAAATTTTTAGCGATCTGCGAATAATCATCTAAACTATTCATCCGTTCAATGTCTACACCAATCTTTTTCTCTTTTACAAAAGCAAGCGCAACCCTGTTCCCGGAATGAGAAATATTAAAAGATACATTAGATTGCGGCATATATAGTTTTCCATGTTTACTGTTCAATAATATAATATCGTCTGGCTCTCTCGCTAAATACCGCGATAATAATATGCGCAGCATACTATGCCCTACTAGAAAGCGCTTCTGATCTGCCACATGCACATAATGTGACATTTTCGCTTTTTCATCTAATGTCAATATATCGAACAGACTTTTCATATGATATTCATCATAATTTCCAATATCTAGGAACCATACATGGATTTCACTGTCTTTAATCGCTATTCTGTCTGATATGTAACCATCATCAAAATAGCTTAACAACAAATTATCATCAAAAACCCGTTCTGATTTAAACATACCGCGAGACAATGTCCTTAATATAGGCCAATACTTCCTTTTCTGATGTTTTAATAAAAAAGTGTTCTCCATGAAATACTTTTTTATTAAAAGACGTATTTGTATATTCACTCCATGCCTCTACCGTATCTATTTCAGAATCCTGGTCCTGATCTCCATATAGAGCAGTTATCGGAAAATCAAATTTCTCATACTTTGTAAAGCAATACGTCTCGTCCAAAATAAAATCAGCTCTAAAAATCGGCAAAAATAAATTCAACAAATCTCTGTTTTCAAGAAATTCCTTACTCATTCCTGAGTATCTCTTCATCGCCTCAATGAAATCAACATCCTGTAAATGATGTAATGGCTCCGGTTCGGGAATATGTGGCGCTCTGCTGCCCGAAACAATCAAATGACATGGCGCATTGTCTTGCTTTTCTCTCAGTTCATTACACACTTCGTAAGATATTTTTGCCCCTAAGCTATGTCCAAATACCAGATATGGTGTATCCAAATACGGATGTATTGCACTTACAATTTTGTCAGTAAGCTTACACATATCAGTTAATGCTTTTTCAGTAATACGGTTTTCTCTCCCAGGAATTTGTATCGGATATACCCCAACATAATTTGGTAAATACGTTCCCCAATTTCTATATGCTGAAGCTCCGCCTCCTGCATATGGGAAGCAAAAAATCCTTATTTTATCATTAGAATTAGGTTCTTTTAAAAAAAATGATTGTGTTCGTTCCATCATTATTGATCTCCTTGTCATCATACAGCACATGCGGTTACTTTTTTTCTCTTTACCACTGATTTAGCAGGCATTCCCGCTTCTGTAGTACCAGCAGGTACAGAATTAACACTACGGCATTTGATGCAACCTTGCAATTATCTCCAATATAAATAGGACCCAAAACCTGTGCGCTGGCTCCAACCATAACATTCTTTCCCAACGTCGGATGCCGTTTCCCTATATCCTTTCCTGTTCCACCTAATGTGACACATTGATAGATCAGGCAATTATCGCCCACTTCAGCAGTTTCTCCAATTACTACGCCGGCTCCATGATCAATAAAAATGCCATGTCCTAAAATAGCTCCTGAATGGATTTCAATCAATGTTCTCTTTCGTGAGTGCTGAGAAATCCATCTTGCCAAGAAAAAGTGTTTTCTTATATATAACCAGTGTGCAATCCGATAAGTAATCAGCGCATGACCCCCCTGATATAAAAATAGTATTTCCGCATAGCTTTTCGCTGCAGGGTCCATCTTTTTTGCAGTTTTTACATCTAAAATAATTTCATCTATAAGAATATTCCACCCCACAATCTACCCTTTTAGCAATCAGAATTCTTTACCGTTTTTTCTGAGATTCCATGTCTATTCGCATATCCAGTTAGTATAAGTGTCAACGCACCATCCCCGGTTATATTGCAGGCAGTACCAAAACTATCCTGTAGTGCAAAAACGGTAAGAATTAATGCTGTACCAGTTTCGTTAAATCCTAAAATCCCAGTAATTAATCCTAAAGATGCCATTACAGTTCCCCCCGGAACTCCCGGAGCGCCTATTGCAAAAATCCCCAGCAGGATGCAGAAAAGTACCATCATTTTCATATCCGGAATATCTCCGTACAATATTTTAGACACCACCATTACAAAAAATGTTTCCGTTAAAACCGAACCACATAAATGTATATTGGCAAACAGCGGAATACCAAAATCAATCATATCATTTCTTAAAACCTTTGATTTTCTTGCGCATCTCAAAGCAACGGCAAGAGTAGCGGCTGATGACATGGTTCCAACAGCCGTAATATAAGCAGCGCCGTAATGTTTAAGAACTTCCAATGGATTTCTTCCAGCATAAGCGCCGGCAATCAGGTAAAGCATTGCCAGCCATATATAGTGGCCTACCATAACGATCACAACAACCTGAATGAATACTGGCAACTGTTTTGTAATTGTTCCCTCATAAGCCAATGTACAAAATGTTGTAGCAATGAAAACTGGTAAAACGGGAATAACCGTATTTGTTACTATTTTCAAAACAATTTCCTGAAATTCATCCAACAAGTTTATAACCGTTACTGCCCTTGTCCACGTTGCCGCCAGACCAACCAATAAGGAAAAAACAAGTGCACTCATTACCCCCATAATTTGAGGAATATCCAATTTAAATACTACTTCTGGTAAGACTTTCAAATCTCCCACGCTAAATGCTATTGATAAATATGGAATAATAACATTTCCTGTCAATACGGAAAAAACTGCTGCGCCCAGTGAAGACACATACGCAATAACCAATGCCACTGCTAACATTTTTGATGCATTATTTCCCAGTTTAGGAATTGAAGGGGCAATAAAGCCGATTACAATCAAAGGTACACAGAAATTTATATACTGACCTAAGATATATTTAACGGTTACGATAATGTTCATCAAGCCTTCTCCGGCCAAAAGTCCCACAATAATTCCGATACATACGCCAAGCAATAGCTTGAAAGGTAAACTCTTTGTTATTCGTTTCATCTTGATCTCCTTTTTTGTTTTTAGAATAATTATGTCGCCGATTAGCCAAAAATCATCAATATATATCCTATACATTGCGATTTTTGTATTGATTTTTGATTACTATTACAATCTTTACTGCATAAGTTTCCCCCTTTATACATAAAAATTTCTTGATATCGAATGAACGACTGTATTCTATCATCAAATGTCTACTTTTTTTGCAACTCGGTAAAAAAACCAAACTGCTCGTTAAAAATCCATTTTTCCGTTTGTAAAATGATTTTTTCGCATTATTTGCTTATTTACAGTAAAAAAATGAATTTTAGCGAGTTCGCCCACATTTTTATGGACTTTAATTTTTTAAATAAATTCTATGGTAACATCGGATTTGAAATTTTGTGTATATAATTTTAGAACAAAGGAATCACCAAAAATGAGAATTGCAATTTACGACAATAGCCTTTATATTAACAAACAATTAGTATACCTTCTGAAAAAATACGAAGAGATTAAAAAGATATGTTTTTCTATAAATTCTTTTCATGGAAACGAAGTCATATTATCGAATAAACCTAATACGGATATTGCCTTTTTATGCGTTTGCGATTCTGTCAAGACAGAAATCATCCGCAAATTTTGCCTAGAAAATTCGGAAAGCAAAATTATAATAGTTGCAAATATACCTGATTACAGATATGCATTTCAATTTCATGCATTTGATTTTATACCACTGCCGATCCGTGAACAAAACATTTTTCACACTTTGGATGATGCTTTATACTATATTGCAAATTCCTCCGCAGAAAACACTTTTTCTCTTCGCACAGATACAGGAATACTAAATGTCAAGCCAAGCCAAATTCATTATTTTGAACACAATTCCCGTAAAGTAATAATCTCTACGGATCAAGGCGAATACCTGGGCAACTATACGCTAAAAGAATTGTCTTCTAAGTTTCGGCCTTATTTTTTTGATTCACCACATAAGAGTTACCTTGTAAACTTAAATCATATCCGATATATAAAAGGTTTTGACATATATTTAGATTCTGGCACAATACTTCCTCTGGCACAAAAAAAAGCTGTATATTTCAAATCATTGTTTCAGCAATTTCAAGAAAAGAGATTAGAAATCATATAAAAATAGAGCAGTTGTCATCTCAAAGTGAACAACTGCTCTGCTTTTATATTTGTGTTTGTCTAACATAGTTACAAACAAATGCTAAATCCAAATCAGGATTTTGAGTCTTGATTTTTCTTAATCCCTCTTCTGTTTGCTTCCGCTTGGCTCTATTATTTAAATCAGCCAAAAAGAACATAATATTCAATCTGCGACCCAAATTAAACAATTCCTGCTCTTGTTTCGGCAACTGCAGATATGTATTAATTGTTTCCAACATATTCTGCTTATCTGTCCTAATATTTCCCCGAACTTCCAACAGCAGATTAACAATATGTTCATTCATATAAATGCAATCCATATCATCTGCTAATAACTCTAACATAATTTTCTGCTCTGATACAATTTCTTCCTCAGATTGAAGCGTCAACTCTTTGTTTTTTACATAATTCCACATCTCTGATGAAAGCTTTATTCCCGTTGCATGGACACGTACAAAATCAGGCTTTATTACATTTAAAACTTTTGCAGTTTCAACCGCATTTTCTTCTGCCAGTTCCTTCCCTCCAATCCCAAACAGTGTAAACTCTGATAACACCATTCCAGCTTCTTTTGCTTTCGTACCACTAATGATAATTGTGGCTGTATCAAAACCTTTATTGATTTTTCTTAAAATAAGGTCCGATCCAGTTTCCATACCACAGTACAAATGTTCTATACCTGCTGTCTTTAATTCCCGCAATTCTGACACACTTTTTCTGGCAATACTATCAGCACGCGCATAAGTGGTTACATGTTTTATATTGGGTAAGTATTTATGAATACCTTCCAAAATCTGCATCAGAAATTCCGTCTGTAGTACAAATGCATCTCCATCCTGTAGGAAACAAGTTGTATAATTTTGTGCATATTCAGAATCAGCCGCTTTTTTCAAATCTTCTTCAATCTCTTCATATCTTCTTCTTGAAAATTTGTATTTCTTATACAGATCACAAAAATAACACTTATTCCAATGGCAACCTCGTGTTACCCGCAGCATCAGACTTTCCGCTTCTGAAGGTGGTCTGATCGGGCCTAATTCCATATCTATCATTCTTAAACACATCCTTTCAAATCAATTATAATTTATTGCATTTCTAAAAAGAAGAACGCACTTTAAAGTATATTTATATACCAAAAGTGCATTACTCCCTCACAGAAAGTAATGCACTTTTGCAATACTAAGCGATCAAAGAACACTGCGTTTCTTTATAAACAAATCTCCATAACGCCTTTGCAATGCCATCTTCATTGTTCCCATCTGTTACATAGTCTGACTGTTTTTTTACATCTTCTCGCGCATTTCCCATCGCAATACCAAGTCCGGCCGCGGTCAACATAGACAAATCATTATAGCTGTCGCCAAAAGCGATCAGCTGTTCTGTCTTTATTCCAAGCTTATTGCAGATATGAAGCAAAGCTGCACTTTTCTCAATGCCCTTATCCATAATTTCGAGAAAATACGGTTTTGAAATAGTAAGGCTAAGTTTGTCCCCTAATTCATGGCTGAGTTTCTCATAAACATTCCTTAAATATTCCGGATTTTCGAGCATAAGCACTTTGACTACTTCCTGATTTACAGCTTTTACAAAATCTTCTGTTTCTCTGATAGGCATTCCAGTCAGTTCTCCCTCAACCTCTGTATATTGGTTGTTCTGCGGAGTAACAATCTCATCCCCAACATATGTATGAATGTAAACTCCATTCTCTACACTTAAATTATACAGCATTTTAATATATTCCATAGGAAGGTTGCGCTGCATAATCATACGTTTTGCTTTACAATCCCTGACAGCCGCCCCATTAAAGCCCACAATATAGCCGCCATATTTCTCCAGTTCCAACTCTTTTGCATATTTCTCAATTGCATAAATTGGTCTTCCTGATGCCAAAATTACATGCATCCCATCTTTCTGACATTGCAGCAAAGTCTGCTTAGTTTCTTCAGAAATCTGCAAGTCACTTGTCAACAATGTATCATCCAAATCCATTGCTACTGCTTTGTATTCAATCATAATCAAACACTCCTCATATCTTAATAATCATGTCCCTGTTCAAATTCCCACTGTACACCATATTTGTCAATGAAATAGAAATAATATGTATTGCTAATCGTCTGACAGAGCTGCTTTTTAATATTACCGTCTGCTTCCATATCAGCTTCAAAAAACTGCACTTCATCAGCAGTAATATCATCAATCTTATATGGTCCGTACTGCTCCGATGGGTTGATCAATGTAATATCCGGACATGTCTTGATATATTTAAAGGCTTCATCAATATTCTGAATTTCTAATGCAACATGCCTTACACCATTAATCTTATTAACATCCTCTCGATGCTTAGCATCTGTTGTTACCGGTTCATAATATTCCATTAACTCCAGTGTGAGCTTAGTTCCCGGAATTTCCATAAACGCAATACTCAATTTCACAAGTTCAGGATGTTCGAGGAAACCTGCTGCCTTAGCAAATCCAATATTACTGAACTCTCGGAAAATCTGTATAGGCTTTGCTTCTAAAAGCTGTTCGTAATATTTTATCCCTTCATCAATATCGTCTACAACAATATTAATGTGCGCAAAGTCTGTAAATTTCAAACGTTTTCCGTTCTCGACATTCTCTTTATCCAGCCGCTTAATAACTCTACACGGATTTCCTACTGCTACAACATTATCAGGAATGTCTTTTGTAACTACGCTTCCTGCTCCAATTACAGTATTTTTTCCTTTATTATTTTTCATTTTTTTAAACTATTTAATACTAATGTCTTTTATAATAGCTTTTCATATATTATATAATCAATCTTTATAAGTCCTTTTATAAATTTCTTTTCTACCATTTTCGATAAATTCCTGTTTAATATTTTTAATTCCATAAACAATAGTTTCAATAGGATAATATTCTTCAACTATATCTTGATATTCTTTTGCTTTCTCAATATCTATATTTCCATACATTCTTAATATATCTTCTCCAAAATTTGTTCCTATTTCTTCTTCACTATCTTCAAGTAAGTATATAAAATCACAATATTCATCTATAATTCCAGAATCTCCAAAATCAATTATTCCAGTTAATCTATTATTGCCATCTAACAATAGATGATTACAACTAAAATCATTATGGCATAAACACTTTTTACCCTCAAAAACTGTTGTTGCATTTAGTCTTTCCATAAAACTTTCTATATAATCTTTTTCTATATCAGTTAAATCATTATAAATAGTTTCACGCAACAATATATACTCTTCTAATACATTTTGTTTATTATCAATAGTACATTCACTAATATCTGTATAATCTAAACCGTGCATTTGTCTTAAAAAACTGGCAATATCTCGTTTTAACAAATTTTGTTCTTCTTCTGACATAGTAGAATAAATTTCTGGTGTTAAAAAAGTTCCTTTAATTTCTTTATAACCTAGTATAGATAATTCATCACTAATATACGAATATTCAATATTAGGAATTTTTACATTAGTTTCTAAATTTGTATTTAAAAAATTATATATTGCTTTTTCTTTTGCATAACCTTTTTTCTTATTAGTACTAAATTTTGTTTTAAAAATGTATTCATTATTAACTAAATATGCCACACTATCATAACCACTACCGATTATTTCAATACTATCTACTTTGAAATTATCAAAGTAATGCTCAATTAAATATTTCATTGCCTTAACATTTGTGGCATTATCATCATATCTATATTCCATTAAATAACAATCTTCTTTTTTGCCCTCGTGTAATTCATGTTCTGGCAAATCTTCAATAATTCTAAAACCAGATTTTTGGTATGCCCTTATTGCTCTTGGATTATTTTTATGAGGGTCTAAAATAACTGCATTAGCATTTCTTTCTTTTTTCAAAAATTCAAAAATCAATTTAATATATCTTGTACCAATTCCTTTACTCCAATAATTTGGCTCTCCTATAAATTGATCCATACCATAGACTATCTCATCAGTTTTTGGATAATGATAATCAGTATATAACTCATCATACATTTTATATATTTGTCCATATCCAATAGGAACATTGTTATATTCAATAATTACTCTAAAAACTTCATCTTCCCAAGGCTCTGTATAATGTTTTTTTAATGATTCTAATGTATATTTTTTATCTCTACCACCATAAAATTCTAATACTCTTTCATCAGTTAACCATTTTAACATCAAAGGAAAATCATCATCTATTAAAGTTCTTATACATATTTCATTTTCAACTATATTCATTTATTTATCACCTTTTTCATAATCATATACATATACTATTTCATCTTTATAATCATTTTTACCACCTAATTTTTCATATACATGGCAAGCTCTAGGATTACCTTTATCAGTTATTAAAAACATTTCAGAACAACCAATCTCTTTAGAATATTCCTTAATAAAAGATAATAATTTTGAACCATAACCTTTGTCTTGATAGTTAGGTAACATTCCTATTGAGTGTAAATAAAACATTGTTTTTCCATCAGGTCTTAAAAGTGTATAGCAATATGCAAATCCTATAATTTTATTATTTTCTTTAGCTATAAACCCAAATGAACTGGTATCATTAAGAAATCCTTTTAAATTATCAATATCAAAAACCATATTATCATCAATTAAAAACTCAGTCAAGTCCAGACTCCTGTGTAAAATGCTATACAATGTTTTTACCATTTCTACTTATCAAAATTGATGTATTTTCTTGAAGAATAAATCCATTCATCATGTAGGTCCATAAGAACGGCTCCAATTAAGCGATTGGCTGATGTTTGATTGGGGAAGATGCGAATAATCTTTTCTCTTCTGCGTACTTCTTGATTCAGTCGTTCAATTAGATTGGTACTCTTTAGTCGATTGTGGGAATTTCCTTGTACGGTATATTGAAAGGCGTCTTCGAATCCATCATCCAATGATGCGCAAGCTTTTGAATATTTTGGTTGATCGATATAATCATGAATCAATCGATTTTTAGCCTCACGCGCTAAGTTAATATCTGTGAACTTAAAAATTCCTTTAACAGCTTCTCTGAAAGATTTTGAATTTTTTTTAGGAATGGTGGTAAAGATATTTCTTAGGAAGTGAACTTGGCATCTTTGCCAACTTACGTTGGTGAAGGATTTTCTAATGGCAGAGACTAATCCTTTGTGCGCATCAGAAATAACGAGTTCCGTACCTTGTAAACCGCGTTCTTTTAGGTATTCAAAAAATGTTGTCCAGGTCTCTTCGCTTTCGCCACTTTGAATCATGAAGCCGATAATTTCACGGTCGCCATCTTTGGTTATTCCAATCGCTATATGACAGCTTTTTGAGAGTACTCGATTTTCTTCTCGTACTTTTATATAGAGTACATCGGTCATTAAGTAAGGATAATTTTTTTCTGATAATAAACGATTCTGCCACTCGTTAACCATAGGTTCTAGCTGTTCTGTTAAGCTAGAAACGAAGGACTTAGAGACGGATTTACCACAAAGTTCTTCCACAATTTTTGATACTTTACGAGTTGAAACGCCTGATACATACATTTCCAACATTGAAGCCATGAGGGCTTTTTCGTTTCGTTGATAACGTTCAAACACTGTGGGTGAAAAATGGCCATCACGTGTTCTGGGTACTTTTAATTCTAGCGTGCCTACACGTGTC
Source organism: Blautia sp. AF32-4BH (assembly GCF_003460565.1). Taxonomy (NCBI): domain Bacteria; kingdom Bacillati; phylum Bacillota; class Clostridia; order Lachnospirales; family Lachnospiraceae; genus Blautia; species Blautia sp. AF32-4BH. The sequence goes on along the minus strand of NZ_QTVL01000003.1, from coordinate 328,779 downwards.
GTAAAGCTGCGCTCATAATAGCCATTTCGTTGACTTTGTCGGTTTTCTGTTCGTTCATATTCTTTTGCTTGAATATATTCTGTTCGTTGATTTTCCATTAGTTGATTAAATACCGTTGTTAAAATATTTTTAGAAACGTCATCCTTTACAGAATATTCAATAATGCTTTGAATCTCTTCGCTTTTCAGTGTAAAATGTACTTGGGTCATGTAAAAGTCCTCCTGGGTATGTTTTTGTCGTTAAAAACATTGTACCGTAAAAGGACTGTTATATGGCCTTTTTACTTTTACACAATTATACGGACTTTATCTTTTTTCCTATGGTAACTCCATTCAAAATGATACTGCCCCCACCTATCCAGGTATTATCGCCAATTTTCACTCTGTCTGCATATTCTAAATCTTTTAACCGTAGTGTATGATCTGTCGGATGATATGCGGCATAAATCTGTACATTTGGCGCCATCAGTACATTGTTTCCAATTTCCACCACATTACAATCTAAAATTGAGCAGCCATAATTCATGAAAACATTATCGCCCAAGATAAGATTATATCCGTAGTCGCACTGGAAAGGCGGTTTTATTACTACATTATTACCAAGTTTGCCGGCTAATTGCTGCAAGATAGATGTTCTCAGCTCTGTTTCGTCATCCTTCGTCTGGTTATAACGTAAGGTTAACTCATATGCATGATTACGTTCCTTTGTAAGTTCCGCGTCCTTATGATTATACAATTCATTAGACAGCATCTTTTCTTTTTCTGTTTTCATATTCTGCCTCCTAATTCAAAACAATAAATGCAAGAATTTCTAAGTCTTCATTTTCCGTATTGATAACACTATGAACATCTCCATTTCCTGTTATCACTACATCACCAGCAGAAATGTCAATCTTCTTGCCATTGTCGATAACCACACCTTTTCCAGATTTGATAACATAGCATTCAGTCTCTTCTACATGTTCATGCTCTCCAATGCTACCTTCCGGTGGAATTGTCATATAGGACAAGAGCCGGCAGTTCGGGATAGTATCTTTGCTTACGCAATTGAGAAAATGAATATCCCCTTTTCCACCTTTCAATTCAGACCTTACCTGCTTTTCCATATTATTCAATTTCACTACCATAATACTTTCCTCCAATTTTCAGTAAAACAGTTATAGCTTACTTTTAATTTGTAATAATATAAATACAACTAAGAGCTGACCTATATAAATACTTACCCATGCGCATCGGTTATATCATTTTGAATATATCTTGCCACTTGATAATCCAAAATACATCTATCAGTTCCCTCCGTATTTTCGACACGGATTATATAACTGAAAAATATTTAATTTCAAGATGTTTTGATTCTTCTACGATTTTTTTTGTCTGATCTACGATTTTAACAATCTCGCGCCATAAAAAAGAAGTATAAGTAAAGCGAGAGGCTTTTCTTATACTTCTTCAAATATTCCCTATCTATTTTTTGCTGTTATTAAGATAATCATTTCCCCAATCACACATAGCATTCAAAATCGGGATAATGCTTTCTCCAAATTCTGTTAAACTATACTCCACTTTAGGCGGCACAACAGGATATACCTTTCTGTTTACCAATCCATCTTCTTCCAATAACCTTAACTGTTGCGTCAGCATTTTCGGTGTTGCTTGGGGAATTAATGCACGGATTTCGCTAAAGCGTAATGTCTTACCTATAAGATGCCACAATATTAGTGATTTATATTTTCCTCCGATTAAATCCAAAGTTGCTTCAACCGGACAGTGATAACTGCTACTACAACATGTATTCATAAACAAATCACCTCCACAGTATCTTTTTTATACCAATTTACTTTTTTCATATTATTTCACTTTAAAGTGCGTACTTGTCAGTCGAACAATTGTTGTTATAATAATAGCATAAGTTTCCAACAACTTCAATTTATTCTTGCAAGGATATTTCTAATTGGCCAATATATAGTTGCTGGTTTACAATTTTATATTTATCAAAATCAAAAAAGGAGAATTATCATGACAATTTTAGATACTATTAAGACAAGATATTCTGTACGTAAATATGAAAAAAGATCTGTTGAGCAGGGAAAGGTTAATGCAATCCTCGAAGCCGCACATTGTGCGCCAACTGCAGCAAATATGCAGCCTCAGAAAATCCTGGTTGTACAAAATCCCGAAAATCTGGAGAAATTCAGTGCAGGCGCTAACACCTATAACGCTCCCCTTGTAATGCTTGTATGCGCTGATCTTGATACAGCATGGGTGCGTCCATTTGATGGTAAAAATATGGTAGACATCGATGCTTCTATCGTTACAGACCATATGATGCTGACAGCTACCGAGTTAGGTTTAGGTTCCTGCTGGATTACTTACTTTGATCCTGAAGCTATCCGCGCCGCTTTTAATCTGCCGGAAAACCTTGTACCGGTTAATATCCTTGCCATTGGTTACGCGGCAGATAAACCACAGTCTCCGGATAGACATACACAGACTAGAAAGGCTCTGAATCAGACTGTTACATTCGAAACTCTCTAATTCTTCCCCTTACTACAAATTATTATAAAGGGGCTGTCGGTAAATAACGTTTTTTAAAGCTGACAGCATCAAACAAAAATATCCTGACAGTTATAGGGCTTTCCGGCTCTGCAACTTGTTCAGGATATTTTAATTTATATAAACATCGGTATCTGCAGCAGTCATCTTATACTCGTTTCTTCATTATATATAAGAGAAATTACCATCAAATTTCAACGCAAATACTTTAAGGGTAAAGTTGTTAGGGTGCATGGTTTTCGTTGGAAATTTAAGGTTATATATAAGGATTCTCAGCATAAAATTGATTCTGTGAGGGATAGGGATGGTTATACGGAAGTCTTATAAAAAGACCTCCGTTCATGTTTCTGATTAACAGAAGTTATGCACTGATAGTATCAGATTTCACAAATGCTGTTTCTTCGTGAACTAAGTTCTCATCCATATCCAGTGGATCAGATTCTCCCCATTGTTCCGCTATAACTCCCAACGATTCCAGAAGTTTACCAATTGGTGCTTCATCTCTAAGTTGAAATTTCAATTTTTCGACATACTCTCGCTCACTATATGATAATGGTGTAGTACGGTTTGGAATATATTTATTATCAATTTCAGATTTCAGGTATGTATTCTTATTATGAATATACTTTTTAACTTAACGCACTATTTCAATAGGATATACAGTTCCCATACATATGATTAGAGCGTCAAAAGGGTAATTTAATAACCAAGGATACTGTATTTAGTATATTTTCTTCACATATTACAACAATATATTATGACTAAATTCGGCAAAAAGGGATTTTGACGCTTAAATCATACATATTTGATTATAATATGCAGCATACCGCCTGTTGTTATCTGCTTCTTTTTTCTGTTTCTTAGTTTTTACAACACCATGAGCATATCCGTAGAGATTCTCATAATCTGTTGCGAATTTGATACACAGGTCACGATCCTTATATCTACTGTAGCAATTATAATATCATAGGTTGTTTCATTTGTCACATAAAACTTTGAAGCACAAATCATTCAAAACAAAAAGCCGAAAGCCACATTGTTATCCGTGACCTCCGACTCCATTCTATCTTAATACTACACCGTCCTTACACCCAAATCAGCCCCTCTCTCCGGCTTATCTTTTCCCTGCTTTTCTTGAATAATCTTCTTATTAATCTCAAGGCGTTCATGAATGGATAATTTCTTATCTTTTCCAGCTACCGCCTGCTTCTGCTGTACCAGTTTTCTATCTGCTTTTCCTGTATCCTTAACCACTGCATTCGCTTCGGTACTTGTTCCACGCTCATCTACTCTTCCTTCATTTCTTTCTGCTATCTGCTGTTCTCGTCTCTCCTTCACACCTTTTTCTTCCAGGTTGCAAAAGCTCTGCAGATACGGAAGTACATGATTCTGCATGTCTGTCAGATCTTCCATATACTTTTGGAACTCTTCACTTCCTTTGCCTTTCTGGTAATTGATCCAATACTCATCTGTAAGCTTCATTTCATTGTTATACTTCAACTGACTTACAATACCGCCATGTCCATTTCCAATATCCATTGACTTCTTGAAATGATGCAGCTTCTGTTCACCTTTTTCAGCATAATATACAGTCACATATATCTTTGCGATTTTCGCAGGTTCGTCTGTCTTCGGATCACGTTTTGTATACCATTCTTTATCCATTTCTGCTGTTTTTGCATCCAGCTCGGACAACTTCTGACATCTTGGATTCATGAGATCACTTTCTTCACAATAGTTTACATACACCATTGGTTCCATATCCTTTGGAAGTTCAGGTTCATAGGCTTTCAGTCTTTCAATCAATACACCTGCACGCACAGACTGGTCACATTCTTCATCTACAATATCCTTCAGATACGAAATATAGGAATGAATATTCCCACTTCGCAAATCCAGCATTACTTCCTGTACCGTATTTTCTCCCATCTCCACATTATCTCGATACTCATACGGATCAAATGCTTCTGCAATCTCATCCAGTGCCTCTGCTAACTGTTCTGTGGTCATCTTCTCTGGATACATAGCTTCTCGAACATCCCGCATCGGAACGTACTTATAGTCAGGTAATGCTTCATGAATTTTCTCAATTCCTTCCCTTACCAGTGCAAGCTCCCCATAAAACCGAACATCATCCATTAGATTTCCAAATACAGTATTTCCTTTAACGATTGCAAATTCAGCTTCATCATAGTAACTGTCTTCCGGATCACGATAAATAATTCCCATCGAGCATCCAAGATATGCAGTTTCTGGATTCTCCCTATATTTTTCATAGATAGCAGCTATCTGATTAACATCGGTACTTTTTTCATAAGCCCCCATATCATGGAACTCATCGCATTCTGTGGCGAAATATTCCAGATACGGTTCTTTCTTCGGTGGCATATTGTTGAGGACGTTATCAATCATGTTGTAATTTGCTTCTTCCAGTTCTTCCACCTTTGCCAGTGGCTTATATTCGCCCTGGCTGTTCTGAATCTCTGCCATTACAATCTCATCCATTTCTTCTACTTTTTCCATCAACTGATCATAATCCCCACGGATGCGTTCTCCCGTCCAGCCTTCGTCTTCCAAAAGTTCCTCCGCCGCTTCTTCAATAGAAATTTCATCATTCTCATAAATGCCCCCATCCATCAAGCGGAAATCTTCATCGTAAAAAGAATAATCATATCCTTCTTCTGTTCTCTGAATAGCAAAGTAACGTTCTCCTACCTCATATGCCAGTTCACTAAGAACCTGTTCTTCCAGATTCAGGAAGGAATCCAGCTGTTCAAAACTGATACTATCTACAAAATGGGCAGTTACCTTTTCCCCGTCATTCAGAACTACGATATCACTGACAGACAGGGAGTGACCACGGAAGTCTTCCGGTCTGTCAATGTTGAACCTTTCAAAAATATCATCCAGTGACATATTTCCTGATAATTCACCAACATAGACCAGTTTATAATCTTCTTTTTTTATCTGCATACCATGACTTTCAATAAAACTCATATTCATAAATGCATAGTTTTCGCCCGGTGAATCAGCCCAGATCTGATAAATTCCAAATGTCCTTCTTGTTCCTAACAACAGGTTTGCTTCTTTCAAAGACTGAATCTGTGGATATTTCTGCATTTCCCATTCCAGATTACGGAAACGCTCCAGTTCTGTCATAGACATCTGATAATGCTCCGGTCCTCGTTCAATTTCCATGCGTTCTGTGACATACATCGGTGATGAAAAATTAGTAATCAGATAGATATCTGCTCCGGCATCGTATAATTTCAGTGCTTCTTCCTGCTCAATGACACTCATAGGCTCCTGAAATGCTCCTAAATTTTCTTCTGCATAATCCAGGTTGTTATCCTTAATCCGTTCCCACATCTGCGATTCCATTCCAAACAAACCGTCGTGTGCCTGTATCATTTCTTTACTCGCATATTCACCTTTAATGCCATCACTGCCAAGGCAATAAATCTTAGAACCCATTCTGTGATAATCCAAGGCTGCTTCTTTTCTAAGTGGTACCATATCTTCTTCCATATATCCATAGTCACGTAATTCCAGCTTACCTATGGTTGGATCTGGCAGTTCCTGAATATCCATTCTTACGTCATCCAGCAAATCCTCTACACCTTCTTGATCCGCCTGGCTAAATGCATCTGCCAGATTTCTTACCAAAGTCCTAACTTTCTCTTCCTCGCCGATCAGATTCGCATATTCAAAAATCTGTTCTTTTACATCTGTTGGAAATTCTATATCTCTACGCTCTGCCTGAGCGATCCGTTCCTGCGTATATTCCTGCATTTTCTGTGTTTCTCTACCTGTTATCCTATTTCTTGCCATATAAGTTCCTCCTGTATTCTGAAAAATGGCATAACCCACAGAACATTCTTTCTGCCAGATTATGCCATCTTTCCTGTTTACTTATTCCAGACCGAAGTCCCGTTTTCTGTTATCCTTGCCAGTTTCACTTTCCCGCTGACTCTTTTCTTTATAAATCTGCAGTTTTTCATGGATAGAACCACGTGTCGGTCTTTCTTCTTTCTCATCTGATTCAGACACCTCTGCTTCTGCATCTTCCCGTTCATCCATATTGAGCAATGCATTTAATTCTGACAGTCGCTCCAGTTTCTGGTTCAACTCCTCTTCTTTTGGAAATGGCTTTCCAACCTCTTCTTTTGCATTTGCAAGCTGTTCATATACTGTTTCCAGTCTTTGTTGTGCTTCTGAAAGCTTCTCTGGATAACTGTCCAACAGATTGTTGATACGAGTAATATTTCCAAGTGCATCTGCTCCAAGATGAACTTTCGAGACAGACTCATGTTTGACAGATAGAATAAATTCTTTACTCCATCCATCAAACTGAATCCTCATATTGAATCCCTGATAGTTTCCGATATCCATCGCAGCATCTACAGCTTTAATATCTTTACATACCGCCAGAAGTGCTACTCCTGCCTCTTTCTTTTCTGTGAACTCTTTGCCACCAATCTCCATAGTAAACTGCTCTGGATCTGTGATTTTATGCTCTGAGTAATGAGCGATGTCTGCCTTGTAGCTGTCAATGATTTCTGTCAGTTTTGCAATCTGTTGTGGAAAATTTCTTGCAATATCATCTTCCAGGCGGTACTGGTTATTCATGTGGTTGGCTTTTAAAAGTTTTAATTTTGCCACATCAACATCCAATGCCATCTTCTCTTTTACTGCTGGATTTCCGGTTGCAAGAGCTTTGACCTCTGCATAGGAAAGTGCCGCTTCGTCCACATCTTCACAGCTTCGCACAGGTGCTTTGCTGGTCATAATCTGAGAAATGAATTTCTGCTTATTCTCGATCAGCTGCCACATGTAGCTGTCGAATGTGGATTCTGTTACATATCGGAAGATATGAACCTTTTTATTATGATTTCCCTGGCGGATAATACGCCCTTCCCTCTGTTCCAAGTCAGATGGTTTCCAGCCAATATCCAGATGGTGCAACGCAATCAGACGATCCTGCACGTTGGTCCCGGCACCCATCTTTGCTGTCGAACCAATCAAAAAACGAACCTGCCCGGATTTCACTTTTCCAAACAACTCCGTCTTCTTTGCTTCTGTATTTGCATCATGAATGAATGCAATCTCTTTTTCCGGTACACCTTTTTCCATCAGTTTCTGCTTCAAGTCGTCATAAACATTGAAACTGCCATCACCTTTCGGTGTGCTCAAGTCACAAAAAATCAGCTGTGCCGATTTCTGTGCTGCTGTGTCTTTCCAGATCTCATAGCTTTTCTCTGCACAGACTGATATTTTGCTTTCTGGATTATCTGGCAATAATTCGTTCACCAAACGCTGATCCAATGCTAATTTTCTTCCATCATTGGTGATTTTCAGCATATTATCAACTGAGGCATCTACCCCTCCGCTTCTGACAACTTCTGCACGTTCCCCCAGACTTTCTACGATTTCTTTCTGCTGTTCCGTTGGTTTCAGCACCACTGTTTCATATTCTGCTTCCGGCACAGGAAGTTTTAACTGATCGGAAGTCTTGATATCTGCAATCTCCTTAAACATATTCATCAGTTCCGGAATATTATAAAATCTTGCAAATCTTGATTTTGCACGGTAGCCTGTTCCTTCCGGTGCAAGCTCAATGCTCGTGACTACCTCTCCAAAGGTGGAGGCCCAGGAATCAAACAGTCCAAGTCCCATATTTTGTAATTTGCTGTTCTGCAGATACCGCTGCATAACATATAATTCCGTCATACTATTGCTGATTGGTGTGCCCGTAGCAAAGGTAATGCCTTTTCCTCCGGTAATCTCATCCAGATACTGACATTTATTGAACATATCTGCGGATTTCTGTGCTTCGTTCTGTGCAATCCCGGCTACGTTTCTCATTTTTGTATAAAGAAACGCATTTTTATAGCTGTGTGCTTCATCTACATACAAGTGATCCACTCCCAGTTCTTCAAAAGTAACTACCTGATCTTTTTTCTCTTTCTGATTCAGTTTCTCCAGCCTTGTCTGCAGTGTTTTTCTTGTCTTTTCAATCTGTTTGACGGTATAACGTCCACCATCCTGTTCATATCTTGCACTCTGGATTGCCATTTCCAGATCATCAATCTGCCTCTGAAGCATGGCTTCTTGTTTCTCATCAGAGATTGGAATACGCTCAAACTGAGAATGACCGATAATAATGGCATCATAGTTTCCCATAGCGATCCTGGCACAGAACTTTTTCCGGTTTGCCGGTTCAAAATCTTTTTTGGTTGCTACCAGAATGTTCGCCCCTGGATATAGCTGTAGGAACTCAGCTCCCCACTGCTCTGTCAGATGGTTCGGAACTACAAAAAGATTTTTCTGAGATAATCCCAGACGTTTGCTCTCCATTGCCGCCGCTACCATTTCGTAGGTCTTCCCAGCACCTACCACATGAGCAAGAAGCACATTATCACCATATAGCTGATGTGCGACTGCATTTTTCTGATGCGGTCGAAGTTCTATTTCCGGATTCATCCCTGGGAAAGTCAGATGACTTCCATCGTATTCACGGGGACGGATACTATTAAAACGTTCATTGTACACGCTTACCAGTCTTTCTCTCCTCTGCTGATCCTTAAAAATCCAATCTTGGAATGCAGCCTTTAAGGCATCCTGCTTTTGTGATGCCAACATAGTTTCTTTTTTATTCAAAACTCGCACTTCATCCCCATTGTCATTTACAACTTTATCATAGATTCTAACATCTTTTAGATTCAAGGTATCTTCCAGAATCCGGTAGGCATTTGCTCTCTCCGTTCCATACGTTGCATAGGCAAACGCATTTCTTGGACTGTCGGCGTTCTTTCCTGTAATCCTCCACTCACCATTTACCTCAGAGAATTTTACCTGTATTTCCTTCTGTGCAAGATACCTCGGTGTATGAAGCAGTTCCACCATAAAATCCTGATAATCCGAAGGTTCAATCCAGGTGGCTCCAATACGCACTTCAATCTCCGACGCTTCCAGATCTCTTGGCTGAACTGCCTCCAATGCACGCACATTCGGTGTGAATTCTGGATGATTCTCTGCAAAAGTTCTCGCTGTATTTAATTTGTCTCTGACGTTTCCAGACAGATATTCATCTCCGCTTTCCCACTGGTCTGTCAGTGGATTTTTGAAGATAACTCCAACCAGCTCTTCTGTGATTTTCTCTTCGGTCTTTCCGGTCAACTGTGCCATATATGGGAGATCTACTTGAGCCTTTTCATTTAGGGACAGAGCAAGTGCTTCTGTGGCTGTCTCCACACTTGTCACAGCGACCGCCTTTTTAATGGTTCGTTTGGTGAACATGTCCGCTTTCCGCTTCAATGTTCCATCTTCATTCAAGTCTTCCAGGGAACACAGCAGACAATAAGAAGAGTCATCAGAAAATGCACGTTTGTTAGCATTACTTCCAATAACTCCATACTTTGCTGTGTAGGTATCATACACCTGATTCAGTTTTTTCTGCTGTTTCTGGATTTCTTCGTCTGTGACAAATTCTTCCATCTGCATGGCGATCAGTTCACGAACGGTATCACGGATTGCAACCATGCCTTTTACACGTTCTGCAGTGGCTGCAGGCATTTTCACCTGATTCATCAAAGAATTAACACGGTAATATACCTGATCATCTACCACCGTATAGCTGTAATTTCGGACATTCGGATCTGCCGGAATACTCTCTGGCATCTCATCCAGTTCTGCCTCTATATCTACTGCCGCTACCATGCTTCCCTTGATGTGTTTTACAGCTTCTTGTAACTGTAATTCCAGAACAGCTCCTTCCATTGGAGCACAGGTTGTTTCCATACCATACGGACCGGACACTTCTTTCATCTCACCAAGAATCATTCCCGGATGCTGAACAAAATACTTGTTAATGGTAATCCCTTTTGCATCACTCTCCAAATTCACCCAGTCTGGCATCTCTTTTGTGAAACTCTCACGCTTCTGGAAAAACAAAATATCAGCACTGACTTCTGTTCCTGCATTTGCCTTAAAAGCTGTGTTCGGCAGTCGGATTGCCCCCAGCAAGTCTGCACGCTCTGCCAAATATTTCCGGACTTCCGGTGATGCCTTATCCATAGTTCCCTTTGTTGTGATCAACGCAGCTACACCACCTGGACGTAACTGATCTATAGTCTTGGCAAGAAAGTAATCATGAATCATAAAATTGTAGCGGTCATACTGACGGTCATTGACCTTATATGCACCGAATGGCACATTTCCGATTGCCACGTCAAAGAAATCATTGGGATAATCCGTCTTCTCAAAGCCTTTGATCTGGATATTGGCATCTGGATAGAGAAGTTTAGCAATTCTACCACTGATGCTGTCCAGTTCCACTCCATAGAGTTTGGACTGGTTTAGATTCTCCGGAAGCTTTCCAAAGAAGTTCCCGACTCCCATAGATGGCTCCAGGATATTTCCCTTTGTAAATCCCAGATTCTCCAACACCTGATACATACTTTCAATCACAATCGGCTGTGTATAATGAGCATTTAATGTGGAAGCTCTGGCTGCAGCATATTCTTCCGGTGTAAGGACGGTCTTTAATTCCAGATATTCTGTCTCCCATGCAGATTTTGTCTCATCAAATGCATCTGCAAGACCTCCCCAGCCGACGTACCTGGATAAGATTTCCTGTTCCTCTGGTGTCGCATTGCGGTTCTCATCCTCACATTTTTTTAACAGCTGAATAGCCATAATATTGGCTCGGAATTTCTCCTTCGGTGTTCCCTGTCCAAGTTCATCATCTGTGATATGGAAGTTCGTTGCTGGAATCAGTTCTGCTATTCCGTTAATCTCTTCCAATGATTCTTTTTCTTCCGATACCTCAACTTCTCCCGACAGTTCTTTTTCTTTTTTATCATAATCTGTCCACACACGTTTAGAAATAGCAGTAAAATAGGAAGACTCTTCCTCCATGATTTCTTCCTTGATTTCCCGTAATTTATCTAAGGTATCCGCATTTACTGTTTTGTTGTGATAATGATAATAAAGTACTTCTTGTCCAAGTTTTACATCCAGACGTTCCAATTCTTGTGTTGACATCCGCTCCCAAATATCATCTTTTTCCGTATGAATCGTGAAACCTTCTCCATCATCATGATATTCTAATGTGTATTGAAGTCGATTCTCTTCTCCCTTAACTTTGCAAGCAAAATCATAGATTTTTGTTCTGGTACCGGACATATATTCTGAATCAACTAGTCGCAGATCCGTTATATCTTCCGCTGTAAAAGTATCCTGTTCCAGCTGTTCTCCTAATATCTGCTGTGCTTCTTCCAGGTCTGCCAGTCTTTGTGCTTCCTGTCGCTCTTCGTACTTTTCCATTTCTTCCGGTGACAAATAATCATCTGTGCGGATTAACTGGCGAACACGTTCTGCAACCTTATTCCACTTTAATAAAACTTCTACCTCTGGATTGCCAATCTTCCCTTTTCCAAGCTTTAATCCTTTTGCATCGTGGGATGCGTCAGAAGCATCTGCTCCTGGTATTCCGGGTGAAGAACCACCTGTTCCATATTCATTTTTCAGGAACTCAGCTGCATCTTTCATATCATGGTGCTCCATGAAATACTCATAGATTCGGTTACGTCCTCCGGCAGTAATACCGCCTCTTCTTAACACTGCATCAATTTCATCCTGTGTGATAAAGGATAGAGCCGGTCGCTCTACTTTAAACTGTTGATCCACCCAGGAACGCTCCCTCTGGAGATCTTTATAACGTTGGAAATATTCAGGATTATGCTGTATTTCCCAGCGATGATAATCTTCTGGATTCTTTTCCATATCTTCCTGAAGCCATTCAAAACGATAGGCTGTCGCAGCTGCTTCTTCCGAATCTGTCCAAGCCGCCCCTACTACATCCTGCCAGTCAGAATAAGACAACAGTTCTTCTCTGTTTCTGCTCGTATCACGGAAATGGAGTGCCAGAAGATCTGTCATTTCTTTCTGTTCCTGCTCGATAGCATTATTGGAGATAAGATTATCAACGTAATTTCCCTCCTCATACATATCTCGGATTCTGTCAGCGGCTTCTTCCCACGTAACGATACGGTCAAAGTTTCTTCTTGCAGAATCACCTCTCCGGATACGGATACCATCGTTGTCGTACCAGATACTGATTTTCTGACCATCTATGGTAAATCCTTTTCCTCCAGTTCTATATTCATCTTTCAGGAAGCTTTGCATTTCTTCATTGTCCAGACCCTCAATCAATCTTGCAGTAATGTGAAACAGCGTATTTTTCTGTCCGCTTCCTGTTCGGAGAATATCGTCTACCACTTCATCAGAAATAAGAAAAGCGGCTGGCTGTTCTAATGCAGCTGCCGCTTTCCTTATTTCCCCTAACTGTTCCTCTTCTGTTGGGAACAGGCTTAACTGTAAATAATCTCCTGAATCACCAGTTCCTCTGCCTGTGCTTTGATCTGGTTCATGTGTCTGGTCCACGCCATTGTGTCTGCCATCTTGTCCGGTGCCGGATCTTTCTCCAGAAGTTCGTTCATCAGGTTGTCTACTCTCTGTCTTGCCTGACTGTCGATCTCCATCAGATGACTGTCCAGACGGTTCTGCAGAGTCAGAATGTTGAACCTTGCTACCTTGTGATTTCTCAGATACTCTTTCCTCATCATTCCATACTTCCCGATGGTTCCTCTCGTCTCTTCCAGGCTGATATCTGGAATCTGATACTCTCCGTTCTGGCTGTAAGTGATCTCTCTCATAGTCTGTTTCCTCCTTATTTTCTTCTCTATCTTCTGTTTTATTTGTACCGCTTTCACGAATTAACGTGTTAAATTCATTATAGACTACTTCTTTTTCTTTTGCAACCGTTTTCAGGTCATTTTCCAGATTATTCAGCACATATCGTCCAATCTGCATCAGGACTGGTCTGCTGATCTCATTGACTGCACTTCCCAGATGTCCTAATACTATCAGCTGATTAAAGTCCGTAATATGCCGAAAATCCTCTGCATCCAGATATTCCTGTGCATCCAGTCCACACCGGTTTAGTAATACATACCAGACACTATTGGTCATCAGTTCCCGAAATTCGACTTCCTGATTCTGTTCGTCCAGTTCTTCCAGAAATGTCCCTGTTACGTCCAGTCTCAGTTCTTCCAATGCATCTGGAAGCCATTCTTGCATACTCTCCTTCGCTGCCTGATACAGACTTTCAGCAAGTCCTCCTTCTGTATCTTCCAGTGATAACTGCTCCTGCAGATAATCTGCCACCAGCTGTTCTCCTTCCACCGGAAGATTCCATAACTGAGGATCCTTTCCAAGATTCCGCACTTTATAAGTGTCCTGCACATCAAATACATACCGAAGTTTCGTTTTCGGTCCGGAAGTATTGTCAATCAAGGCAATCCCTTTGGATCCCTTTTTGATCCAGCGGTACATCTTCTGATTCCAGATTTCCATGGATGCTACGGCAGTTGCTTCCGGTCGCTGTGCATAAATTAAAAGCTGTTCTGGAAAAGTGTATTTGTACAGTCTGGATGCAGTGTTTAGGAACCGCATCCATTCCTGCGGACTGGCAGCTACATCTTTTGCCACCTCTTCCGTCAGCTGTTCCATTGCATATAATTTATTTGCCATGCGCTACTCCTTTTCATAAAATCAGGGACTGCTTAGCACAGTCCCCTTAAAATCATCGTTGTTACTCTTTATAATGCTGTGGCAAGCTCTTTTGACTTATTCTTTGGCACTTTGTCTCCCTCTTTTGCCTTGATTTCTGCCTTAGCTTTCTCCAGTCTTCCATGGATTCCACCTTTTACTTCCGCTTTTTCGGCTGCTTTTTCTTTCTCCAAACGAGCTTCCCTACGCTCAGCATTTTCCATAACTGCCGTTTTCCCATCACAAAACTGAACTTTATCGGAAAGCTGCTCCTGTCTCTCCACCTTTGTCTCATTGACTTCCTGTACCATCGCATTTAATTCCGGAACCTGAAAAATGCCGTTATCAGGAAGAATCAGCACTTCATGAATGGAAGATGGGATGACAAAGTAATCACTTCCCAGGCATTCCCCAATCTGTTTACGAATATCTTCCTGCAGTAACAGGGAAGCTCCATTCATCTTAGCTTTGTTTGTCAGACAGAACATTGGGTTTTCCATGGCTTCCATATCCATTTTTTCATTCAGCAGGTTTTCTGGTTCTTCACCAAAAATCATAGATTTGATAATCTCATTCATATCCATAAGTGTGACACCACGTTTTCGGTCTGCCACCATCGCATCCGCTTGAATCTGTTCGGCAGATACTCCCCACTCGTTCATCAGAGAAACAGTTACCGGAATACTGCTGATCCCTTCTCCATTTTCCTCCAGATTTACTGCATAATAAGCTGCAAAATCTCCGTGTTCTGTGACTACTTTATCTGCAAGAAGATCGGTATTCCATTCCTTATCACAAATTCTCATCTGTAATTTGTCCTTCATCTTTTCATAATCCAGAATATCTGGAACTCCCATATCAAAAAATTCTGCTTTTCCCTGTGCCTCAATACGCATATCAGCCACATCGCCAACACAAGAGTCTACATCTTTTCCATGGATATATTCCTGGTAGAGGGAATCCAGATAGACTGTCGGTACGATTCTCTGATCTCCGTTTGGAATCGTAATACCTGTCAGCTTCAAACCGTTGTTTTTTTCTACTTCCTGCAGTTTAATTTCTGCGTCCTTATAAGACTTTGGCAGATACTCCTTTACATTGTCTTTGACATATTCATAAAATTCTTTTCTGTTCATCATACGCTTTTACCCCTTTCTGATCATGTGATGGTTCATTCTTTTTCTACTGACCATCTGCTCGGCTTTCTTCTGATAAGCCATCATTCTCTTTAAAGTTTTCTCCTGGTTCTTTTTTGCTTCCTGTCTTTTTCCCATTGTTTTCATCATAGTTTTCTGTTCCTTTCTTTTATTAGTTGTATTGAAAAGGGAGCCCTGATTCAGGGCCCCCCTTTACTACAAATTAATTACTTTACTATTTTCTGTTTTTCTTTTTTCTGATATAAAGTCCTGCCATACCTCCTGTGGAGATTACCAGAAGAAGAATCGGCAGCCAAATATTCGTGCTGTCACCTGTTTTCGGTGCATTTGATACCTTTGTCTCTTCATGGGACTGTGGTGTATCCGGTGTTTTCGGTGTTTCTGGAACTTCCGGTTTCTCATTTGTCAGATTAAAGGTAACTTCTACAACCGGTGTACTGTCATCTGCATAGGCAAATGTCACTTCATGCTTGGTCTGATCCAGTGTGTATCCGTCCAGTGTCTTTGTTTCCACCAGATAATACTTGATAGCGGTATCATATTTGCCGTTCTTAAATGTGGCAATCTCATACAGCTTACTTTCTGCATGACCGGCAGCATCTGTCTTTAAGGTTTCCAGAACTTTTCCTTTGCTGTCACGAAGTTCAAATTCTACCCCTTTCAGCGGTTCTCCTGATGATTTATCTGTCTTATTGAGAATCACTTTTCCCTTGGCAGTGTCATCTTTCATAGCTACTTTCTGGATCTCTCCAGTATCCTTTACTTCAAAACTAACATCCGATGTCAGAATATATCCTTTCGGTGCCTGCTCTTCACGTAAGGTATATTTACCGATTGGAAGTTTTTCGATATAGTGTGCTTCCTCTGTGGAAGTCCAGCTCTCTACTACCTGATCATCCTTATCGAGAATCGTCAGTTTCGCACCTGGAATCTCAGTTTCTCCTGTGATATCCGTCTTACTGATCTCTACTTTTGTCACATCATCTTTCATCTCATGCTTCTGAACCTCTGCTGTATTCTCTACTGTGAAAGTAATACTTTCTGCAGTGACATATCCATCTGCCGGTTTTGTCTCTGTCATGGTGTATTTCTTACCAACAACCAGTTCTTTGATCACATGGGATTCTTCCGTAGAAGTCCATTCATCTACTGTATTGCCATCTGAATCCGTTACTTTCAGGTGTGCACCTGGAAGTTCTTTACCTGTTGTCAGGTCTGTTTTGGACAGCTCCACTGTGGTTGGCTGATTTTCAAAAGTAAAGTCGTAGCTTACTTCTGCCTGGTCTTCTCCGGCATATTCAAAGGTAAATTCCTGTACTTCTTCTGTTGTAACAAATCCGTCCGGCGCAAAGATTTCTTTCACATAGTATTTTCCGTCTACCGGAAGATCTGCCGTAAAAATAATCTGTCCTTTTTCATCCGTTACCCGCTGCTCGATCAGACTGTCTTTCTCAAGAAGTACCTCGCCCTTTGCATTTTTGATATCTTCACTGGTATAAAGACCGAAGACACCACCTGCAAGAACACGGTCTGTATCTTTTTCTTTCTTCAGAACCGTAACCTTTACTTTCTGACGGGCATTCTGCCATTTCTCATCATAAGTGATGACTGGTGTGTCCTGATCACGGTAGGAAAGGTCAACATATCTCGGCTCTTTGTCCAGCACATAACCATGGGCTGTTTTCACTTCCTTCACATAGTATTTTCCAGCCGGGAGATCTCCCATCTGTGCAATACCATTGGAATCTGTGGTAATGGTTCCCACTTTTTCATCTGCTTTGAAATAATCTTCACTGACACCATCTGCCGCTTTGATATCTTCCGCAGCAAATACATCGAACGTCACATCTGAAAGGCTTCCGGTTACATACTCAAAGAGATGCTCCACGGTACCTTTTACATGATCCAGAAGTGTTATCTTATCCAGAAATTCTCCATTTTTGTTGATGATCAGAAGTCCTGTTGGAACTTCATCTTTCATCTCTACTTTCTGAATCTCGGCTCTATCTTCCAGCGTGAACTTCACATCCGTTGCTTTCAGATATCCATACGGTGCCATTTCCTCACGAAGAGTGTATTCCTCTCCAACTGTCAGTCGTTTGATCACATGTGGCTGATCTTTTACAGAAGTCCACTGATCCACAACATTTCCTTCTTTATCAAGAACAGTGAGTTTTGCTCCATCCAGTTCCACACCTGTTGTTACATCAGATTTTGTAATTTCTACTGTTGTCGGCTGGTTCTTTTTCACTGTTTTCAGTTTTACTGTCTTCACATCCTGTCCCTGGTAAGAAGCATCCAGATTCAGAACTTCATCAGAGGATACAAATCCCGCCGGTGCTTTTAACTCTTTCACATAATACTGTCCAAGTGGCAGATCCAGCGTACATGTTGCAAGACCATCGTTATCAGAAGTCATTTCCTGTAAGAGTGTGTCTGCTTTCACGATCACTTTTCCATCTGCCTTAATATCCGCTTTGTTATAGATACCAAAGACAGCTCCTGCTACGGTTGCACCATTTTCTGCATCCTGTTTTTCTACCTGGATTACAACTTTCTGGCGGTCATCGCCAACAGTCACTTCCTGTTCGATTACAGGTGTATCCTGATCTGCATAGACAAATGCGACATCCGATCTGTCATGGTTCAGGACAAATCCTTCCGGTGCAGTCTTTTCTACTACATAGTAAGAACCAAGCGGCAGATTATCAGCAACTGCTTTTCCGTCTTCCCCGGTCGTTACCGTTGTTACCAGTGCATCTTTTGCATAGATCAGCTGTCTGTTTCCGTTTTCATCTTTCTGATAATCCGGTGTATAGATATTTTCAGCTGCATAGACATGAAATGATGCACCCTTCAGGTATCTTTCTTCATAAACAAAATCCTTTTTAAATCCGGTCAGCATCTCACCTTTTTTATAGATCGTCAGCTTTCCTTTTACCGGATGGTTCTCGTAGTCTACCGTAATAATGGCATCTCCGCTCTCAGAATCCATCTGGTATGCTGTATTTGCATCCACCGCAATCTCTACATAGTTCTTATTGATTGTGTACCCTTCCGGTGCGTTGACTTCCTCAATCCGGTAATGTCCGATCTTCAGATTCTTCGGCATAATCAGATATCCCTGGCTGTCCGTAAAATAGGACTTGTGAGTAGTTGTCACTGGGTAAGTTGTTACCTGCTCCACATACTTCTTGTTGTCCAGGTCATATACCTTAAATTCTGTTCCGGCAATCAATACAGATTTCTTTGTTTCATCGTCTTTTTTCACGATTTTCAGTTTTGCCTTAAACTCTTCATCCAGAAGCACTCGCCAGATCTGTGGCTCGTTTGGATGATGTTCTGTGATATTCACTTCAAAATCATCGACTGGCTTGTAATTGTGCGGTGTTGTAGTTTCACGCACGATATAGCTTCCAAATGGTAATGGAATACTGCAGGCATACCCTTTTTCATCTGTGAAAATCTCAGTTGCTCCATTTTCTCCACTCACTACTGGTTTGGCAGAATCAAAATCATAGCTTCCATCTGCTTTCTTTGTAAGGGAAGATTTCAGATAAACTGTAAATCCGGCTCCGGATAACAGATCTGCATCGGTCTTTCCATTGTTGGCTGCTTTGATGATCTGAAATGGCTGTTTGATGACCTGCTCACTGGAAGTGCACTCTCTTTTCACTTCTGCTGTCATATCTCCTTCATAACTGCACGTAAGATCATGCTCTTCTGTATCTGCCAGGTATCCGGTCGGCGGTGTGATCTCTTTGATATAATATTTGCCAAGATATAAGCCATTTACAGAAGCCTGTCCTTTGTCATCGGTTGTAAGAGAAGCTACCTGTTCTCCTGCTTTATAAATAGTTCCAGTTGCTCCGTCCGGATGCACGATATCTTCACGGGCATACAGACCATAAACTGCACCTTTCAGTGTGGCATCTCCCTGTGGTACTGCTTTTCCTGTCTCTTTATCAACTTTGAATAAATTGATCTTTGCTGTCACACGGTCATTGCTGAAGGTATGGGCAAATGATACGGTTGCTTCTTTATCATTGGTATAAGAAAACTTGAACGTATACACATCTTCTGTATTTCTTACATAGCCTTCCGGCGCCTGATCTTCTTTTACAGAATAGGAATATCGAATCGGAAGATCTGCTGTGAATTTTGCAGTTCCATCTGCTCCAGTAGTTGCTTTCTCAATCAATGTTCCTTTTTTCACAACAACGGTTCCGTCTGCATTTCTAATATCATCGGATGCATATAGAGCAAAAATACCGCCATTCAGTGGTTTCTTGGTATCTTTATCCTGTTTTACTACGGAAACATCTGCTTTCTGTCTCTCGTTGTTAAAAGTCACATCTGCAAATACAACTTCTTTATTCTGTCCGGCATAGGTCAGAGTCACTGGCTTTTCTTCGCTGCCGTTATAGAAATTGTCCGGTGCTTTTGCTTCTTTCACCACATAGCTTCCAAGATGCAGGTTCTTCAGTGTAACAGAACCATTCTCACCTGTTGTCAGATTTTCTTTTACCAGGTCTCCTTTGCTGTACACTTTTGTGCCATAAGCAGTTACGATATCTGCCCCGGCATACACGTTATACACTGCATTTTTCTGTCTGCGGTTTTCATACTGAAATACCGTTCCATTTTCACTGACATCTGCTCCAGAAAGCACCTGTCCTTCTTTGTAAATGGTAAGCTCTGCAAGCTGTTCTTTATTTTCTACAGTCACAGAGGAAGTCTTACTTGCTACCAGTTTTACATTTGTTGCCGTTGCATTTACTACATATCCCTGTGGTGCTGTGATCTCTTTCAGATAAACGGTATCCTGTGTCTTGATGATCGTAACAGAAGATTTTCCATTCTTATCTGTTGCCGGCATCTGAGTGATCAGCTTTGTACAAGCCTCATCGCTGTATACACCGAATACTGCACCTGCAAGATTGACATCATCTGTATCGTCTTTCTTTACGATTTCGATCGTAGCCTGTTCAATCCAGGACACCTTTAAGCTTACATATTTTTCATCAGCGACACCTTCTCCAAACACAAATGCCAGGTCCTGAACACTTGCATTCGTAGTCAGTTTATATGCTGAATAATCTTTTGTAATACTACCCTTCATTTTTGCAGAAAAAGTAGCACTTACATCTTTTGTCTGTGTCAGAGGTGCTGAAAGATAAAACGTAGTTCCTCCTCCAATTGTTACGCTTGCACCTGCCGCACTTACATTTCCAGTAGATACATTATGGAGCTTTACACCCTTTGGTAAGTCCATTGTAATTTTCTGCTGGGAAGATGCATTGAACTTAATGTTCTCCGTTCTCTGAACATTTCCATCTACATAAGCTTTTACATTCGGTTTTGAAAATGACATCGCTACATCTGGTATTTCCGGCTTATTCACACAATAATTATAGAGTTCTTTTGCCAAAGCCTCGCCTGTAGCATTTGTTCCATAGAATGCATCACTGCTTCCATTGGCATACGATGCAGCCATGTGAATAATAATGAATCTTTTTCCTTCTGAGAAATCCGTGTGTTTATTCGCAAAAAAACTTTCGCTCCCTGCGGCATCTGTACCGTAATAACACACTTTTGCTAACGCCTGATTGTCCCCGATCTTTGTGATTGTATAATTTCCAGATCCTGGTCCTGGTTTTGCTGGCTGTACACAATACGCAGTTGCTCTGACGCTTCCGTAGCTGATATAGTACGGCTCTGTCAGATAGGTTCCAAGATTATAATCTGCATATCTATACAGAGGTCCTTTTTCAATCGTTACCTGCTGTGTAGTTCTTGCTGAATAAGCCGAAACTGCTTCAAATGTTGCAATCTCTCCCTCTTCCATAGAATCAAGATCCACACCTTCGTCTCCTGCCTGTTCCAAAACATCGTGAAGCTCTAACCCTGATTCTTCATCATAGGTGTCCTGATTCTGTGCCTGCTCGACTAAATCATCAAATTCATCAGCATCAATATCGGTAATCTCCGAGTCTGCTTCGGAATCCTCCGCTTCTTCTGTCTGCTGTTCACTGCCAGCTGTTTCGGATTCGGTTACCGCTTCACTCCCTGCAGTTTCTGTCTGCGTTTCTGTTTCTTTCTCACGCACAATCAGCTTTCGGCTGATCTGATACTTCGGATGCTCCTGATTTACCGGTTCCACATAATAGACCGCTTTGTAAGTGTCCGCATGATTTGTCGTAAAATCCTCATCCTTGTCGTTCTTTGCTTCCTCGAATGTGACTTTGACCTTGTTATCATCCTTGATTTCCAGTCCTGTGTAATCTGATTTCACATCAAATACACTGCCTGTTTCGATTTCATAATCTTTGGCAGTCACCACCTCATCTTCATCCAGAAGGTCTTTCACTTCCTCATAAAGTGGCGGTTTTTCCTCCGGCTGGATCTCCGCTGCATATGCAGTCATCGGAGATAACACGGTACTAAGCATTGTCATGCCTGCCAGCAAGCCAGATACTACTTTTCTAAAATTACCTTTTTTCTTCATGCTAAGGTCCTCTCTTTCATAATAATTGTATTAAAACAGACAGTCCTTGGACTGCCTGCAATACACTACTTATCGTTGTGAAAAATCAGATTGAACTGCACATTCCCCTCGCCGGGATCAACCATTTCCACAGTTGCTTCATACTGTCTCCCTGTTTTTCTTGATACCAGATCCTTATAATGGATTTTTCCTTTAGACAGGAACTTCTTCGCTGCCGCCTTATCCATCTTTTTCCCCTGGCTTGCAAGGAATTTATCATTCTTCCACAAGGTAAAAGCACAGTTCCGGTCAGAACAGTAAAAGTTTACTTTTCCTTCCCTGACATCAGCTCCACAGCGGGGACATTTGCCAATGACTTCTCCTTTTGCCTTTCCCTGAAACTGCCCTTTCTTTTCTTCTGAAATACCCTGATATCTGGCAACCAGTTCCTGCATCAGCTCTGTAATCCCATTTAGGAATTCATCTGCTGTCTCTGTATTCTGGGCAATGTGATTCAATGCCATTTCCCACTCTGCTGTCATCTTCGGGGATTTAATCTCATCCGGCAGAACCGTAATCAGTACATTGCCATCATCTGTCGGCACCAGATTTTTCTTTTCCCTTTTCACAAAACCAGACTGAATCAGTTTTTCAATGATGGCTGCCCTTGTTGCCGGAGTACCAAGTCCTTTCTTTTCCGTATCTTCGGTCAGTTCTTCATTTCCTGCACGTTCCATTGCAGAAAGCAGGGTATCTTCTGTATACTGTTTCGGTGGCTGTGTAAAATGCTCCGATACAAAAGAATCACAAGGGCCGTAATGCTTGCCTGCCCAGATATCCAGCTCTGGCTCTTCTTTCTCAATCTTTACGCCAAAGAACTGTTTCCATTTATTTTCGATTGCCTTGAATCCTTCCTGCTTTGTTTTCTTTGCCGTGAGATAAAACGTATGATAATTACAGGTAATCTGGCATTTATGACTCTCATAAATATAAGGATCTGCAGTTGCTGTCAGCACCCTGGCACTGATCAGATACAAAATCTTGCGGTTTCGCTCTTTCAGTTCACCAATATCTGCTTTGGCTACTTCCATGGTTGGGATAATCGCATGGTGATCAGATACTTTCTTTGAATTTAATACCTTACTCACGTCCGGCTGATATTCCAGGCCTTCAGCATAAGGCATTTTCCCAAGTAACATCTGAATCAGAGTTTCTGTGCTTTCTCCCATCTCATCTGTCAGATACTGGCTGTCTGTTCTCGGATAAGTGACAAGCTTCTGCTCATACATCTCCTGCACGGCATCCAATGTCTGCTGTGCGGTATAGCCAAACATTCTGTTAGCTTCCCTCTGCAGGGTGGTCAGATCATAAAGCTTCGGAGGGCGGACTGTTTTCTCTTTCACATCATCCTTTTCCACTTCGCACATCCGCTCCAGGCAGTCCGCAGCCACTTTATCTGCATCCTCTTTTTTCTGAAAATGCTCTGTGACTGCATCCATATCGTCAAACTTGATATGAGCCATATAATATTTTTCTTTGGTAAATTCCTTGATCTTCTGATTTCGATCCACGATCATGGCAAGTGTTGGTGTCTGCACTCTTCCGACTTTCAGATTCTGGTTATACAGAACGGAAAAAAGACGGCTCGCATTGATTCCCACCAGCCAGTCTGCCTTTGCCCTGCAAAGTGCTGACTGATAGAGACTGTCATAACACGAACCGTCTTTTAATGACGCAAATCCATCTTTAATTGCCTGTTCCTCCATGGAAGAGATCCAGAGCCGCTTCATCGGCTTTTTGCATCCTGCCTGCTCATACACCAGACGAAAGATTAACTCTCCTTCACGTCCTGCATCAGTAGCACAGATCACTTCATCTACATTGGAATCTCTCATCAGTTTTTTCAAGATTCCGTACTGCTTCTTTGTTCCATCCAAAACCTTGTGTCTCCAGCATTCCGGCACAATCGGCAGATCTTCATATCTCCATTTTTTATATTTTTCATCGTATTCCGATGCATCGCATAATCCAACCAGATGTCCTACGCACCAGGAAACGATATAACCGTTTCCCTCCACGTAGCCATCTTTTCTTGTTCTGGCTCCAAGCACGGAAGCCAGTGCCATCGCAACCGATGGCTTTTCTGCAATCACTAATTTCATTTACTCCTACTCCTCTTCTTCATCTTCCAGCACATTATCGTCAAAATCTTCATCTCTCAGGATTTCCGGTTCTGTACTTTCTTCCTGCTCATCTGCATCGTCTACTTCCCGTTTTTCTGACTCTGAATCTTCGGATCCATCTTCATCCTCTTCCATCTCATCCTCGTCATCATATTCATGCTTTGGTTTATAGACTTTGAAGTAATATCCTCCTGCCGCAGCTCCGACTGCAACCAGTGCAATCAAAAGATACGTTCCAAATGGACTTTTATCTTCAGGCATCTGAATATCATCCTCTACCTTATCTTTCTCGGATGACTCTGTCGTTTCCGGCTTTTCTTCCTCTGCTTTTTTCTCTGGTTCTGCATAAACCGTATCCACTTCCGGAAGTGTCACTGAATCAGAAAGTGTGAAGTTCATCAGATCTTTCTCACTGACTTCGGTAAGGAAATACACATTATCCTGAGATTTTGAATTGTCGATGATCAGATAGAAAATCTTACCACTCTTCGTTGAAATGGTATAAAACTCTTTTGTGCCTTCCGTAGCTGTTTTTGTAACGGATTCTGCCGTCTCGCCTTCTTTATTAAGCTGTTCCTCAATACCTGTCACTGTCCGATCATCCACGGTTCCTTTTGCATCTGTCGGCTCAGAAGCCTGTGCATCCTGTGGAAGCGGAGAAGTCGTTGTTTTTTCAGTCCCCGTTGCATCTGCACTGGTCGTAGTTGCCATTGCACCATTGCTGTCACTGGAAGATTTCTGTTTTTCTTCCTGCTTCTTTGCCCATTCATAATAAGGATTCTGCAACACATACTTTTCAGAAGTATTTCCAGCTCCGTCTGTTACCGTAATCTCAATCTGTTTTGTAGTAAAATCTTTCTGTGTCAGTTGCACTCTCAGCATTCCATCCTTCAAGTCTGTATAAGTGGTGCCATTGACAGTTACCGCAGTAATCCCGGATACTGTATCATTCCCCTGAATCGTCAGCACACCATCTGTCAGGGACGCAGAGAGTGTCGGCTTTTCCGTGTCATAACACTTAATAGAGCGATTCTGCTCATAGACCTTCCCCTCACCATCTGTCACACGCACATACACTGTCTGATTTCCAGTGATCGTGATACTTCCGCTTCCGGTTACATCCTGCCAGCTTCCATCTTTTCCTGCTTTTGCTTCAATCTTTGCTATTGAGAAACCTTCCGGCATATGGCTGGCATCTACCGTAACAGCAATGGTTGTTTCTCCCTGCTTCCAACCATCCGGTTTCTCAATCGTGATTGCAGGTGTGGTATTCTCAGCTGCATAAGCAGTCTGTGTCTGGAGCAAAGGTGTTGTCAGGCAAAGAAATGTCGTTGCTGCAAGCAATCCTTTTTTCACGCTATTTTTAGATCTCTTCTGTTTCATCTTCTCTAAATTCATCATCAGACCTTGTTTCCTCCTTCTGTATTTCTACCCTGCCGGGCAGTCCATTTTTCATTCTCTTTTTAAAAGCTTCCAATTCCGGAATACTCATATCCATTGCACGGATAATTTTTACAATTTCCAGATTTTCCGCTTCTGTTTTTGCAATCTCCGCAGCCTTGAAACGCTTTAAATCTGTTTCATATCTGGCTTTGGATGCTTCCATTTTTTCCTTGGCTTTCTCATAGTCAGCCGTTGCTTTTTCAAGACTTTTCATCGCTTCTCCTTTCCGGGCGGCTGTTACACCGCCCTGTTTCTTTACCAACGTCCAAATCCATAAAAATGGCTCTGCCAATATGGTGAATTGATGGACGTGTACTGCACCGGATGACCGCAATGGATCATCTGACCATTGCCTACATAGATTCCAATATGCGTTACCGGAACTCCTGCATCATAAGTGCCTGTAAAAAAGATCAGATCTCCCGGCTGTGCTTCTGACTGAGATACCGGCGTGCAGATGTCATACAGTCCCTGTGCAGTCAATCTTCCTGTATTCCTTACACCAGAGTTTGTCAGGCAGTAACTTACAAATCCAGAACAGTCAAATCCACTTGGAGAATATCCACCCCACACATACGGTGTTCCTAGATATCTCGCTGCTTCGTTCAACAAACGCTGTGCCGCTTCACTGGTGTATTCATTGCCGCCAAAGCCTGCCCCTTCTCCAGTTTCCAGATAAAAGATCGGGTTTAAGCGCTCTCCATTTTTCAGAAGTTCAATATGAAGATGGCTTCCTGTAGAATTTCCAGTATTTCCTACAAGACCAATCTCATCACCTTTCGTGACGGATGCACCTGCAGATACACTCCGGCTGCTTAAATGTGCATACCGCAGTTCATAGCCTTTACTGTCCTTGATCACAACATAATTGCCATAGCTGTCGTTATAAGCAGAAGTTGTAACCGTTCCGGTCAGCCCTGCCATTACTTTTGTTCCCTCCGGCGCTCCGATATCCATACCATTATGAAGCTGATTTGCTCCTGAAATTGGATGAATCCGATATCCATAATAACTTGTCACACTGGAATACCAGTTAAAATCAACCGGTGTCGCAAACATCTGTAAATTACCTTTCGTATCGTTATAGGCACTGAACAGTTCTTTCTGGAAAAATCCCAGCCTGTCCTGACAGATCGACATCAGATTTCCGCTGTTTAAGGTGACATTCAGCACATCTACATCTCTTGTCCTGGTCACTTCCACTTCCTGGCTTCCATTATCATCTGCCAGATAGCATTCCCAGGTCTTATGGCCATGTGCAGATGCTGCCGCATGACTGTCATAATAGACATCAAATTGTACACCGTATCTTGCGAAAGCTCCGGTATCTTCTACAGTATATTCGACACCATTCATTACCACTTTTGTTCCCATTGGAACAAACGGATTGGAAGCATCTACTGCTAAGGTATGATTGGCAGTTGGATATGCTCCACTGGCAGTCGGTCCGCCGCTCCAGATGCCACAACAGATTGGACAGTTACAATACCCACTGGTAACAACTTGTCCCAAAGATTCTCCCACCCTCACCGTTGCTGTCTCCGTCACGGTTTCATTCACTGCTTCCGTAGTCAGATGGTATTGCTCTGCAAACAATGCATCCAACTCCGGCTTGACCTGTTCAAAGGTAAATTCTTCATACTTTGCTGACAAATAACTGATCAGGATAAACGGATCATGCTCAATAGGTCCGATGTTATATCGGTATTCCTCATGTCCCGGTTCTTCAGATTCCATGTTGTTGATCCGCTCCTGCAGATTAGCTTCCAGCTGTGTGTAATACAGTTCCGCTTCCCGGATTGCCTGATCCGATGACAGATAACTGGTTCCGGTATAAGTGATCACATTTTGTAAAAACACTGCAGAGCATGACGTGACATTCGTTATGATCAGAAACATCAATCCGATCAGAACTGCTACACTGATATACACCTTCCGGTTTTCTTTAAAGAAGTTGGTGACTTTGCCGCCAATCTTCTTGATATAATCAATCGTACCTTTTGTAGCTGTTCCTACTGTCTGTTCACTTCGCTTCGCTTTGGCATAATCCCGTTTGATCTGTTGCTTCTGAATCTGTTTTTTCAGTTTCTTCTGCTCCTGACGGGTTGCCGCCTGTGTCTGTTTCTCTTCCTGTCTTTCAAGTCTGCTTCTTTTTCTGGATGCCCTCTGTTTCCTGCGTCTGGCACTTCTCTGTTCCAGCCGGTAAACACCTTCGCCGCTTTCTTCTAACTTATGGGCACCTTCTACCGCCGCATTATCGTCTTCTTTTTTGCTGATCTCACGGTGCAATGCTACGGAAGTTGCACTTCCTGCTTTCTTGACAACAGAAGCTTTTTCTGTTTTCACAGATTCCCCTTCACCAAACTTCAAACGGGATTTTTTCTTTCCAGGAGATTCTCCTTCATTTGCCTGATAGACCTGTGCTTTCTTGGAATGCTGCTTAGCTTCCTTTTTCTTTCTTGCTTCTTCATAAGAAAACTTTTTGGCTTTTTCTTTCTGTTTCTGATGGCGGAAATTGACTCCATCCGTATCCATCTGGTTCAATTTCTCCATATCTTTGTCATTTTTCACAGAAGCACCAGTTTCCTCATAAGCAAACTTCAAACGTTGTTTTTGTTTTGGCTTTTTGCTGCCACCGGTCTGATTTCTCCGGCTGTCTCCCCTGTTTTCTGATAGATCCGCACGTTTTTCTTTCAGTCTCCCTGACTGTCCGGCTTCGGATTTTTCTGCAAGTCTGGATTCTTTTCCGACTTCAGCACGGATTCTTTTTCTATTTTGCTGTTTACTACTCTGTCCAAAATCCTCACTTTGCTTCTCTGTCCGTATCAGTTCCGGCGCATCTCTGGATTTTTGCACAAAGGGACGGATATTTTTCCCACTCCGTTCAGACTGGCGGGGAGACTTATCCACAAGGTTTTCTTCTTTTTCCCCCTGTTTTCTTCCCATCTGCACATCACTGGCACGGTTACTGACACGAACAGAAGATTTATCTGTCAGGTTTTCTTCCACCAGACCATCCTTGGTCATCTTTTGGACTTTCTTGTCCCTGACTTTCATTCTCTGTTCTGCCACTACTTACTCCTCCTTCTTCGGATACCCTTTCCCTGCCTGTAATAAGCAGAGAAAAGCGATGCCAAATACAGCACCGCCACTAAAAGTTAATACATATGAAATTGCTCGTAACATTGTCTTCTCCTTTGATTTAACCTGCTTCGGAAGTTTCCTCTAAGCGGGTTGTCATGATTTTATAGAGGGAATTTTTCGGGAATCTGTCTACGAACGGGATAATGACATTTCCATAGAACAGAAGTCCTTCCCCCTCATTACTGTTGGTTACATAGGACAGCTGGGTTGGTGAGATATTCAGCTGTTTTGCAAGAATCTGCCTGTCTCCGGAAGCCTGGTTCAGCATATAAATAAAATCTGAATTTTCAAATATATTCTCTATTTCCCTGGAAGACAATAAATCCTTAATATTCTGGGTGATGCCCGTTGGGATACCACCCCATTTACGGAATCGCTTCCAAATCTCCACGCTGTAGGCTGCAGTCTGCTCTTCCTTCAAAAGAAGATGGAACTCATCCACATAGTATCTGGTGGACTTATGGGCAGAACGGTTCATCGTTACCCTGTTCCAGACCTGATCCTGGATTACGAGCATCCCAATCTTTTTCAGCTGTTTTCCCAATTCTTTGATGTCAAAGCAGACAATGCGGTTATTGATATCCACGTTTGTCTGATGGTTAAATACATTCAAAGAGCCTGTAACATAGATCTCTAATGAAGTAGCCAGCCGCTGTGCTTCCGGCTCTTCCTGTTTTCTCAGAAGGTTGTATAAGTCCTCCAGGATTGGCATCTTCTCCGGTATTGGATCGGCAAGGTATTCCTGATATACTAACCGCACACAACGGTCAATAATCGTTTTTTCTACCGGTTCCAGTCCGTTCTTTCCACCAACGATCAGTTCACACAAAGACAGAATAAAATCTGCTTTTAATGACAGCGGATTGTCTTCCTCGGAATAATTCAAGTTCAGATCCATTGGATTGATATACTGGTCAGATACCGGAGAAACCCGTACCACCTGCCCATGCAGTGCCTGCACCAGTGCCGAATATTCGGCTTCTGGATCACAGACAATGATATCGTCCTCCGTAATCAAAAAGCAGTTTGTAATCTCTCTCTTTGCTGAGAAGGACTTACCGGAACCTGGTGTACCAAGAATCAGTCCATTCGGGTTCTTCAGACGTTTCCGATCAACCATGATCATGTTGTTGGATAATGCATTCAATCCATAATAAAGAGCTTCCCCTTCCTGAAACAACTCCTGTGTCGTAAATGGCACGAAGATCGCTGTTGAAGATGTGGTAAGCCCTCTCTGGATTTCAATCCGATTGACTCCAAGTGGAATACAGGACATGAGTGCTGCTTCCTGCTGATAATCCAGCTGTTTTAAAGAACAGTTATATTTCTGTGCGATCCCCTGCACCTGGAAAATATTGTTATCCAGCTTCTGACGCTTCTTTGCAGTATTCATTACCAGAACTGTCACAAGGAACATTCGCTCATTTCTGGACTGCAGATCTTCCAGCAGATTCTTCGCCTCTTCTCCATAAGTCACAAGGTCCGACGGAAGCACGTCCATATCATAACCGGAACGTACCGCTCGTTTCTGCTCTTCGATCTTCATCTTATCCAAATCTGAAATCTTGCTCTTGATCATTTTGATTGCTGAACTCTGATCAATGGACTGGATATGAATGTTGACATTGATGCTGTCATCTACATCCAGGAAGTCTGCAAGCATTCGGTCTGTCAGCTCCGGTGCAAGAATCTGCAGATAACTCACACTTCCCATCGTTCTTCCCATCATAAATGTCTGATTCTTGGAAAAGTTAAAGGAAGTCGGTGCAATAAAATCTTTGGTCTTTAATCCTGTTTCCGGAAGCATCTTATACTGGAACTTAAATGGTTCAATCCGATCCTGGTTGAACACATGATACATAATCTCCAGCCTTTCCAGACCATTCAGTGAATGTGCCTGTGCACCCAAAACCTTAAAGTTATTTAAGATATCTGTTTCGATTCTTTCAAGCCTCGGTCTTGCTACCTTCAGACTCTCTGCTTCAATTCCAAAAGTGATATACTTTGTCTTCACCAGACCATTATTTCCCTTGGAAAGCTGATTCTTCAACATGGTACGGTATTCTTCACGAATGGCATTGAAGTCATCGTTCTGATCCGGAATATCAATACTTTTCTCAAATTCTGCCACATCCACCTGCTGATTGATAAAGGACAGCTGCACACTGATGGAAGAATCAAAGTAATTTAAGAAATCACAGTAATTTTCAAATATCGTGGTCTTATCCTCATTTAAAGCAAGCTGATAGTTGATGTCATAAAACTGAATTGTCTTAGAGAAAAAGGTCTTTGTCACCTGGCAGATACCATCCTGCAGCATCCGAATATACGGAATACTCTGCTGTGCAGTTGTAGGAATGTTTTTCTGTTTCCTACGATCCCGTTCCTGCTTCTTCCTACGCTTTTCCTGTTCTCTTTCTTTTCTGCTTTTTTTGTTTCTTCTTTCCTGACGGTTTCTTTTTTCCGCCAGGGACAGACGCTCCTGCTGAGCCTCCTGCTTTGTCTTTTTTGCCATCCGGCACACCCTCCTTTTTTACAAGGGTGGAAATCTCCTGATAAAAATTTTCTGTCTTATATGGTCTTACCGCCGGACAGATAAACTTCTGTCGAATGATATTTGCCACCACTTTTTCAAATGGAAGCCCGTCTTTTTCATACATTGCCATGAAGAAAAATGGAAGCATGATCGTTACCATCAGGATGGCTGCGATACTGGAACCAATTGGTTTTCTCATGAACAGATAAAACGGAATTCCCACAACTGCGGCAAGTGAAAAGAAAATCAGCTGCCGCTTTGTCAGATTTAACGCTACTTTTGTTTTGACCTTGGTAAGGTCTTTTGGTACTGGTACATACGCCATGGTATGCGCTCCTTTCCTGCCCGTTAGTGGGCATTAAATATCGATTTGCTAAGGCTTCCGGTCTTGAATAATGAAAATGCAAGAATCACGGTATAAGCCGCTACTGAAAACATTGCTGCATGAAGGTCACTGGATATGGTCATTGCATTTACTAAAACTGCATAAATTCCCACACAGACCATCATGAAGAATCCCTGAAATGCCAGTGCGAACAAGCCTTTTAAATAGTTGTTTCCGATATTGCCCCATTCCTTATTCGTCATAGTGGCAAACGGAATTGGTGCTATGGAAGTATAAAGGTAAATTTCTATCATCCTGCCGTACAAGATTACCGTAATGATAATTGACAGAATGTGCATGGTAACACTGATCAACATCGTTTCCATGGATAGCAGGAACAAATCCCCCAGTTCCATATCTTCCAGTGCATCCACAATCCTTGTGATTGCTTCCGATGCGTCCACTGCTGTGTTTCCGGAAATTACTCCGGCGGCATTGTTGACCACATGCTGGCCAACGTCAAAGACCGCCATCGTGATATTGAACGTATTTGTCACCAGATAAATAGCTACATACGCTTTGAAGATCCAGAGGAAAATATTGTAAGTCTCAAATTCATGGAAATTGTTTTTCTGTGTTACCATCGTGATCAATTCATAGCACAGGACAAAGGTGATGATCAGTCCCGCAATGGGGACAATCACTGTTTGGGATAAATTCTGAATCAGATTAAAAATCCCTGCATTCCATCCCTGCGGTGTCTGTCCCACCTGCCCGGCTATGGTTCCCACCTGCTCATTGACAGACGTGAACATGTTATCCAAACTTGACTTGATAAGCCCGATCAGGATATCCTTTATCGCTTCCGTAATTCTCTCAATGATGGTGTTCATCTACTACTCCTCTTAAGAGAACAATGTTGCCAGCTGTGGAATCAGGGTAGTTCCCAGCAGCATGATTCCGGCACCAGCCATCAGCTGTTTGATGCCCTGGCTCTTAGCGCCGGGATTGTCATTCCCATATCCTTCCAGAAGGTTTACGACACCCCACACGCCAAGACCTGCACCGATTGCGACTACAAGAGTTTTTAAAGTTGTAATTGCACTGCTAAAAAACGCCATATACATTCACCAAAACTGACTTTTTTCAGGTGTTTACGGGAATGAAAAAACACCGACTAAAAAGCCGGCGCACCTAATGTCAGTTATTCCTTTCCTCATTATTTTTCGTTCATTCCCAAGGTTACTCCGACAGTTCTACATGAATTACTTCCACCTCTTCTTCAGATTTCGGTGTGTACTGCGGATTTAACTCTTTCTCAACTTTGTATCGGTTCTTCTCGTTTTCATCTGCAAGAAGCCGATAGTTTTTGTGTTTCGTGATATCATATTTGTCCGAGAAAAATGGTCTGGCACCACGGATCTGCAGGATACATTTTCCTCCATCCATGACTGCAATCTCATCTTCTGTCATCAGCTGTTTGCCTGTTTTCTGGTAATTCAATCCAAAAGACTTCTGATTACTCCTCGTCTCCGAAGTGTTATACAGGTCAATGGTTTCCTTACCCAGAAGCTCACTCATTTCCTTTAATGTGGTCTTCTCTTTCCCACCAAGGAATAAAGTCGTATCACAGTTGCCCAGAATGGTATCTGCACTATCCTTATACATTGCCTTTAACTGACTCTGTGACTGCAAAATAATAGAAGCAGAGATTTCCCTGCTTCGGATAGTTGCGATCAGCTTGTCAAACTGAGGAATTTGTCCGATGTTGGCAAACTCATCAGCGATGACACGCACATGCACCGGAAGTCTTCCACCATATTCATCATCTGCCTTATCGCAAAGCAGATTGAAAAGCTGTGACTGCAACATCGCAATCACAAAGTTGAATGTGGTATCCGTATCGGACATAATCAGAAACAAGGCTGTTTTCCTGTCTCCGATCTTATCCAGCTCCATTTCATCGTAAGACATGATCTCACGAAGCTCTGCGATATCAAATGGGGCAAGTCTGGCACCACAGGAAATCAAAATCGACTTCGCCGTTTTGCCGGCGGCCATTTTGTATTTTTTATACTGTCTGACCGCAAAGTGCTGCGGATCTCTTTCTTCCAGTTCCTGGAACATCATATCCACTGGATTCTGGTAAGTTTCATCCTCTTCACGGGTTTCGCTTTCATTCAAAAGATCCAGAAGAGTATTCAGATTCTTTTCCTCTTCATCACCTTCATACCAGATAAAAGCAATCAGTGCTGTATACAGCAATTTCTCTGCTTTCACCCAAAAATCTTCGGAAGCTTTTTCCCCTTCGCCTTTGGTATTTACAATGATTGTTGTCACCAGCTTCAGGATATCTTTTTCAGACCGTATATAAGCAAATGGATTGTAATGAAGGGATTTAGAAAAATTGATCGTATTCAAAACCTTAATCACATAAGGCTCATATACCACTTTCCTGGATTTATCTTTGATGACATTTCCATCTTTATCCCTCTTCGGCGGTCCCTTTGCTAACATCTTCCCGCACTCCTCGATCAGAGTGCCTTTGGGATCTGTAATGACCATGGAACAGTTCATCTGCATGACCGATGGTTTTACGAAAAAACGTGTCTTACCGGAACCACTGCCGCCGATAACTACAATATTTTTATTTCTTGCATATTTCGGTTGCTTCGGTCTGCTCTCCATCGTCAGTGCTTCTGTTGCTGTCAATGGAATGTTCATCCATGGATCTTCCGACATATAAGGCTTGATATCCTCTGCGGTTCCCCATCTGGCTGAACCATACTCGATGCCTTTCCGTAATTTCTTTGCGTCTGCCTGTTTCTGCCAAACCAACACTTTCAGAACGACTGCAACAACAATACCTGCTAGCAGATCTTTCCAATTATTGCTTAACACAAAACCAGCAAAAATCCGGTCTGCGTGTTCCATTGCATATAAAAGTTTGTTCCCCATATCTTCTCCCGGACTGTTCCGGTAAAGAAAAAATGCCCGGTCTGCATAGAAAGCAGCCAGAGCATAAGGGATATTTGTAAGAACCAGTTTCTTTTTATCCAGGGCGGACAGCTTACCCCCGATTTTATTCTTCCACTTCTGCATCAGAGTTTTGCCGCTTTTCTTTTTCATCGACTCTGCTCCTGATGCCGGTTCTTTACTTTGTCCTTCGTCTTCTTTGGCATCATTGCCCGGTAAGCTGCAAGACGCTTATGAATGGAAGGCTTATTCGCTTTTTGAATCTGTTTCTGGGAAAACTCACGGAAAGCAGCATTGAGGGCATCCTGATCACGTCCCTTGAAAAATACCAGATAAACCGGAGGCTCTTTGCTCTTGTCTTTTTTCAAAGCATAATTGATCCCGTATTTTCTAGCATACCGTTCAAAGGACTTGATATTTTTGTCCGTGATCTCGATATTGACCATCCCGGCATTCTGTTTTGCCAGCTCTTTTACCGTGACCTTTCCCTGTTTCGGCTGATTTTTCTGTGCTTTCTTCTCTACTGATTTCTGCTTCTGATGACGCAGATACGCAACAAGAACCTTTTTCAACAGGTCTGCTGTAATCTTAGTTGTCCGAATACAGAACGTGACCGTTTTCTGAGTTACCTCTTCCTGCATGACTTTTCCCTCCTTTCAGCGATTCAACTGCTGTCCAGATCTGTAATCATGGCAATCACCCCCTTTAATGAAAAAAGACAGATTAACCGGTAATCAGGTTCTGCACCTGTACGAGTTTTTCTGTCCCTTCTTCTTTTCTCTTATCTTCTCCACCACAATAGATGGGAACACACATTTCAAGTATTCTACTGTAAATACGCTGATGGGCAGTATCCAAATCTGTGGATTTCATTTCATTCAGTCCCAGATTCGTTGTTACGATCAGCGGAAGCATTTTACAATAACGGCTATCTATCACATTATAGACCTGCTCCAAAGCAAACTCGGAATTTCGTTCTATTCCTAAATCATCAATAATCAGCAGCGGATAATCCACAAGATTTTGTATAATCTGGTTCTTATCTGCCTGATAGCTGGTCATTTCGTTTAAGATCCTGGAAAAATTCGTCATCATGACACGTTCTCCCTGTTCCAAAAGTGCATTTGCAATACAGCCTGCAAAGAAACTTTTCCCGGTTCCAACTGGTCCTATCAGAAGCAGTCCTACATTTTTTCTCTTCATATCTGTCCAATTTTCTACATACTGCCTGGCGATTAGTATCTTCTGGTTGCTTCCATTGTCATTTTCAAATTTCCATTCCCAGAATCTTCTTTCCCGAAGTCCGACTGACTTTCTCTGATAAAGCAGCCTCTGTGCTTCTTCCCGCTGCATCTTCTCATCCAGTTCCTGCCTGGCTTTTACCTCGCATTCGCACAAACAGGACACTACATGCTCAAATCCCATCAGACTGACTTTCATCTGTTTTCTTTTTCCACAGATACCACAATGAAGACATCCCTCTTCATCCAGATAATCTGCTGTTACTTTATTTTCCATCACAGGCTTTCTCCTTCCTGAAATTCATATTTGCCCATTCCTGCCCTGGCTCCATCTCGTTCTGCCCAAAGACAGATTGTTGCAAAATGATTCTGATACTCTTTTCCACTGGATTTCATATAAACAGAAAGATGATCAATCCGTTTCTGGTAGTCCCACGGAAATAAAGTCATCAACTCCTGCAGTTCCGGTTCCGACAGAACAACATTTTTGAATCTCCCATACTGACTGAAATTTTCTTCCAAAGCGTGAGTGTTGCTCTTACTCTTATCAGTATGATTCTTTTCTGTCTTATTTATCTTAGTATTACTTCCTTCCAGATTCTTGCAGTCCGGACTTCTATTTTTTTGCTGCCCGGACTTCCAATTTCTTGCTATCCGAATTTCCAACTCCTTGCTATCCGGACTTCCATTTTCTTGCAATCCGGAATGAAAATATCTGTCTGGCTTTCCTCTGACCCGTTTCACAAAATTTTTCACATATATGACAGAGGGACGGTTATTTCCCTGCCGGTAACGTTCAATCAGTCCAATTCCATGCACACTGTCAAGTTCATAAAGGAGCTTTGTTACAGTCGTATGGGACATCCGCAAAAGATCCTGCAGTTCTGCAATCGTATAAATGATATAGACATAACCGTCACTGTCAATCCATCCATTTTTCTTTGATAGACTGATGCGGTCTAAAAGGATTCCATACAAGAGTTTTGCATCTGTGGAAAGACCCTGAAATTCCTTTTCTGTAAACAGAGCTTTCGGTATTCGGAAAAAAGAAAACTGGTCAGATTCTTCTGCTCTGAAGTATTCAAAATCTGCCATAATTTATTTCCTATTCTTCCATATTGTTGAAGTCATACCCTGCTGCACTTCCTGTGCCATGACACAATTCATCAAGCACATAATTGAACGCATTCACCGCTTCTTCCAGATAAATTTTCCTTGCCTCTTTATCACACGCATACATATCGGCAATAAATCCTTCATCATTTCCTATTGCGTGTACCAGAGTCTCCAGAACTTTCATAAATTTCTTTTTTGAACACTTTTTATTCTGCCTATTCACATACTGCTGAATGTCCAGTACTCTATCAGCATTTTCCTCATTTTCTTCCAGGATTCCAAATGCCAGGTCCATGCCAAATTCATAGCCATCACAGGAAATCTGATCAATATCAAGCTGTCCAAGCTCATCTCGATAATTTCTTTCTTCCATAGGAGTCAGTGGTGTCTCATATTCATCCAGATATCCCATATCTGCAATTGTTTCCAGAATATCTCTGGATGCTGCCACCATCTTGTCCATGATAATTTCTCTTTCTTCCATCGGCATATTTGCCATAATGCTGTCTAATGTCATCATTGATTCTTCCTCCATCTCATTTTCATAAATATCGTTGATATAAAAGTGGTTTGCCTTTCCATTGTTCGGAATGATACGCACCAGATTTCCAACCTCCACCAGTTCCTGTACTGCCTGATCTACCCCATATCTGGTTGTATTCAGGTCTTTCTTCATTTCACTTTTTGGATAAATTACATACAAATCCCCCTTACCATCTACCCAACCATTCTGCACCGCAAATTTCAAACGATCCAGAAATAAGCTGTATAAAATCTTTGCTGTATTTGACAGATTTTTGTATTTTTCCATCTGGAACAGCACCTTCGGCACCTGCAGACAATCTACCGGCATATACTCCATCTTACTCATTGATTGTTTCCTCCTTCTGTTTGTACAGCACTTCAGCTGAATTGATATTGATTTCCAACATCCCTACAAATACCTGATAGTACAGAAGGCATATCTGTTCATCCTCTCTTGCCAGATACAATCCTTCCAGTTCATCGGACAGATGTTTCATTCCATATACTGCCTGACAGATATCATGGATTTTCTCACATTCCACACTTCTAAGATGCTGCTCCAAGGTGTGGTTAAATCTCTGCCAGTCCTCCAGTTTCTGATTTACTGACATCATGCACTGGAACAATTCCGCTGCTTCACATGCTGCTGACAGCACTACATTTTTGTTATTGATACTTCCATCGGCATTCTTCATATGCCCTACCATATACGCCTGATCTACTGAAACCATCTTTTATCCTCCTCTATCTAAACGGCATTTCTTCTTCCATGCCCTCTGGGATCTCTAAGAACCCTTCCGCATCTTCTGGAAACGGTGGTCTGTCAACCATTTTTGCACCTGCGAATTCAATCCGGTTTGCATACACTTCGGTGGTATAAATCTTTTTCCCGGTATCCTTATCTTCATAATTACCTGTGACAATCTCGCCTTCCACCATGACCTTCGTTCCCTGCATCAGATAATCTCTGGCAAATTCTGCTTTCTTTGCAAAAGCCTTTACCGGAATGAAACTGACTTCATCGGAATAATTTCTTCTGACTGCCAGAACAAACTTGGCAATCTTATGAAATCCTTTTTCATTCTCCACTTCGTTGTATCCGGGATTTCTTACCAATCGCCCGGAAATAACTGTTGTATTCATTGGCTTAACCCTCCTATACTTTCATTGATTTGTAACAGATGCCGATACATGGTCCACATTTTCCATAGGCACATCCGTAACATTCATCTTTTTCCAACTCTTCTTGCTTCATTTCATCGGCAAACATTCCTAACAGTGTTGTATAAATCTTTTTCATTGCAAGGAACTTCTCTTCTGCTTTTTCCATCTTCTCTTTATAAAATGGAATCAGTCCACGAAGAACTGGATGGAAACGTTCATTTTCATCATCCCAGGCACAGGTTTTCATCATACAGCGTGGCTGTTTCTCATAATTGCCCAGATAATACGGGCAGAACGTACAGCCTCTTTCTTTAACAATTTCCACCGGGATCACTGGCATCTGACTTTTGATTTCTTTTGTTACATGCTTACTTTCAATTCGCTCTCTCATCTTAAAAATCCTCCAAGTATATATATTTGCAAAAGGGATTTACCCTGAATTGCCTGTTTTTAGGCACAAAAAAAGAGGCAAACTTACGATTTTTGTTTTCGCAAGCCTGCCTCTTATCAAACTAATTTTCTATCTTCCAATGATATACCGTATAAAAACGTATATCGCTCTGATCACATACACTGGAATTATGATACTTCCGATCAATGCTCCAATGATGACACTTAATGCAGCCATACCAAGTGTTGCTGTGGTATCCATTCCTCTAGGGATTAGAATCAGCCGCATTTTATGTATTCCAAATGGCAATCCGGCAATAAATATCCACCAGAACCAATCTGTCTGACCACTGACTTTCATTATTGTTTTTGTCATCCAAAACCAGAATACCATAAATGCCAGCGGCAGAATTGATTTTTTAATTACGTCTTCAATCGTCACCCTTTTTCTCCCTCTGTCTGATTCCTTCCGCCACCTCCCGATTAAAGTTTGCCAATATTTCTCTAACCACAGGAGAATCCAATCGAAAGGTTTCCAGATCTTTCTCCGTAAGCTCCCTTCCGTTCGCATCATATCTTCGTACAATTTTTAAAGCCATACTTTCACTTCCTTCCTGCTGATAATCCTAATGTTTTCAACAAATGTTTAAACTTCTCTCTTTTCATCCGTTTAACACGTATCTTTTCTATCTTTTTCAGATAGACTTGTATTCTACTTGCCATATCTTCATTGCTCATTCTTTCCCCTCTCTTTCTGCCCACGATGCCAACAGCATAAATATAATTTCTTCCATCTGAGTCTTTGTATATGTCTCTGGAAAATATTGTTTCAATTTCTTCGCCGGAATCTGCACCTGAACTTTTTCAGTACTTTCATTCATGCAAATCTGGTCAATCTCTGGATACGTCAACATCCGCTCTTTTGAAATTTGTTTCAATTCCTTTGCCTGCTTCATGGACGGTACCATATTGTGATTACTCATATACTGAAATAATATCTGCTGCTCTTCAGTTCTCAAATAAGAAAGTTCAACAGCTGTGTTAAAGGGAAGCTTCTTCTCGTCTGCCAATTCTAATAGCTCTGCTACTAACTCTGTCAGATGAATATATCGAAGAATCTGTCTGGAACTATCTCCTGTATTCTGACTGACTTCTTCTGCCGCCAACTTCTTGCCAACTTGGCAAGAAGTTAAATCAGATCGTTTTCCCTGACGCTTTAACGCCTCATATTTCATTTTATAAGCAAATGCCTTTTCGCTGATCAGCAGCTCTTCTCGTTGAATGTTGGAATCTACCATAATCACCGTCGCTTCATCATCTGTAAGATCTTTGATGATAACCGGCATTTTCTCTAGTCCAGCAAGTTCACATGCTCGTTTTCGCCGATGACCAGCTACCAGCTCATAACCACCAGACTCTCTCAACCGCACAATACCAGGAACCAACACGCCATATTGTGTAATGCTTTCTAATAATTCTTCCATTTTCTTATCATCTTTTACTTGAAACGGGTGATTTGGAAATGGATGAAGGCTTCCTATTTTTATCTCGCAAATTCCATTGTTTGTTTCTT
The DNA here is from genome assembly GCF_003460565.1 of Blautia sp. AF32-4BH. NCBI lineage: Bacteria > Bacillati > Bacillota > Clostridia > Lachnospirales > Lachnospiraceae > Blautia > Blautia sp. AF32-4BH. The sequence goes on along the minus strand of NZ_QTVL01000003.1, from coordinate 288,354 downwards.
CGTTTGTTCCAAACAACGCATCAAGTGGCTGTAAGGAAATGGGAGTTGCTCTTTTTTTAGATGGCATCTTCTAGCACCTCCTCCGTCACTCTCCGATAAGCCTCTGTAGCTTTGCCTTTCGGATCATAAGAGAAAATACTCTGTCCTTCTCTGACTGCTTCCTTCATTCTTACAGAAAATGGAATATAATTATCAAAGATATGAATTTGACTTCCATATACATTTCTGAGAAGTTCCATATTATTTCTGGCATCATTTGTATGCGCATCGACCATCGTGAACAGAATCCCACCGACTTGCAACTTCGGATTAATCTGCTTACGAACCTTACCGATCGTTTTTAACAACTGCTGCAAGCCTTTGATTGGCAGGTAGGACGCTTCAACTGGAATGAGGACTTCATCTGATGCAGCCAGCGCATTGATCGTAATCATTCCCAATGATGGCATACAGTCAATAATGACTGCATCATATTGATCCTTGATACCATATAAAATCTGTTTCAATACATATTCCCTGCTCATTGCATTTACCAACTGTACTTCCGTACCTGCCAGTCCAATGTTAGAACAGATAATATCTATTCCCTCTGCCTGATGTCTGATATAACAGTCTGAAGGAATATCTTCATCTTTCATTACTGCATCCATAAGAGCTGTAAGTGTTTCATTACTGTCATCACAATCACGATATCCAAATCCTGCGGATACATCAGACTGTGGATCGGCATCTACAATCAACACTTTCATATTCTTTTGTGCTAATCCTACTGCTAAATTAGCTGTACATGCGGATTTTCCCGTTCCCCCTTTTTGGTTTACAATAGAAATAATTCTAGCCATTTTTCATCACCTTTCATCGTCGTCAATCAAAAAGAGGACTGAATTAGACAACCGGAATCTATATTCCATGCGAGCTAATTCAGTCCTATAATTACAATAATTCTGTTGTTTTTACTCTTGTCTTACACAAATCCATTTCCAGTCTGGATCTGTAATAATTCATATTCTGGAATGACAGCGCTGCCTTATTTTTCCCTTTTTCAGGGAGTTAAAAATAAGGACTAAATTAGTGCAACCCCTTGTATTTACTGGAGTTTTCTAACTTGTCCTTATTATAACTCGACCATGAGGTGTGATATTAGGCATCTGCACCCGATAGATATCATTGTATCTGCCGACCATGTGGTTGAATCGGTGCTGCCAGTGCATTGCCACAAGTGGCATTCCATTGTCATCGTAGAAAAGGAATCCACTGTAGCCATCAATGGATTTTTCCACTTTAGGAGCATTCCTGTCTTCGATGATTGCTCGAAACATTTCTGCCACATCTTCTGTTATCGGCAGCACTCTTGTTCCTGCATGTCTGCAAACATGAGGGGTAATATTGGACATTCATATTGGAGATTGCCAGATATGGCACCGGATCGGCATAGCCTTCCTGGTTTCTATAACCTACTCCCATAAGAATAGCTCCTTTCGTTAAATGGTAGAGATGTGTATTTATCTCTTCACTATCCCATGGACAGGAATCTGCGAATTGGGCGGCACTTTTTTTAATTTTTTTCCTTTGAGCGGGTTTCTTCTATATAAATGTAAAAATCCAATCCGACCACTTTAAATTTTTCTCCCGCCCTTTTTGGGATTTTGTGTCCATGGGATAGTGAAAGGAAAAGTCTTTCAGAAAGGCGGTGTAAACGATGGGAAATGTTACAGAAACAGATGCTGCCATAATCAGCGATGCAGAACTTGATAAGGAAATCTCAGATGTGCTGATTGCAATCAGTGTCATTACCAGACAGCTTGCAAAGAAAAACGCAGTCAACCATATGTCAAAGGAGGCAAAAGACGATGAAGGAAAAAGAATTGGCGAAGTTATTTAAGACCATTGCTGACAGCTTCACACGGCTTAGTGAAATCTACTCTTCCACAGAAGACGTGACACAGCCGAAAGCTCCAGCGAAAAAGTAAAAAACAGTCAAAGCAGAAAAAGTATCTGAGGCGGCGCAGGAAGTTTCTCCTGAAAAGGAATCCGAAACCATCACTTATACCAAAGAAGATGTCAGAGCAAGACTGGCTCAGAAGGCCAAGGCAGATGCCGGAAAGTATAAAGCGGATGTGAAGAAGATCGTAGCAACCTTTTCTTCCGATGGTACTCTGACCGGAGTTCCTGCTGATAAATACCCGGAAGTGATCGCAGCTTTGGAGGTGATCGGCAATGCCTAAACACGCATTGCTCTCCGCTCCCTCAAGTAAGCAGTGATTGAACTGCCCACCATCCGTAAGGTTATGTGCTGAGATCAGGGATCGGGCAAGTCCTTATGCACAGCAGGGAACAGATGCACATAAACTCTGTGAATACAAAGTTCTGAAAGCTCTTGGAAAATCCGGGCGTGATCCGACTGCAGATTTGGATTACTACGATGTGGAGATGGAAAACTGCACAGAGGAATACTGCAACTTCGTCATAGAACAGTTCGAAGAAGCAAAGAAACTCTGTAAAGATCCTCTGGTGCTTGTAGAACAAAGACTTGATTTTTCCAGATGGGTACCGGATGGCTTTGGAACGGGGGACTGCCTCATCGTAGCGGATGATGTACTTCACATCATTGACTCCAAATATGGTCTGGGCGTTCTATAACCTTTCCATTTTTTCAAGTACATTTATATAATCCATTGATGGAAATTCTTTATCGTCAATGGTATATAACACATTTAATTTTTTAATGGCCATTCCTACACTTTTCATCATTTTATAAGATTATAACATACAACATCTTTATCTGCCATTCCTCTTAGAGACTATCTATTCTATGCTGATTAACAAAGATGAAAAATTACAGGAATATAAATACCGCACTGATCCTCATAACAATAATTACTCTCTTCCTCTATAACAGAAAAACACACAGACCCTTATTACACTAACCATGAGTCTGTGTGTTTTTCTAATTTTGGTTTTCAATATAATTTGTAATAATTTCAGTGAGTAATTCATCGGGATTCCTGCCAAGCTTTTGAGCATGTTCGCGCAAACATTTAACTAACTCTCCAGGAATATGAAAAGGTTTAAATTTTTCAGGATATGCCCAACAACAAGTTTCACAATCTAACTGGCAATCTCTGCAAGCAGTACTTTTAAAGTTATTGCATTCATCACACAATGGTTGCCAATTTGAAATTTCATCACTTCCCCCTCTAAGTCTCGGCACTTTATGATCCTGCTGAAACCCTGTATCTTTCGGGGTTCTTCCACATGCAGCACATACATGGTTATATTTTGCAAGAAGAGGTTCAGAACTACCTTGCAACAAAACCAGAAGGACGCTACATGTTTGTATTTACACAAACCCATAGTTCCTGGCTAAATTTGATTGAAAGCTTTTTCAGCAAGATGACAAAGCAGATGCTGAAGGGAATTCGAGTTAATACAAAGCAGGAACTTGAAGACAGAATTTATAAATATTTCGATGAAGTAAATGCAGATCCAGTAGTCTATCATTGGACTTATAAGCCCGATGAAATTTCACCAGAAGACGTTTCGTAAAATGTAGCCAGTTATTTATTATTTGATCTACTAGATAAATTGACATAGTAATAAAACTATATTCTGTTCATTTTCTTTCTTTCCAGTTTATCCCAGTTCAGTTTGTTCTTCTTGTATCCCACAAATGCAGTCACACGGACAAACTCCAGATAAAAGCGGAGAAAAGTTGTTTCAAAAAAACAAGCAGTAATAGCAAGGATCAGCTCTCGAAAAGAAAACCTCTGGTCAATGGTATAGATTCTTGAAAAATATGCAGTTAATGTGAGTAAAATACCATACAGGGCATAGTATGCAAGAAATACCAGCATAAATTTCACGTTCAGCATATCCATCATCACAGATAAAACCATTGTAAGTACACCCAAAAGTTCAATAAATGGTGACAATAATTCGTAAAGCAGAAAATAAAGATAGGATAAAAGTCCTACAGCTCCGTACCGTGGGTTTGCCAGCATTTTACGGTGTCCCCACATACACTGGAACAATCCTCTCTGCCATCTTTTCCGCTGCTTGCCTAATTCACTTAATTTTTCCGGAGTCTGCGACCAGCAGATGGCATCCTGTGCAAAATCAATCTTATATGGCTTACGATTCATGCGGCTGAATTCATGAAGTCTGACTACCAGTTCCATATCCTCGCCCATTGTACTGTTGTCATATCCGCCTACGGCAATCACTGTTTTTTTCTCAAATAATCCAAAAGCTCCGGATATGATCATGTTTGCATTGATTTTATCCAGCAGGATACGTGCTGCCAGAAAAGAACGGGCATATTCCAGGGATTGCATTCTTGCTATTATATTTCTGGGCAGCCTGTATTTTATCACATGACCTTTTTTTATGACAACACCATTGGCTGGGCGGACACTTCCACCAACGGCTATTACATTTTCGTCCTCCAGAACCGGGCGAACGATTTTCTCCAGCGAATCATGCTGTAAAATAGAGTCCGCATCCATACAGATAAACCAGGGATACCTGGCTGCATTGATTCCGGCATTTAAACTGTCTGCTTTTCCGCCATTCTTCTTGCGGATCAAAGTAATGGGCACTTTCTGGTTCGGGCATTCATAAATTTCTTCCTCAGGCTGACATTGGATCAGATGACGGATCGGGCGTTCCACTCGCTCCATATGAAATGCATCAATCAGAACCTGAGATGTTTTGTCTTTAGAACCATCATCTATTACTATAATTTCATATAGTTTATAATCCAGGTTGAGAAGTGAAGTGACTGTATCCTTCACCGTAACCTCTTCGTTATAAGCCGGAACAAGAATGGAAACCGGTATGTAATAGCTTTGCCACAGTTTATTGTGCATCTGTTCAAGGCGGTATGATCTGTACAGCTCAATTGCGCCTGCTACAACCGACAAAAACAAAAAGCTGGAATATCCAATCAGGTATATAATAAAAAACAGATTGACACATTCCAGAAAAAAACGAAATGCATCGGTCATAAACCCGCCCCCCTTTGTACTTTTACTTCATCCAGCTGGTACTCTAACATTTCTTTTGCGTAGCGGTCATTTCCCTGTAAAATATCAGCTAATGCATCCCTGTCTGTATTCAGAACTGCAAGGCTTTTTGCAGCATTATAACGGACATACCAGTTTTTACTGGAAGTCTCTTTTTTCAAGATTTCCAGTGTCTGCGGTCCGGGATACACAGCAAGAGCAGAAATACAGGCATTCTGCAATTCCCAGAACCCTTCCTTTTCTTCTTCAGCGTGATGAAGCAGAAAAGAAACACTTCTTTCATCCTGATATCTGCCAAAATAGCGGACACATGCGATTTGAATTTCCATATCCTGGCTTGTTTCCAGCATAGACAGCATTTCATCCTTCCAGTTTGACGATGCATATCGAATATAATCCAACAAGCTTACCTGCATCCTTGGATGAAATTCACTCAATTTTTTCCAAAGGAGTGGTATCAGTTCTTCTTTTTTATCGAAGGAAAGAAGTCCATCTGCAAGTATTTTTTTATGCGGAAGCAGCTGCTCATTTGCATCCAGAAATGTCAATGCCTGCATAACCGCTTGTATATCTTCTGAACTGTATAATGCCCGCAAAGCATTCTCCCTGCAATAGAGACTTTTATTTCCAAGCAGGTCAAAAAGAAATGGGAAAACAATTTCCTTAGCCTGGAATTTCGTCATATGAAATATGGCAAATACATAAGCCAGGCAGGCCTTTTCCATATCCGGTTTTCTTTTATAAACCGGTATCAGTTCTTCCATCAGCCGACTTACAGATGCTATTCCCTGCTGGAATTGTTCCGGCATACTGTTTTCAACTTTAGATAATGCTTCACTGAACGTCAGAAGTCTGCTGGCTGAATGAAGCTCTTTAACCAGCCTTTTTTCCTGCTTTTTATTTTCCGTTATATTTTCTGAAAACAACTGTCTGTATTCTTCGCAATATCGTTGTTCCCTCCTTTTCAGAACACAGGAACGATATCTTGAAATTATCTCTGTAAAGCAGTTAAAAATGATAATCCCCACACAGACAATAAAATAAAAAACAATCACAAGCTGCGCTATCATTCGTATTCCTTTCCTGTCCAGTATGTCTTCAGAACCTGGTATGCTTCTTTTAATCTTTCATGGTAGGATACTGTATTCTCCCATCCTTTCAGTTTAAGGCCTCCCATCTCGATTGTATTTCCTTCTCCGCCAAAACCTATAAACATCTCTTTGATCCCCACTGATTCAATGCCATAATTTCCGTCATAATAATCATCATGGATCTGCATTCGGGACGGATCAGAAAAATTCAGCAGCTGCCATGGGATTCTAATTTCCACATCATCTCCATTACAGATAAAATCTGCCCTGGAATCATAAGCAGATGCAGATGGATTTCCATTACCATAATACAGCTTTCCACTTTCAAAGGTTTTTAACGGTGTGGCAGCATCCTGATACTGACCAATAACATCCCGTAATACCATGCTGATATTTTCGAATACAGCGCTGTCCCTGGCTGGTGGATCAATATAAGGATCTTTTCCTGTAATATCTTCCTCATAATTGGCATGAATGGGATTATACCGATCCTGAACCAACAGACGAGTATTATCTTTTCCATTTAAGACCAGTACAAAATCTGCAGGTCTTTCAAATTCTGCTGTACAATTTTCCATACGGGTACTGCCTGTTTTTTTGGTCGTATCAACCGGAACATACAGCGTGTCATTTTCCAGATCAAAGTCCTTTTTATGGAGATATAAATAAACACCGGAGGCATCATACTTCACACTGATGAAAGAGCCGTCTTCATATTGGATCACCCTATCTTTATCCGTCCATTCGGAAGTATCACCGTCCACGTAACAAACACTTTCTTTTTCCCCACAGTCAAATGCCAGCAGGCCAAAATGCTGGTCATTTGTCTGAGCATCTTCCCAGTAAATATTACGGCTTAAATCTACAGCATACATGGTATTCCAGGTATGCTTGAACCATTCATCCTGCCAGGAATAGACACAGCCTCCGGAAAGTCCGGCAGCCATAATGTCTTCATAACAATCTACCAGAATCTTTCCCTGTTCTTTTTCAGAATAGTATCCAAGTCCTCTGCTGGTCACCTGATTCTCATGAATCTCACCTCGTCCTGTGGCTGCACCAAATTCAACAGCCAAAACCGGCATTGTATGATGTTCGTTTAAAAGTCTTAAATATGCCCGATAAGTATTCCGTTTTCCGTCAGGAGTGATACAGTCACTAAAGTCAATCTTTTTATCAGACAAGCTGTTCCATGTTGTGTATTCCATACAGGAAAAGTAATCCTGATCATATGGAGATGCACTGTAGCTGGCAAACTGACCTGATATAAATTTATCAGTTGCAGTTATATGTTCTGTGTCGATCCGGGCACATTTTCTGAAATATTCTGCAATCTCTTTAGGATAATCAAAGGGATCTGTTGCATTTCCACTGGAAAAGGAGATCAGACGCTGCTCATCATATCTTGTTGATTCATAGTGCAGCATCCTGTCACCTGTTTTGGCAAGCAGGGATTCAAAGGCAGAGGCATCTTTTGAAGCAATAAGATAGGTTCCTTTATAAGGTTCCATATCCGGATATTTCTCATCTGTATATGCAACTGTTGTATCTTCCCATCCATTTCCGATAATATATCCCAGCACCCATTTCGAGACATCGTGTAAATAAAGTCCTGTACTTGTATCTGCATCATTATTGATGATAAGTCGTTTTCCATGGATCACATCTACAGTGACCAGGCAATTATCCAGAAGCTTTCCTGCAAAGGAGTCGGCATATGCATCCACTCGGGAGTTCTGTATATAATCATTTACCCAGATTCCCTGAAGTAAATATAACGGCTCCTCATGTTGGGAATTGTATTCATAGAACGCTTTATAAAAAGACGGATTCTGGACAGAATAGACTCTCAGCGTATTTGCTCCTGCTTCCTGGATCAGCTGAAACCAGTGCAGATAGGTTTCTTTGGTGATCGCATAATCTGTAGACCATTCACCAGGAATACCGCTTCCCATATCAATTCCCCTGACTTCAAATGGTTTCCACTTATCTTTGTCCTTTATAAGTATCTCTTTATTCTCAGTCCGGACAAATGTGTTTATATGATTGTCCCGGTCTGAGTCCATATAAAATCCGCCATAAAACACAGCTATAAATCCAATAAATAGAAGCAGAATGATGGCAGATATGCTGATAATAAATCGTTTCATATTTTAATCATTAACCTCATTATACTGCTTTACACGGGAGGATGCTGAATACTGACGCAGAGTCTCAATGTTTTCATCCAACCATTTTCCTCTGTTTCGCAAGTAACCTTTTAGCTGTCCTTCAGCGGCAGATCTGCTGTCCAGATTTCTTGATACCGGAACCAGAAGTCCCTTTGCCTGCTGTTCTACACTTCCCCATCGTGCATCGTTTCTTGCAAGAGCTGGTGCGATAAAATCAAGGGTTTCATCAATATAACGATAAAGTGATTCCTCACTTAACAGACCTTTTCGCAAGGAATGATATCGCTGGATGATCCGTTCAGTAAAATCCTCATCTTTGATAAGCATTTCAAACCATAATCGGTTGTTCAGGAAAAATCCAGTATAAGGAAGTTCCTCCTCGAAATAGTTATTACAGGCATTATTAAAATCCCATACACACATATGATACAGATTATCTGTTCCCTTATAAATATAAGTGGAATAGTTTCCGGCATCTGCATTACTGGAAAGCTCATTGATAATAAAGTAATCTACAAAGCTGTCTACATCTATCATAGAAGTGTAGCCATGTTTTTCCCTGTCATAATCATATGAGTACAGAGTTTTTTCAAAATTTGAAAAATCCTGCCGGATTTCTTCTGTCAGTCTGGCATCCCTGTTCCTGCTTCCGGGATATTCTATCTGCAGCATGAAGGGGGTTTTGTAGGTATACGTTGTAAAGCTGTTTAAAGCTTCTTCGCCCGCATGCTGATGATCCAGGCGAAGCAGGTATCCGGAAAATGTGCTGCGCTTGGCATTTACACGAAGTCCCAGCCTGGCGCCATCTTTTCCGCCGGTTATCATTTCAGTCATTACATATAGACCTTCATATTCACCATTAAGAATTACTTCGCAGAATCTTACATTTGGCGCATAAGACATCATTTCTCCGGCAAGATTGTAAAACATATAATTTCGTATGGCTGTTTTATCGAGCCAGGGACCGTATAATACCCATTCATGGTGCGCATCCATTCCCATAATGGAAAGCGGATTGTTTTCCCCTTTTTTATCTACAAGTCTGATGGCATAGCTTGGCTTATCAAACTCTCTTGAGGAATTACCTCTCATTCGTATGCGGATTGCAGAAGATACATCTGCCGTTTCATTTGCATGATGGTACTCTTTGCTGTCATTTCCGATTATATCCATCTGAGCAGCAATTGTAGTTTCCCCATCAGCAGCACGTGTATAAATGCGGTTGTTTCCATCATCCTTAATGGGTCTTCCCGGGATTACCACCCCATCTGTATCAATTTTGACAATCGGAAGATATGTACACAGACCGCCATCCGCAGGATCCGTACATGGTTCTTGGGGAATTTCCTGTTCATGCTGATGAATTCTCTCTGTTTTTCGGTAGTCCTTATAAAACAATGGCGCAAAAACGGCAATCAGAATAACCGCAAAGCAGCATGTAAATCCTATTATTTTATATTTCATATCAGTTATAAATCTCATCGCTTTGAGCTACAATATTAACACTTTCAATTTGTCCAAGGTTATAGAAATCATCTGTTAAAGCCGGATGCTGTTTCTGAACTTTTTCCAGTATTTTTCTGGATAATTCATAAATGTACTCAGCATTCTCCTCTGTCGTATTTTTTACCCGAAGAACGGCACCAGTCCCAAAATAACGAAAGATCTGGGATTCTATATTTTCACAGCGGCTTCTTTTTGCACGGATGATCAAAAGCATACGGTTATCACTGCGGATTGCTCCCATGATAAGAAAGATAAGAAAAATAGCAGAACTGCCTACTGCAGCAACCAGATAATCTCCAACTCCACAACATATTCCCACAATGATCGTCCAGAAAATATATACAGTATCTCTGGAATCTTTTATTGCAGTTCGAAAACGCACGATAGATAATGCACCGACCATACCAAGCGACAATGCAATATTGTTTCCTATGACAGTCATAACTGTTCCTGTCATAACAGTCAGAACGATTAGTGTTACTCCAAATTTTTTGCTGTAAATCGTTCCCTTATGTGAGATCACATATGAAATAAAAATAAACAGACCAATGACAGCACTTACCAGAATATGCATTGTAATTTGCTGCCAGGTCATATCCCCCTGCTGGGCAAGCAGGTTATAAATCGTCTCTTTCATTTCCTTTCCTCCTAAAATCTGTAGTCACAGCCAATTTGTCTTGCCATACAGTATTTGCTCACAGAAAGCTCGCTTTTCTGAACGGGCAGAAGCATATGCTTGATATAGCTTAACAAAAAACCGTTATATTTTACTTCCAACACTACAGCAAAAGGAGACATTACACTGTTTAACACCAGATTTCTATCAAATATATTGAAATTTACTTCATTAGCCCGTATTCCAGAATCAAAAGTTATTCGAATAGAATTTTCCGGCGCGATAAATGCAAATCTGTCATATTCTACAACTGTTTTAGGACGGTATGCCCACATTTCCATAATTGAATAACATTCCTGTCCAAACTCACTGCCACTGTTTAAAAGTACAGAATAATCACCCTCAATGAGAGCCTGCGCTTCCCTTCTGGATAATCTTAATGATCGCTTCCGCTGATAAGGTCCCTGCTTCTGCTTCATTTCAAACAGTGCAAAATCCGCATCAGGACTATATACCCGCAAACGAAACTTCCTTCTTAACTCCAGACCATCTTCCTTTTCCTGAAAATCCCGATTTGACAAAGAATCAAAGTACAAAGAACGTACCTGATAACCATCCGGTCCGTTATGTGAGTCAGTATGAACCACATTTGACAAATAATTCCGAAGTTTTAATGCTTCTGCCTGATTAAGTAGAAATTTCTTTTCTTCCCGCAGTACATCGCGCACAGTATTATTTCCTCCTGCTTTTGCTTTTTAGTAAATACTACAATAGTATACATCCATAATTTTTTTTGTCCATATATGGAATAAAACTTTGTAGTATACAATGAACTCTCGATAAAATCAACATTTATTGACAATATATACCAAAAGATATGATATTTTATAAACAAATATATAAAAATCATAATGGAAATGGGGATTCCTTATGAAATGGGGATGTTGTATGATATCAAACTACCAAAAATATCTTGAAATACTATTAACATTTATCTGTGTGATCGTACTGTATCCACAATCGCCCTATGCCACCGAAGCCATTTCACAGCGTGAAACCATACGCGTGGGATTCTTTGAGATGGACGGATACCATATGCAGGATGAAACCGGAAAACGAAGCGGCTATGGATATGATACCTTACGTCTTATGGCACGCTACTGGAATGTTCATTTTGAATACATCGGCTACGACAAAGCTTGGTTTAATTGCCTGTACGGATTTACGGGAAGATAATCCTTTCAGCTTTGACTTAAACTTCTTCCATGACTACTCCATTCTCCATTACACCGCTTTTCAGATAACGCTTAATCAGCTGCACCACTCGTTCATCCTTTTCATTCCTGCGAAGTAAGTTCATGAGAATTTCATGATTGAGTGTGTCAAAGTATTTTGATAAGTCCAGCTCTGCCCATTCTGTGTCCGATTTTAACGCCCTTATTGCCTCCGTAATCATTTCTTTAAAATCCTGAAGAAAGGCTTGTTTCTTCTCACTCACTTCAGCAGTTCTCTGAGTCTCCTGATATTCCTGTATGACCCCTTTCATATCAATCCGATTGGACTGCAGCTTATTCTGCAAAGCTAACATTTTCTGTATATCGTTGATCTGTGACCACCAAAAAAATATAGACCACACGAGATTGGCTACAGCTTCCGGTGCCTGTCCCCGAAAAAAATGAGGAGAAAGTACTGTAAGAAATAATTGACTCCCTTAGGAGTAAATATGTAGTAGCAATAATTCATACCTTTTTAGCTGTATTTTGTATCGTAAACAGAAAGAAAATACACTATAATCCAAGGCAATGAAAGTACTTAAAAAAGTAGTTTCGTTGCCTTGGTTCCATTTTTAGAAAGAATAATACTTAGGTGGGAAAATTCCCAGGCGCTGTGTGGAGTTTTCTGTAAGAAGCCGGGGACAGACCGCACTGTTTCTTGAAAAAGGAAGAAAAGTGGTGAGGGTCTAAGAACCCAAGCTGTGTGGAGATGGCAGAAACAGGAAGAGTGGTGCGGCTTAGCATGGACTGGGCCAGCTTGCACTTCTGGGACAGGTAATACTGGTAGGGAGCAACATGATATACCTCCTGGAACAGGTGGATGAGCCTGGAGCGGGACAGGGAAACGGTATCTGCCAGATGATCCAAGGACAGACTTTCTGTTAAGTGCATATCGATATAATTGCGGATCGCCAGTGCAGTAGGATTGATGGGAACTTTGTTTGCCAGAAAATCCGCCAGCTCCTGAATATATTGATGGAGCAGTACAGCCAGCTTGTCAGCAGAGTGTACAGGGTCGGCGGTAAAGGCATCAAGGATCCGGGTCAGAGGTGTTTCGTTATGGAAGCGGGGGATCAGGGTGACACCGTCTAAGCCGTAATCGGAGAGAAGATGCTGTACCAGACTGCCGCTGACATTGAACCAGATCTTGGTCCAGGGATCAACTTTGTCTGAATAGTAGTGGTGGTAGGTGCCGGCAGTAAGGATATAGGCATCTCCGGCATTTACAGTGAGGATACTGCCGTTTCGCTCGATATGTCCACGGCCGCTTAAAACGTATTCAAACACACACAGGGGTCTGCGATAAACCAGGATCTCATAGGCAGGATCCGGGTAAGTGATACCGGCCATGGTGGGAGAAAAGCTTTCCGCGGTAGGGCCGGTGTAGACAGTGTATTTTTCAGTCTGTGTGCGTGTAATTTCCTGAGGCATGGTGGTTCCTCCATTTTTTGAAAGCAAATTGCAATAATGTAATAACAGCATTGTAGTAAAAAGGAGCAAGCCTGTCAACTATGGCTTTCACTATATAAAATAAAAATGAAATCAACCCAAATAAATGATCACAGGAGGACAAAATTATGACACAAATACCCAGACCGGAGCATCCCCAGCCCCAGATGAAGAGGGAGCATTGGAAAAACCTGAATGGAGAATGGGATTTTTCCTTTGACTTTGGATGCAGCGGCATAGATCAGAAATGGCAGGAAGGAAAGACAGATTGGGAGAAGAAGATCCTGGTGCCCTTCTGCCCGGAAAGTGATCTGAGCGGAATCGGCTATAAGGACTTTATCCCCGGCGTATGGTATCACCGTACCATCACATTGACAGGGGAGGAGCTGAAGGGAGATCTTCTCTTACACTTCGGCGCAGTGGACTATGATGCAAGAGTATGGATCAATGGAGTAGAGGCAGGCAGACACCAGGGCGGTTATGTTTCCTTTACGTTTAATATTACAAAGCTTGTAAAGGAAGGAGAAAATGACATTACGCTTTTTGCAGCAGATGATGTGAGAGGCGGAAAGCAGCCCAAGGGAAAGCAGAGTCATTTCTTCAACTCCAGAGGCTGTGATTATACCAGAACGACAGGTATCTGGCAGACGGTATGGCTTGAGTGGGTACCGGAAAGCTACATTGAAAAAGTGCAATATTATCCAAACCTGGCAGAGGCAACTCTGGGAATTAAGGCGGTAGTAAAGGGGCAGGGCACACTGGAAGCAAAGGCCTTTTATGGGGGAGAGCCCTGTGGCAGCGTAAGCGCAAAGTCAGAGGGCGGCACCGTTACCATGACACTTCCTTTGTCCCGTCTGGAAAAGTGGGAGCCGGGTCATGGCAGACTGTATGACCTTACATTAACCTATGGAGAAGATAAGGTAGAAAGCTACTTTGGTATGCGTGAGGTAAGACTGGATGGAGAGAAATTCCTCATCAACGATAAGAGCGTGTTCCAAAGACTGGTGCTGGATCAGGGCTTCTATCCGGATGGCATTTACACAGCGCCTACAGAGGAAGCACTTGTCAAGGATGTGGAACTGTCCATGGCTGCAGGCTTCAACGGCGCAAGACTCCATCAGAAGGTATTTGAGCCTCTGTTCTTGTATCACTGCGATAAAGCAGGCTATCTGGTATGGGGCGAGCAGGGCTGTTGGGGACTGGATTACAGCAATCCCGCAGCATTAAAATATTTCCTGCCTGAGTGGATGGAAGCCTTGGAGAGAGACTTCAACCATCCCGCCATCATCGGCTGGTGTCCGTTTAATGAGACATGGGATTATGAGGGAAGAAGGCAGGATGACAGCTTACTGGCCAATGTGTATAAGATGACAAAGCTGTATGACACCACCAGACCCTGCATTGATACCAGCGGAAATTATCATGTGGTGACGGACATCTATGACTTACACAATTATGAGCAGGATCCGGCAAAGTTTGCAGCAACCTACGAGTCCTTTAAACAGGGAGGTGATTTGGAAGATAATCATGGCTACAGGCAGACACCTGTAAAGGGTATCCCTACCTTCATCAGTGAGTATGGCGGTATCAAGTGGGACGAGGAAGGTGTTGAAAAGGATGGCTGGGGCTATGGTGCAGGTCCTGCTACCAAGGAGGAATTCCTGAACCGATATAAGGGACTGACCGATGCCCTTTTGGACAATCCCCATATGTTTGCCTTCTGCTATACCCAGCTGTATGATGTGGAGCAGGAGTTAAACGGTCTGTATACCTATGAACGTAAACCCAAGTTTGATATGGATGTGATAAAGGCAATCAATGCCCGTAAGGCAGCAATCGAGGATTAAAAGCATCTCGCAGAGTATAAAAGAAAGCGTGTGAGAGACATTGGGGTCTGACCCTCTTACAATTTTCTTGGTGAGATAAAAAGCAAGTGCAAAACTTTTAAATGTATAGCTATAAATGAGCAAATTTGAAAAACTGTACAAACAAATCTGCTATACACGGACATTAAGAGGATTAAACAATTTATTGTCCGCTACACTTGGCGGTAAATACCCGTGACTGGACTTGCACCAGCAAGATTAGTGCCATGCTCGGCACACAAAATGACTGCCCCGCCTGCTCAAATGCAGGCAGAACAGTCATCTGATCTTTTTATTCACTTTTTATGAAACAAATTTTCCAACGATCAGACAGATTACAATCGTAATCACCATATCCGGCAGAGTGTTTCCCAGCGGCATGTCGATGTTCATCAGAATTCGGTATACCACAAATCCAATCACCCAGATGATCAGATTCGGAATATGTACGGCCAGGCTGCTCTTGTCCCGTTTCAGCAGGAAAAAGTCGGCAATCTGAATTGCGATCATCGGTGCAAAGACCGAGCCGATCAGATAGAGGAAATCTGTGATGTTGTCCATCGGATATACAATCGCTGCGATGGTTCCAATGACGGTGACAACGATGGCCACATGCTTTCCATTCCATTTGCTTACGACGGTCTCGCTGGAAATTCCTGCGGAGTAGGCATCCAGAAATGTCGTTGTTACTGTTGAAAATACAATAATCAGAAGGCCCGCAATGCCAAGGCCTGCCTTCAGCATGATCTGCGCGATGTCATATTCTCCGGTGATGATCGCTGCTCCCATTCCAATCACATACATCCAGCAGCTGACGATTCCATAGACAACCGCGCTGATGGCCGTTGCTTTGACCGGTTCTTTTGCTTCTCTTGTGTAATCGCTGATCAGCGGCAGCCAGGATAACGGCATCGCAACCGCAAGTTCTACTGCTGCACCGAATGTCATACTGTCATCCGATGGCGCTCCTGCTCCGCCTCCGGCAAAGATGACCTTGCTCAGGATCAGGCTAAGCAGAAATAATGCTGCCATGGCAACCGTGTTGATTTTACCAAGATTCGTGATTCCGATCACAATCCAGAGAATAATCAGGACTCCGATCACAAGGCACCAGATCCATCTGCCCGTATGCATTACGCCGTCTGCGGCGAGCGCTCCGTCATAGATCATGATGGCGGTCCAGCCAACGAGCTGCAATACATTCAGGACAGCAAAAAGGATGCTTCCCTTCTGTCCAAAACTCATTTTTACAGTTTCCATGGCACTTTTTCTGACCCTTCCGCCGATCACGCCCGCCAGAAACAGCATCAGGCATCCGATGATATGGCCGATAAGAATCGCTGCCAGACCTTTTCCCATGCCGAGCGGTGCAAGGTAGGTTCCGGTCAGGATTTCGGCAATCGAGACACCTGCCCCAAACCAGATCAGGCCATTCTCGAACAGGCCGGTACGTTTTTCGTTCATTTTCATGTTCCTCTCTTTGCTTAAATTTTCATACCGGAAACCATTTTAGCACAGAAGGGAAAATGCGGCAATGAATTTACTCTATCCGTTCATCTGACTCCCAATCTTTCTCCAATCATCCCAGCTTTTCAGACCATTCTGCTTCCTTAAAGCCGATCAGCACGGTATCACCATCGATCAGCAGCGGGCGTTTCACCAGCATACCATTCGTGGCAAGAAGCTGCAGCTGTTCCTCTTCGCTCATGGCAGGAAGTTTGTCCTTCAGTTTCATTTCTTTATAAAGAAGGCCGCTGGTATTAAAGAACTTTTTAAGTGGAAAGCCGCTCTTAGAATACCATTCCTTTAACTCACCGCAGGTTGGATTCACATCCACGATGTTGCGCTCGGTATATTCTATTTTCTGTGCATCTAACCATTTTTTCGCTTTCTGGCAGGTTGAGCATTTTGGGTAACATATAAATAACATTTCTCCATCTCCAATCAAATATAATTTATCCATAATCCTGTATCTTTTGCCGGAATCATTTCAGCACAGGAACGGAGGATCGGCAATTATTTTCCTTCTTCCAAGATCAATTCCAGCACCTTCATCAGCTTCGGAATCCAGCCCATCTATCTTATATAGACGAGCTGTTTGAGCTCTTTTGGTCTTTCCTTTTTCACAATTATGCAATAATAATCTATAACTTTGCACATACCAAATCATACAAAGCACTCATAAGTTCTTCCCCGTTCCGGCATTCTGCGACCATCGAAATAACCGCATTCTTGTCCGGAAGGATCATAGAAATCTGAGAATATTTTCCATCCGCCCGGTAGGAATTGTATTCTCCTCTCCAGAAAAGATAACCATAATTGTCTGTATCGGATGCTGCTGTACTTTCTTCTATCCATTTTTCGGATAAAATCTGTTTTCCATTCCATTTTCCCTTATTCAGGTAAAACAATCCGAATTTATGAAGTTCAGAAAGTGTAAGGAACAATCCACCTGCGCCAAAACTGTTTCCAAGAGGATCTGTCTCCCATGTCGGCCGCTTGATTCCAAGATGTTTAAAAAGCCTTGGTGTAAGATAAGAGACCAGATCGCATCCGGAACGTCTCTGTACAAGAATGCCTGCCAGGTAGGGACCAACATTATTATATACAAAATGTGTACCTGGCTTATATTGAAACGGAATCGCCAAAGACATTTTTACCCAGTCATCCTCTTGGTATAATGGCCGCTGTTCTCCCATAAGGCTGCCCTGTTCCTGTCCTAAACACATCGTAAGCAGGTCTCGAACCGTTGCCATTTTCAGATTATCATCGATCACATCGGGTAAATCTTCGGGAAAGGCATCGGTCAGTTTTTCATCCAAGGACAATAATCCCTCCTGGACAGCAAAACCAACTGCACAGGATGTGAAGCTCTTCGTTGCAGAATAGATATTTCTACGGCATTCGGGTTCGCTGTACCATTCATTTATGAGGTCGCCATCTTTTGTGACCTTTATTCCAAGAACGTGAAATGTTTTTGCAGCTCCTATAAAATCAGATATGTCCATAGCTAGGTTCCTCCTTTATTTTTACTATAATAATTTGTAGTATCTTTGCCATGTTGTCTTTCTGAAATTTTTATAAACCTATGTATATTTCCTCCTCATCAACCACTTCTGATCAATACATTTCACCTCACCATCAAACCGAATATGAAGATGAACTCCACCAGATCTCAGATTAATCTTTTCTATGATTCCATCTCCGAATTTCGGATGTGTGATATTGTCTCCAATTTTATATTGAACAACTTCATCCTTCTGCTTCTGTGCTTTCTGCTGGCGCTGATACGTATCTCGAATCGGCACTGTCTTATCATGAATCCGGCTTTTTAATACTTTATCATAGTTATGATCCAACAGCGCCTCTCCTGCCTTATAATAAGGTGTCGGTGCTGCACCTATAAGAGAACAACAATATTTCCACGCACTTCCATGTGTTCCAGCCTGCCATTTATACTTCTCAGGTATCCGCATATTGTACTGCATGTAATGCGCATATTCATGCTTGAATAAATCGATACGGTCCTCTTTTGACAACGGATTGTTGACTCCATACGCAACAAAGAGCAGGGAAAAATGAAAATGTTCCTTTTCATGAGCACTCTGCCTTGTATAGGATCCCAGAGAATCTGTCTCAAATCCAAATGTTACCGGTATTTTTGCTCCGTTCAAATGAAACTTCCGGTCCAGGTCCTGATACAACTTCTGGATTAATGCTGTCAAGATCGGGATTTCTTTCTGTAACTGCTGGCGTAAAAACTGGTTTTCTTGATCATAATAAGTCATTCTTTCATGTTTCCTCCCAGCTTTTCTATTGCCACTTCTTCCATATCTCCGGCTGATAACCGAGCGTAGAAAGTTTTCCATTTCTGACCACCGGCGTCTTAATTACAGATGGATTTTCCAGCACTTTTTGAAGCTTATCCTCATCGGCAATGTATTTAATCAAAGCTAATAAATCTTTGTCTTTGCCATCCCAATTAATCATATTTTCCAGTCCGCCATTTGCCTGAGCTACAGAATTAAATTCCCCTTTACTCATGCCTTTTTCCTTCATATCTCCAAACTGATACTTGATGCCGCGCTCTTTGAAAAAACGCTCGGCTTTCTTTGTATCGTTGCATTTCTTTGTTCCAAATATTTGTATATTCATTGTAATATTCCCTTCTGGAGCCAAAATTGCCGTATGCCATAATCTTGCGTATTATCTTACATACTTTCTTCCTTGATTATACAAGATTTCAGTTCTTACTTTTTAATTCCGACCTTTTGAACCTTTATCTGCCTAGAATCAGCTTTACTGCATCAATCAGATCCTCACTAAATCCTTCGAGCTCATCCATCTTAATAACTCCATCTCCGACTAAATATGCAATATCCCAAATTGCCGTAGATTTCCGAAGTTCAATCAGAACTCCTAGATTTTTCTTGTCCTGCCTAATGCGCTTCTCAAGTGTCCAAAAATGATCTGATGCATTTCCCGTGTTCGCGGGGTCAGGTACCTGTTGCAGATGTCGTCTTGTATAGGATCCCAGAGAATCCGTGTCAAATCCAAAAGTTATCGGGATTTTTGCTCCGTTTAAATGAAACTTCCGGTCCAGTTCCTGATACAAATTCTGGATTAATGCCCTCAAAATCGGGATTTCTTTCTGCAATCGCTAGCGTAAAAACTGGTCTTCTCGATTATCATAAGTCATTATTTTATGTTTCCTCTTGATGTAAGGCGCTGACCCCAATGCTATGAATCTTCTATGTTCTCGGTCACTTAATTATATATTTTGTTCCTCTGCCTTTTCCTTCAACTGCAACCACACCCTTTTCTCCCATGGTTTTAAGTAAATGTGTTGTTTTTGATTTTCCAAATGGGACATATGGTGCAATTTCACTTATTGATTTTAACATCGTCTTACTTAATAATTTGTAAATTACTTTTTCGTCCTCAGTCAAATTAACATTCGTTTCAAATAGCGGCAGCACAATTTTTATAGCATTTTCTGATACCTCAAAATCTGGTTTTATCAGACTCTCTGTATACAGTTGTTTTATTCGTGTAATTCCCGTTCCAAATATCTCTACAAATCCCAATCTGTAAAACACATTTGCAAGATTTCTATTCCTTAAAACAGAAAGTTTACCTGATAAATATTCTTCGGCTGTTATTCCAGCTGGCAATCCACCAGGAGATACAACCTCTATTCTATCATCAAACATAGAAACTCTGATGTGTGAATCAATATCCCATACCCTATGAATTAAAGCATTTGCAATTGCTTCTCTGAAAGCTGCTTGTGGTATTTTCTCCATCGTTTTTCTATCAGCGCCCTGTATGACTTCATATTGGTAATAGTCTTTAAATACAGCAAGTGTTTTTTCATATACATCTAAAACTGATACATTTTCAAAGGTTACTCTTTTTTGAATAATACTGATGTTCTCACCGAACTTAACAAGATCAATTCCGGAAAAATGATTTTTATCTGCTAAAAGTCCTGCTGCATTATTAAAACCATTTACATTGTCATACAGATTCAGTGTCTTTAAAGTATCCTGATTAAAACTTTCAATCTGAATATTTTCTTTTAGTTTATGCTGTAAAAAATCAAAAGATAGCTCCTGATCTTTACACTGTAATTCTTCAAAGCTAATATTTTTTCCTTCTAATACAAGCCTTGAAAATTCAAGTGTGTCTACCTCTATCGTTGCTGTATCATTTCGTTTGTATGCTTTCGATTTATATAAATATGGCTTCTGAAGACCACTTTTTACAGTAAGTTTTATCGTTTGATCATTGTTCTGTAGTTCAAGCATATAATTTGGCTGAGGCGAAATACTGTCATTGATTTTATTTTCGATATCCAGGCAAGCCTGCTTTACATCTGGCAAGCCTTTTACATTTCCATCATCATCTACGCCAAAAAGAATCATTCCGCCATTATAATTCGAAAAGGCACTGACTGTTTTCAAAAAAGTATTCGTAATCGTTTCCTTGAATTCCAATATTCTTGTTTCACGCATAGCAATCATTTCCTTTCCCAGTCTTAATGATTATATTATATGTTTAAATACGCGAAAAATCAATCGTAACTTTTTACGATTGATTTTTCAATTGATTTTGAGTGTATTTTTCTGTTATTCTTCTTCATTTCAATTCACGTCTTCACGGGAGACGACCAAGGCCGCTTCACTTTATAGTAAGTGTTCTACCGGTTGCGATTTTTCTGGGATGGTATAATTTATTTATGTTTTTTTAGATTTTTTTATTTTCTCTTTCGAGTCCCAGACATCCTGACAAATGCTTTCATCATTATTTTTATTTCTTTCTTTCCTGAAACCTGGAACTTTAAATATGCTTTATAAGTTTTTTCCAATATTTTCAAGTTCTTTTATAGAATCCTTGTTTTTTGCAAGTTCATCACTGGCTGTTGCATAATATGATTTTTGGAAAATCATATCCCATGAAAGATATTTCGCCATGCAGTCGAACTGTTTGTCAATTAACTCATACTGGATACTGTCCACCGGGGATCCTCCCACAACGATTGTTCCAACTTTTTTATTTTTCAGCTGCAAACCGCGGCAGTAGCACTTATCAATGATAAGTTTCAACTGCGCAGACATTCCCCACCAATATACCGGAGTAGCAAAAAGAATCACATCTGCAGCAGTAATTTTATCAATCGTGGGATTTGTATCATCCTGATCAATACATCCTTTATAACATTGACAGACCCCACATCCCTTACAAGGTGCTATATGAAGTCTGTCTGGTTGGATGATTTCAATCTCATTCTTTTCTGATGCCCCTTTTATAAATGCGTCAATCGCCGTCAGCGTGTTTCCCCTTCTGGCACTTCCGTTAATAATCACAATTTTCATGTATGTTTCCTCCAGCTTCTGATTTCATGAAATCATTATACCTTTTTTCGCTTATCCTGTCATCACATTTCATCAGATCAGAACCTGTCAAAACCTTTCTCCTTCGCGATTGTCGCACGTGTGCGGCGCTTTGGACGATATGGGCGATACAGGTCTTCTACTGCCACAAGCGTTTCCGCTGCCAGAATCTGTTTCTTTAATTCTTCTGTCAGTCTCTGATTAATATCCAAGCTTTTTAGTTCTTTCCACTTTCATAGGCGTTCTGCACCCGTTCGGTCAGCACTTTTCCACCGTTTGCATACCATTCTATCACAAAAGTATCAAAGTAATCCACTGGTTTCTCCCCACTAATGATCTGAAGAAATGCTTCCTGTTCCAGTTCCTGTAATTCTTGCGGAATTTCTGCATTTACATTTTCCAGAGGCAATGTCGATGTACTTGTTATTCCTGCCTTCTGCAGTTCCCCCACAGCCTGAATTCTTGACGCATACGCCGCCCATCCATTCGCGGTTGTCAGCTGTCCATTCAAGTAAGATTTACATGTATTAAAATAAGACTTTTCCAAACCGCTAAGCTCTGATACATCAAGCGTCTTATCCAGTGCTGCCTGAATATGTTCTGTCGTACGGTAAAGTGCATCCTCATAATCCACATTAATATTCAGTGGCCGGGCCGTCGGATCTACATTAATAGAAAAATAATCATTCACTTCTCTTGCCGCACTATCATTTGCATATCTAGACTGATCAAAAATCGCACTCACATACTTTGCTACAATTTCCGGATGCTCATATCCTTTACGCACCACCACATACATCCACTGGTCATACGATTCAAAAACTGATATCTTCTGCGTCTCATTTACCTGTTCTTTGTCTAAAAGATACGGTTTCCACTCTGCATTTGAATCGACATTATATGCTGCACTCAACGGGTTATTCGGAGCCCACCAGCGTCCATAGATAGCACCGCAATGTCCGGTTTTTAACAGATCATCTATGTTTTCCGTCTTTCGTAGCAGGAATCTCTGGTCGAGTATCTCATCCTCATATAGATTGTGAAGTTTCAAAAGCGCTTCTTTTGTTTCCTGTGTTACTGACCCATAAACTACATTTCCATTTTTATCCAGGATCCAGTGACATGGCATTGCACCGGCATGTATAAAAGTTGCATCCACTCCATAAGTCTGATCCGCACCGGCAACCACGTCTGTACTACAGGCAAGGCCGATTGTCTGACCGTCTCCTGCTGCATCCTGTTCTACAAATGCCCGGATCACTTCCAACGCTTCTCCTACTGTTTCCGGTTCCTTTAATCCCAACTTCTCAATCCAGTCTTTCCGCAGCCAAAGAAGCGGAGTTCCATCGTCAATCACCGTATTCGGAAATGCATATAGCTTTCCATCCACGGTTGCAGACTGTAAAAGAGAATCTCCATAACTTTCATACATTTCTTTGATCGTATCTGTCGTACACTCTTCATACGTTTCTGTAAGTTCTTCGATCAGGCCTGCTTCAATCAGGCGGAGCAGGTTATCTCTTCCCTTCACAACAAGCACGTCTGGAATATCACGATCTTCAATCGCTACATTGACCGCCTCTTCATAAGTATTGCCATCCTGCAATTCAAAGACATCTTCATTCTGAATATTAAGTATTTTCTTCAAATATCTCGTATATGCATTATTTTCGTACGTATCTCCTACAGGAAGATTCGAATTATTCGCCCCTGCAATCTTGCCAAGTGTATAGGTAACAGTCTCAGGATATTTCCCAAGTGGTGTATGCATCGCTTTATACATCAGCTTTCTTTTCACTTTAACTGCATTGCTTGCACCAGACTCACTTTGAGATGCTTTTAACTGTTCCATCTGTCTTTGACTTTCCTTCGTCTCAAAATAGGTTCCGCACCAAAGCATCAGCAATAAAATTAATGCAAGATGGGCTGAGAGAATTCGCTTTTTCATATCGTTTTTCATAACACCTTCGCCTCCGTGTTCTTCGGAATCCGGATAAAGACCCGCGTTCCTTTTCCTGGAGTACTTTCTATCTTCATCTCACCTTTTTCTCCATAAAGGACATGGATTCTGTCACAGACATTTCGCACACCATAACCGGAGGACTGATATGTCAGAATCTGATCCGCCTTCTCCTGCGTCATTCCCGCACCATTGTCCCTGATTTCAAAGAAAATGTGCTCAGCCTCTTCACGAATCGTCAGCCACAACGTCGGATTCTCATTATCTGACACATCAATTCCATGATCGATTGCATTTTCTGCAAGTGGCTGCAGGATCAACTTCGGTATCAGATAATCATTAAGACCATCCGAAATCTGTTCAACCACACGGAACTCGTTATCATGCATAACAAGTTGGATTTTGAGATATGCACGGATGTTATCAATTTCTTTTGCCACTGTGGTCATTGTTTCACCACGATTCAGGCTTGTCCGATAATAAGTAGACAGTGCCAATGTCACATGACTGATTTCATCCTCACCCGCTTCAATTGCTTTCCAGTTGATGATTGAAAGCGAATTATAAAGGAAATGTGGATTGATCTGTGCCTGCAGTGCTCTCATCTCACTGTTCTGAAGCTGGATCTTACTCTCATATACTTCTGAGATCAAATGGTTCATCTGATCCATCATGCGCCGAAATGACCGGATCAGCACACCCACCTCGTCTTTGGATTTACTCTGCACGGTAACTTTACGAAGTCCCATATTGATCAGGTTCATATTTTCAGTCAATAACTCCAACTGCGATACCATACGGAGGGAAAAAACATATCCCAGAAAACTCAGAAGAAGAACACTGATCAAAATAATCGGAATATTTTTGAGCAAAAGCTTATGGATTGCGTTTTCACTTACTGCCTTTGGACGATAGATATAGAAATTCCATCCTGTATCCTTCATTGTCCGCTGTACCAGATAATAATTCTCACTGATATCTTTCGGACTCTCAATATCCTTCGGACGATATTTCTTATCCATAGAACACTCGGCATAGACAATATTTCCATTATCATCCTGAATCATGCCTCCTGTATTATCTGTAAGCTGGCTCATGAATGGTTCAAGAACTTTTTCATAATCCAGACGCATCTCCAACACCGCTTTGATCGTATCATTGTCATAGAATTTCCGACTGGCAATGATTGATTTATTCACACCGCGAGTGATGCTCCACTGCATTAATGTTCCCTCATTCAACCTGGAATACCACTGTTGATTCTCCGCTTCCGACATTGGAAGAAGTGTATCTCCATGTGGCACTTCTATATTGTCAGAATATAATGTAATGCTCTGGATCTCTTTGTGATAGATCGTCGGCATCTGCAACAGTGGATCAGCCACCTTCACATATTTCAAATACTTCTCATAATCCGACTCTGTCTCCACATCAAAAATATTCCTGAGATTTTGAGAATAAGACAGATAATCAACCAGGTTCTTATAGATCTGAGACTGATTCTCAATCGAACTCACTGACTGTTCCAACATTTTCTCCAGATTGTACTGTTCCTTCTCTCGCAATTGATTCATCATGCCATACTGCATGGAAAAAGCAAGGAATCCTACCGGAACCAGTCCTGCAATCAGCATCAAAACAGACAGTTTTTTACGAAATTTCAGATTTTCAAATCGATGGATCAACTTCCGTATTTGTTTTTTCATCCGCCGCTATTCCTTTCCTGCATGCTTCCGGTGTATCTCCGAAAAACTCTCTGAAACTTCTGCAGAAGTATGAGTTATTGGAAAATCCTACTTCTTTCGCAATTTGGGAGATTTTCATATTCGTTGTCTCTAAAAGCTCTTTTGCTTTATTCATTCGCACTTCACGGATAAAACGGTTCAGTGTCATCCCTGTTTCTTCTTTAAATACAGCACTTAAATATCCCGGTGACAGAAAAACCATTGCGGAAAGTGTCTCTGCTCCCAGATCCTTTTCCTTATAATGGTGATAAATATATCCCTTCACGGTTGTAACTTCTGATCGGAACCCATCTTCCTGCTCTTGTATGCAATGTTCATATTCCTGAAGTACTTCTTCTACTATAGCAATCACATCATTAAGGTTTCTGCAACGATATAATCGATCCACTCTCTTTGAAAGCATCTTTTCATCCAGCCCTTCCATCTGGTCGAGCAATTCTTTCATAATTCCAGAAAATACAAACTTTATATACATATCCGAAAATTGCTTATGCGCACGATATTTTTCTTCCAGTCTCTGAAAATCCTGACGGAGATGTGGCAGATCTTTATATTGAATATCTTTCGTAATCTGTTCCATGATTTCAGAATCTTCTGCTGGATCAGCTTTCTTCTCTTCCTGCTTCTCCCCGTGGAAAAACAGATGCTGACGTGGCTGATAGAACTGCTCTTCTAACATTCCTTCCAGCACCTTAAATTCCTCTGCCAGATTTTTTCCATCTTCGATTTCCTCACTGACTGCAAAATAACATTCACTGTCAAACTGGTGCGCAAAAAAACGGTACATTTTCTCTACGATTCCATGATAATCTGCATATTTTTCCGTGAACAAAAAGATGGATTCGTTCGAATTCAGATTCACATAATGAAACTCTCTCTGCACCTCTTCCTTCAGGCTCATCAGGAAATGTTCCTCTTCCGTTTCGAAGAATCCATTTGAGGCACTGACAAGAACCATACGGGTAAATTGGGACAGATCATCTTCCATTCCATCTGTAAGTTTCTTAAACTGAACAAAATCTTCCTCTTTTCCCCCATACAGATATTTCAGTAAAAAGTATTTTTTCAGATAATCTTCTTTCTTTTCCTGCTGCTCTTTTTTCTCTATCTTGGAAGAAATATTTTCCATCACTCGTTGAAAAGTCTTATGGAATTCCTCCGGATCAACCGGCTTCAGAACATAGTCTACAACTCCATACCGCAATGCTTCTCTTGCATAAGAGAAATCATTATATCCGCTGAAGATCACGATTTCCATATCCGGATGATCTTCTCTCACTGCTTTCGTCAGCTCCAGTCCATTCATATAAGGCATCTTTACATCCGAAAATAAAATATCCACATGGTTTGATTCTAATACTCCCAGTGCATCCTTTCCATTCGTTGCTTCTAGGATCTGGAATTCTCCTTCCTCCCTCTTTAACAGAAAGCGGATTCCCCTTCGCTCCAGTTTTTCATCATCCACGATCAATATTGTAATCATTTCCCCACGCCTCCCACACGTTCACTTTACATTTTCACTATTCCTTTTATAACGTCCGAAAACAGCAGGGAATGTTCACTCACTCTCTGCTGTCTTTTTTTAATTTTTATAATTCTATTTTAATTCATTTTTTAGACAATGTCCACACTAGCCTTTAACCGCTCCGGCTACAACGCCTTCGATAATATATCTCTGGCAGAACAGGTAGAAGATGATAATCGGCACAATTGCAAGAACCAGAGTTCCCATCATTGCTCCCATATCTACAGAACCGTATCCACCTTTCAGATACTGAACTGCCATCGGCACTGTCTTATATTTTCTCTGATCCAGTACAAGTGATGGAAGCAGGTAGTCGTTCCAAATCCACATTGCCTGAAGAATTGTAACTGTTACGCAAGTCGGCTTGGCAATCGGAAGTACAATTTTAAAGAATGTCTGGATTGGTGTACATCCATCAATCATTGCAGCCTCTTCAATCTCCAATGGAATGGATTTCATGAACCCGGTAAACATAAAGACGGAAAGTCCTGCACCAAATCCAAGGTAGATCACAACCAGTCCCCACGGATTTCCCATATGAAGCATATTTGCGATCTTGGATAATGTAAACATTTCCATCTGGAATGGCACGATCATTGCAAACAGGCAAAGCATGTAAAGGATCTTTGTAAATTTTGTCTTCACGCGGCAGATATACCATGCACACATGGAGCAACATAAGATAATCACTGCTACAGATAAGATTGTGATAAATAAACTCCATCCAAATGCCTGAATCAGCTGTGTCTGCTTAATACCACGGATATAGTTCTCTAATCCGACATACATCTTTCCGGTCGGTATCTTGAACGGTGCTTTACTGATATAGGCTTTTTTCTTAAAGGAGTTGATAAATACCAGTATGATCGGATACAGATACAGCAGGCTGAGTAGTGTAAAAATAACGGTTAATAATGTACCATGTTTTACTTTTTTATTCATTACTGCTGCACCTCCTTTGATGTTGTCAGTTTATTCTGGATCAATGCAATCACTCCTACGATAATAAAGAAGATAACTGCTTTCGCCTGTCCTACACCTTCCCAGCCAGTTCTTCCATAGAATGTATTATAGATATTCAGGGCAAGCATTTCTGACATCTTGTCCGGTCCACCGTTTGTCAATGCAAGGTTCTGGTCGAAAAGTTTAAATCCGTTTGTAAGTGTCAGGAAAGTACAGATTGTAATGGATGGCATAACCATCGGAATTGTAACATATCTTAAAAGCTGTACTTTATTCGCTCCATCAATCTGTGCTGCCTCGATCAGCTCTCCAGGAATATTCTGGATTCCTGAGATGTAGATGATCATCATGTATCCAACCTGCTGCCAGAGCATCAGGATAACCAATCCCCAGAAACCATATTTTGAAGAATATGTAAGTGTTTTCTGGAAATGTGCCAGAATACCATTTAATAACAGCTGCCATACATATCCAAGTACAATACCACCGATCAGGTTCGGCATAAAAAATACAGTACGGAAAATATTGGTTCCCTTAATATTCTTTGTCAAAAGCATTGCTACCGCAAATGCAAAAATGTTGATCAATAATACTGTCACAATTGTAAATAATGCGGTAAACCAAAGAGAGTGAAGAAAATCTCCGTCTCCAAGGATCTTTGCATAGTTGCTAAGTCCAATAAATTTAGCGTCTGTCACCGTTGTGAACTTGCAGAACGAAAGATATACGCCTAACACAAACGGTGCAAGGAAACCTATCGTGAATGCAATCAGCGTCGGTAATACAAATACCGGAAAATATCTCTTTATTGCTTTTTGCATGTTCTTCTCCTCCTGTCTTTCTTTTCTGTAAAAAGCCTTTCTGCGCCTTTGCTTTTCACAATTCTAATTACATAATTTCAGCCTGCCCCGGTATGCTCGTTGGCAGGCTGTTTGATCTTCTTCTCTATTTCACAGCCTTTTTATCTGCCTATCCTGTGAAAAGTCTTTTTTATTCGTTTGCTGCTGCGTATTCTTCAGCCCATCCATCAACAAATGCTGTCTGTACACTATCCCATGCGCCTGTACCCTGTGCATAGTTCAGAAGAGCTCCACCAAGATTGTTTTTCCAGTTCTCAGATGGCATTGTTGTAAAGTTCCAGCTTACTGGTGTCTTTCCTGCCTCTGTATACTCAGCATTTGCTTTTACAAGCGGGTTGTCCGGAAGGTAATCTGAGAATGTTGTGAACGGTGTTACAAATCCCATCTCGTTAGCCAGCATGTCACGACCTTCATCGCTCTCAACTACCCATTTCATAAAATCAAGTGTTGCCTGAATGTCTTCTTCTGAAGCGTTCTTATTTACACACCAGTAGTTCTCAGATCCTGTACAAAGTCCCTGATTTTCTTCTCCATCAACTCCGATGTAGATTGGAAGCATTCCCATATCTTCATCTGCTACTTCATTATCTTTGATATCATTGTAAGCCCATGTACCATTCTGATAGAATACTGCTTCGCCAAGTGCAAATTCACTTGCTGCGTCATCTCCTGTCTTAGAAGAAATCATAGATGGCTCACATGTAGAGTTGTTCAGATACAGATCCCAGATCTGTTTGTAGTTGTCAAGGTATGTTCCTTTGATTGCATCTGTGCTGTCAATTCCGTCTGCCTTATACTCATAGTAGATTGGAAGATTTGCAAGGTGTGTCTTGAATCTCCAGTCAGAGGAAGAATCCATTCCTGCTGAAGTAAAAGCTCCTTCTACTCCAAGATCATCTTTGTGTGCCTGAATCTCTTCTGCAACTGTCTTAAGTGCCTGGAAGTTATTCAGATCATCAATTGATTTGATACTTGCATCCGGCAATTCGAAGTATTTGTTCAGAAGAGCTTTGTTGTAGATCAGACCATAAGTCTCAATAACATAAGCGATTCCATCTACTGCGTCGCCATCTTTTAATATATAATCGTCAGACTCGACATCTTTATAAACATCGCTGTCTGAAAGGTCATAGCAATAATTTTTCCATGTAGCAAGTCCAACCGGTCCGTTTACCTGGAACAATGTTGGTGCCTCATCTTTTGCCATCTCTGATTTCAACTGTGACTCGTAAGTTCCTGATGCTGCTGTCTGTACATCAACCTGAACACCCGTCTCATCTGTATACTCTTTTGCAAGTTCTACCCACTGGTCAGCCTGCTCTGGTTTAAAGTTCAGATAATAAACTTTTCCGGATGACTTATCTCCTTTCGCTGTTTCATCTCCGCTTGATGTGGCTCCACATCCTGCAAGCATTCCTCCTGCCATTGAAGCTGCAAGTACAAGTGCAAGAATCTTTTTCTTCTTCATAATTGAATCCTCCTTTTATGATTACTTTTCTTTGTTTTTCTTGATGATGTTATTATAAGAAAAAGTTCCAAAATAAGATATAATAAAATTCCAAGAAACATAACACTATTTCAAGATTATTGTAATTTTTGAAGATTTTGTGTATGATACAAGAGTTCGCCAAGAACCAAAAATGAAGTTTGAAACAAATAAGTAGAGAACAGCCACGAAATAGAGGGCATAGCAAACAAACCACCGGATTAGCTGGTTTTGAAAATTGAATATATAAACGCAACACCTAATTAGGAGACCGGCGAAGGCTCATCTTTAATGAGATACCCTCGTTGCCTTAGAAGATTAAGTGCCTGTGAAGTTGTAAGAACTTTTTCTTTTTTCACAGGACGTGATTCAAGAAAACCATCGGATGTATAAGGTTTTAAATCTGTGAGTATGTGCCAGATAGCGGTCAGGATCATACGGCAGCGTGCAATAATGGCTTTCTTGTGGCCACGACGTGTTTTGATACGCTTATAGCGGGTGGTAAATTCAAAATGTTTCTTCGATTTGATTAAAGCATTTGCAATCTGTACCAGAACTGGTTTAAAATAAGAACCAGTACAGGAAATCCGAGTGGATTTGATTTTACGGTCGCTCTTATCATTTCGGGGACAACATCCAGCCCAGGAGACGAGGTGTTTTGCTGTGAGGAAGACAGGCATATCACCACCAATCTCTGAAAGCACCTGAATTGCAGTCATTGGATTCTTATCGAATCCAGGAACCGTTCTTATTAAGTTTAAAGCAGCCTCGTATTTATCACTGAGACGAAGGATTTCCTGTTCTACTTCTGAAATGTGCTTTTGAAGTTCGTCTATGTGATCAAGGCACTGTCTGAGCTTTACATCCTGTTCTTTCGAGATATTACCATCAACGGCCGCCTGAATTTCTTCTATTGGAGTTTTACAGCGGCTGTCAACAAAGGGTGACACATCAAATTTTTCCCCAGGGTGCTGCAAAATCTGTTCCGTAATGGAACGGGAAGATTTCCCGAATACATCAGAAAAGACATCATCAAGCTTCAGATTGGAAACAGTAAGACAATTTTGGGCACGATTCTTCTCACCGGTAATCATACAGGTGAGTTTGAAACGGTATCTTACGAGATCCCTGAGTTCTCTGATGTCAGCAGGTGGAATAAAAGAAGGTTTCACCATGCCGCACATGTATAGATCACAGATCCATTTGGCATCTTTGCGGTCGGTCTTGTTTCCTTTCATGGGTTTGGTGTATTTCGGATGGGATAGAGTAACCCGGATTTTGTGTTGCTCTAAGATATTGAAAACAGGGATCCAATACTTGCCGGTAGATTCCATACAGACATCGTTACAGTTGTATTTAGCAAGCCAGACACACAGCTGATGCAAACCTTTAGAAAAGGAAGAAAAGCGAGCCTGCTTATACTCTGTACGATTATTGGAATCCGTGATACCGATACAGGCATAAATCCATGTTTTGTGGACATCAAGTCCACAGCAGTTAAATTTAAAAATTTTAAAAGACAAGTAACTACCTCCTGATAGCATAATGATAAAACGGACAGTGACTGGTCATCCGGCGAGATCGAGTCGACTTCGGAAGAGATAAGTTTCCGGGCTACAGTTATGCGCCACTCATTGATGCCTTAACGGATGACCGACAACATATAAATATGCGAGGTTGCCGCTATACAGCCCCGCCACTCACCTCCACGTGTTCTGTAGTGTGTCAGTCTTATGGAACCATCATATCAGAAGGGAACAAAAATAGAAAGTGAAGGTAACCAACACGTTTCATGGCGCATTGGTGGCTTTCGCAGAAAGACGGGAAATAAATATGGATAAATCCATGTTCATAATAATTCTTTCTCCATAGTCAGATAGTGCAGCTAACCTAAACCAAAACAAAAAACTTCATAAACAACGTCATGGCGAAGCCCCCTTCGCTCTTTTGTTATGTCATTTTTTATTTCCAGCCCATTATACACTATTTCTGACGATTTGAGAAATTTCCTATAAAGCAAAAAAGGCTCGGTGGGTGCAACACCGAGCTTTCGTTTTTCTATTAGAAACTATCTGACAAATCAGAGCTTTAGCAGGTTGCAAGAAATAGATCGGCTTTAGGTTCTGCAACCGAACGGTTAATATAAACAAGATTGAATTCACCAGTGATCTCCATGTCCTCCACTCTAAATGTTGCCAAGTCATTTCGGCAGTGGCTAATTGGTTCATATGCAAAAGTAATCAAATGATCCATTGCAACCAAGTCGCAAATAATAGAAAAATTACTGATGGACGAATGCCGACTGAAGCTGTCCAGTGAATAACCTCTTGCGGCCACGGCTTGTTCCTGAAGCATGTGTGTTCCGGAACCTTTCTCACGCACAAGCAGGCTTTCCTGAAGAACTTCCTCAAGAGAAACGGTTCTGCCTGCAAAAGAATGACGGCGGCTGCATATGCCCAAAAAGCTCTCTTTTTTATAGAGGCGGTGCGGATACTTTTCTTTATCGAACACGCCTTCAATTATTGCAAAGTCCACAGGCATCTGCGGTGGCTCTGCCATTGCCGCTATCGCCCCCACCATCGACGCGGACGACAACGACGTTGCCTACGCCATGTCCGCCACCTTCCTATTTGACATGGCGATGATCGTGCTGTTTCCCATCATGGGCCGGGCACTGGGTATGACGGATCAGGCCTTTGGCATCTGGGCAGGTACGGCGGTGAGCGGCACCAAGACTGCCAGCAAGTTCCTGATGGTCTGCGCACTGGCTGCCATCGGATTGAATACCTCCTTCGCCAGCATGAAGAAGGCTGGCATCCGCCCCATGATTCACGGTTTCATCATTTCTGCGCTGGTTGTAATTGTGGCGCTGCTAGTGGAGATGGGCATGGGAATCGTGTAAGAAAGCTACAAGACAATTGAGCAAAGCCACAGTTCAAAACAAAACTGTGGCTTTTGTCTTTGGATTGAGGAATGGCGTTACGTATTTGCTCGAATTACGCAGCTGATGGATGATGCAATTCTGAATTTCCGTCTTGGGAAATACAGCCCCAATCGCCGCAGAGAATCCCGTCAGGTTATCCGTGCAGGCAATGAAAATGTCCTCCACGCCTCGTTTTTTAGCCCGTTGAGTACCGTTGCCCAGTACTTGGCACTTTCGTTTTCTCCTACCCACATCCCCAACACGTCTTTTTTAAGGGCACAACGCACATATCCTTGCTCACTCTTTTTTCATTTTCTTGTTACGGTCTTTCGGGGCAACAGCCCCATCAAATCGCTTGTAAAGCGATTGTGCTTTCGAAAAAAGCATGATACGATATTGCCATAAGCAGTGATGTTGCAACACATAGCTACAATCTACAATAGTGAAAGGAGACGATCTCACCAATGCGATGCTCCCTTGTTTCCAACAAAATAATCCAAGCCCGTGAACGTTTGGGACTCACACAGCAGCAGTTAGCGGAAAAGCTTTGTGTAACCAACAAAGCCGTTTCCAAGTGGGAATGTGGCGTCACACTTCCTGACATCTCGCTTTTGGTGCCTCTATGCCGTGTTCTGGGTCTGACGGTGCAGGAACTGCTGGATGAATACGACGGCAAATTCGGTAATACCCCCGGCTGCCAGACCACGGAAGATCCTGCGCAGGACACGCTGTTTGCGGCGCAGCAGCACAGCCATTACCTGTATATCGATCTCAAAACCACCTCTACGGTGTCGCCCCATTTGTTTGGCCACAACCTGGAGCATACCAGAGCCAGCATCATGGATGGTCTCAGCGCCCAGATGATCCGCAACCGGAAGTTTGCCGGCGCTGCGGCGCGCAACGGCGTAGCGCTGGACTGGGAAGGCATCGGCGAATGCGTGTACTTTGCCAATGAACACCGCCTTCCCGGTAGCAACGCAAACGAAGCTTATGTATGTCATTACGCGCACAACGGCATGTGGCGGCGTAACGAATGTCAGTCCCAGATGATTCAGAACCCAATTCCGAATCAGGTGAGCGGTATCCGTCAAAAAGAGCTCTTCCTTCAAAAGGACAGGAGCTATCCGTTTGCCGTCGTTGTCAAAGTACAGCAGCCGCTGGATGTGCGCGTCGCGCTCACCAACGCCGATGGTACGCAGATTTATGCGGAAACCGTTTTTCCTGTTCAGCCCGTTCTAGCGAAGGAGGATGCACAGGAAGAGGTGGATGAATGGCAGCGCTTTGAGACGATTCTGACCCCCGGCGTCGACGATGCGCATGCCGTGATAAGCATTACCTACACGGAGCAGGCACAACTGCTCATCGGCGCAGTTTCCATGATGCCGGACAATCATTTCCATACCATGCGCAGGGACACCGTGGAAAAGCTCAAGGAAATCGGCGTGCGTCTGCTGCGCTGGCCGGGTGGCAACTTTGCCGGCGAATATCGCTGGCAGGATATGTTCCTGCATCCCGACAGGCGCGCTCCCATGGAGGGCTACATGGAAAATGAAACGCAGCCCTTTACACACGGCTATGACATGCATGAAATAGACACCGACGATTTTATTGCACTGTGCCGTGAGATCGGCGCGGAGCCCTTCCTCACCATCAATGCCGCCTGGGATTCCCCCGAAGTATGCGCCGCCTGGGTGGAATACTGCAACGGCCCTGCCGAGAGCAAATACGGCAGGCTGCGTGCCCAGCGCGGTCATCAGGAGCCCTACAATGTCAAATGGTGGTCGCTGGGCAACGAAATGGGTTATGGCCACATGGAGGGCGCAAATACGCCGGATGGATACGCATCGCTGGTGGAAACGCATGCGCGTGCCATGCTGAAGGTTACGCCGGATCTGAAATTTGTTTCTTCCGGCCCCTATCCGAATCAGGAGTGGGTAGATGTTTCCATCAAGAAGCTGGCTCCCATTGCGCCATACGTTTCTCTGCATACGTACAATTCAGTCCATTGGGACTTCACCTCTCCGGAGGGCATGGAGCGCTGCTATAACGAAATGATCCGCATGCCCATCCACAATCTAGGAATCCTGCGCAGGCTGCATGACATGCTCCCGGAAAAGACATTCATCTCCTACGATGAATGGAATCTGTGGAAAACATGGTGCCGCAATCCTTCCTCCATGGAGGGCATCTTCACTGCGCAGATGCTGCACATGTTCATGCATGAAAGCGAAAAACAGCGCATGCCCATGGCCTGCTACTTTGAGCCGGTTAACGAAGGCGCCATGCAGGTGCATCCGGATCATACCGAGCTGACGGCAACCGGTCAGGCCTTTGCGCTGCTCTCCCGGCATGCCGGCGGAAAGCTGTGTACGGTAGATGGTGTAGAAGACTTTGAAGTCGTTGCCACCATCGATGATCATCATGTGCTGACCCTGACGATGCTCAACCTGAACTGGCAGGAGGAAACTACTTACTCTCTGAATAAATGCGGAACAATTCTGGAAAACAAGGTACTTCAGGCCGAAAATCTGTTGCCTGGTACCCCGTTTACGGAAAATCCCCTGATGATTCATGTCAAGGATGATATTATCAAGGCGAAGCTTCCACCCCGCAGCGTTGCCTGTATCAGTATTTCACTCGTCGAATAACATACACGGAATGCAAAAAAAAATAAAATGAAAACAGCAAGTCGCTCACAGCATGAAAGGAGTAATTTTATGAAAAATGGAAAGTTGACGGTTGCCATCGTGGGCATGGGTTTCGGCAGCTGCTTCCTGCCCATCTATCTGAAGCATCCGGATGTGGAGCATGTCATTATGGTGGATACCAATCCGGACCAGCTGAAGGCGCTGGCAGATATGTACCTGCTGGACGAAAGCTACTACACCACCGACTTTGAAGCGGTATTGCAGAACCCGGATGTGGATGCGGTCCATCTGGTCATTCCGCCCGCGCTGCATGCGCCCATGTCGGTTCAGGTGCTCAACGCAGGCAAGCACTGCGCCTGCACCATCCCCATGGGTATGTCCATGAAGGAGCTGGAAGACGTTATCAAGGCGCGGAAGGCTTCCGGCAAACACTATATGTTCATGGAAACTTCCGTCTACACCCGCGAGTATCTGTATGTGAAGGAGCTGTACGAATCCGGCGCAATGGGCAAGCTGCAGTATATGCGCTGCGCCCACTATCAGGATATGGAGGGCTGGCCCTCTTACTGGGACGGCTTCCCGCCCCTGGCACATCCCACCCATGCCATCGGCCCCTGTTTTGCTCTGGCAGGGCAGCGTCCGGTCAGCGTCTTCGGCAGAGGCTCCGGCAAGGTCCGTCCGGAACTGGAAAAGCAGTACGGCTGCCCCTTCGCCTTTGAGTCTGCTCTGGTGGCCTTGGAGGATGGCGAGACGACCGTTGAAATGGAGCGCTTCCTGTACCATGTCGCCCGTGGCTACAGCGAATGCTTTAATATCTATGGTGAAAACAAGTCCTTTGAGTGGGATCAGCTCAACGGCGACAAACATGTGATGTTCAGCCGGGATCTGGTTTGGGAGAACGAGAACCGCGGCGGCAAGATCGATGAGGAATACGTTCAGGTCCCCGATTATGCCCATCTGCTTCCGGACGTCATTGGCCGGTTTACCTACGAAGTGGCCTATGACGAGGTCAATCCCCATCTGTCCTTCAAGCAGGGCGGCGGTCATGGCGGTTCCCATCCGCATCTGGTCCATGAGTTCGTTACCAGCATTCTGGAAGACAGAACTCCCTTCCCCTCCGATATCGATGCGGCCTACTGGACCGGCGTTGGTCTCCTGGCCCACGAAAGCGCCATGGAAGGCGGCACCGTAAAGTCGCTGCCCAAGTACGAAGAGCTGTAACGGGAGCCGGTAAAAACGCAGTCTCCCCAAAAAAGCCGAACCAATCGTTCTGCCTCAAATTGTCCATACAGCCAAGAGGGTTTGCCTTGATTTTGCCCAGCAATGCATCTTCAGCAAAGACCGCGGTCAAGGCTTCTCCCACAATAAAAAAGTGTCTGCGACACTCTCAACTCCCCTAACCCCTCATTCATGAGGGGAAGGGGTTTTCTTATCTCCTTCTTTATTGTAAAATTCTATTATGAATATATTACAATCCATCTTTACCGATTATTATGAACTCCATCCTCGTCCTGCTGTCATTGAAAATGTCAACAAGATGATTCATTGTGGTGACCCTTCTTACGGTGGTGCCATGTATGGCTGTCCTCACTGTGGAAATCTTAAATTTGTTCCCTTTCGCTGTAAAAGCCGTTTTTGCCCTTCCTGCGGAAACAAATACAACCAGCTTCGTTCTTTTCATATGTCCTGTAAGCTTGTTTCTTGCGTTCATCGCCATTGTGTTTTCACTATCCCAGCGGAACTTCGCGTTTATTTTCTCGAAGACAGGACTCTCTTAGATTGTTTATTTCATTCTGTTCGTGATGTTGTTTTAC
The DNA here is from genome assembly GCF_003460565.1 of Blautia sp. AF32-4BH. Classification (NCBI taxonomy): domain Bacteria; kingdom Bacillati; phylum Bacillota; class Clostridia; order Lachnospirales; family Lachnospiraceae; genus Blautia; species Blautia sp. AF32-4BH. The sequence continues at coordinate 250,538 of NZ_QTVL01000003.1, read as the reverse complement.
GCATGTTTTCCAAAATGAATAAAACCGAAAACTTTACTCCTGGGCTTATCTGTATTCTTCACACTTTTGGGCGTGATTTAAAATGGAATCCTCATATCCACGATCTCATCTCCGAGGGTGGGGCTGGTAACATCACTCCTTGGCGTCCTGTCAAACACTTTGATTACAGTTTCCTTCGTAATGCTTTCCGCAAAGTCCTGCTTGAACGACTTACCTCCCGCATTGGTCCGACTTTTCGCAAAGTCAAAAATGAAATGTACACGAAACACGCTGACGGCTTTTATGTCCGTGCAAAGCCAAATCTTTGCACTCCTGATATCACCATTAAATACATCAGCCGATACCTCGGCAGACCTGTTATTGCCACATCGCGTATTGATACTTATGACGGCAAAAATGTAACCTTTCATTACACCAGACACGAAGACAATAAAACTGTTACTGAAACCATTCCTGCTTTGAACTTCATTCAAAAACTCATTGTCCACATCTCCGAAAAACATTTTAAAATGCTTCGCTACTATGGGATATATGCCAAACATCATAAGCAGGAAATGAAGCTCCGTAAATGTATTTCTGCCGAAAAACAATGTTTCCTACATTCTAGTTAGCAACCACCTGTTCAACTGGTGGTTTATTATTAGCCCTCCAAAGGGCTATTGTTACTGCTCGCCCCAAAGGGCGGTATCGCAAGCACTTTTGCTAGCCCGCTATAAAGCGGTACTACTCGAATCTTCTCGTCTCGATTCTTCTGCTTACTCTTTTATATACTTTTGAACTGCTTCATCTGTTATATTGCCAATCGTTTCAA